>JAYUBO010000264.1:0-3883 GCA_043740815.1 Frankiales bacterium | reverse complement strand
TGACGACCCCGCGCGTTTCGTGAAGGAGGCGCTGTCGCCGGCGACCGTCCTGAGCGTGCAGATCGTGGACCTGCTCAACAGGTCGGCCCGGGTCGTCGTACCGGACTACAAGCTCTCCTTGGCGATCGGCAAGGAGGGGCAGAACGCCCGCCTGGCCGCGCGGCTGACCGGTTGGCGCATCGACATCCACTCCGACACCGAGGCGGCCGGTGAGAGCCTGGCGGAGGGTGAGGCAGGTCGTGGCCGGACGCCGTGAGCGCCCGGGCGCGGTAGTCTCGCAGACGGCCCACCTCTCGGGTCCGGTGCGCACCTGTGTGGGCTGCCGGACGCGGGGGGACAAGCCCGCCCTGGTGCGTGTCGTCGTGGTCGACGCAGAGCTTGCCGTCGACCGTGCCGGACGCCTGCCAGGTCGAGGAGCCTACGTGCACCCCGACCTTGCCTGCGTCGACCTCGCTGACCGTCGCCGAGCGTTCTCACGGGCCCTCCGGGTCCCAGGGCCGCTCGACGTCGAACCGGTGAGGGACCACCTCCGCACCATGGACCTCACGGCCCCAGCACCGCCTGCAGTGCACTCGCTGTAGTCAGTCAGCACGGTCCTATCCACCCACTGGAGAGCAGGTCGAGAAGCGCATGAGCACTCGATGAGACTCGTCTCAGAGCAATGCAGCACATGAGCACGCCCATGCAGTAGCAACGACGGCCAGGGACGGACCCGGGCCACGAAGGAGCACAGTGCCCGGCAAAGCCCGCGTCCACGAGCTTGCGAAAGAGCTCGGCCTGGAGAGCAAGTCTCTTCTTGCGTGGTTGAAGGAGAACGGCGAGTTCGTCAAGAGCGCCTCCTCAACCATCGAACCCCCCGTCGCCCGCAAGGTGCGCGAAGCCTTCCCCGCCCAGGCAGCCGCTGCTGCCGCAGCCCCTGCGCCTGCGCGCACGCCCACCCCATCGCCGGCGGCCACGGGTTCCACAGGGTCTGCGGCGCCCGCAGCCCCGTCACCGCTGTCCGGTTCGGGCCAGGCTCCGACACCGACGACGCTGCGTGAGCAGTCGGTAGCCGGGCGTCCCGCGCCCGGCCCGCGGCCCGGCAACAACCCCTTCACGTCCTCACCGGACGACGGCACGCCGAGCATGCCGCCCCGCCCCGCCGCGCCGCGCCCCGCGGCTGCAGCCGGCCCGGGTGCCGCCGCGGCGGGCATGCCCCCGCGGCCCGGCTCCCCGGCTGGCCTCCCGTCCCGCCCGGGTGGTTCCGGCGGGGCGGTGCCCGGCATGCCGCCACGTCCAGGTGCCCCGCGTCCAGCTCCTTCTACCGGACCACGTCCCAGCCCCGGTGCCTTTTCGCCCCGTCCGGGCGGCCCGGCCGGACCCGGCGGTGCGAATGGCCCCGGCGGCCCGCGTCCCGGGCCCGGAATGTTCCCGCCCCGTCCCACCGGTGCTCGTCCCGGCATGCCCGGTGCGCGTCCCGGTGGCGCCCCGGGCGGTCGTCCAGGTGGAGGTCCTGGTGGCCCCGGGGGTCCCGGCGGCGGCGGTGGCTTCGCCGGACGTCCCGGCGGCGGCGGCGGCTTCGCCGGTCGCCCCGGCGGTGGCCCGCGCGGTGGCGCTGCCCGTGGTGGTGCGGCTCCTGGTGCCTTCGGGCGCGCTGGAGGTGGCCGTCCGGTCCGCGGCCGCAAGAGCAAGAAGCAGCGGCGTCAGGAGTTCGACAACCTCGCCGCACCGTCCATGGGCGGTGGCGTTGCCCGTGGCAACGGCGAGACCGTCCGGCTGCCCCGTGGCGCCTCGTTGGCCGACTTCGCCGACCGCATCAATGCCAACCCTGGCTCGCTCGTCCAGGTGGTCTTCACCGAGCTCGGCGAGATGGTCACGGCCACCCAGTCCTGCACGGACGAGACCTTGCAGCTGCTGGCCACGCACCTGGGCTATGACGTCCAGATCGTCACACCCGAGGAGGAGGACGCCGAGCTGCTGACGCGGTTCGACCTGTCCTTCGGCGGTGACTACGACTCCGAGTCCGAGCTCACACCGCGGCCCCCGGTCGTCACGATCATGGGTCACGTCGACCACGGCAAGACCCGCCTGCTCGACGCGATCCGGTCGACAGACGTCGTCAAGGGCGAGGCCGGAGGGATCACCCAGCACATCGGCGCCTACCAGGTCCACCACCCGGTCGAGGGCGGTGTCCGCGAGATCACCTTCATCGACACCCCGGGACACGAGGCCTTCACGGCTATGCGTGCGCGTGGTGCCAAGGTCACCGACATCGCGGTGCTGGTGGTCGCGGCGGACGACGGCGTCAAGCCGCAGACCATCGAGGCGCTCAACCACGCACAGGCGGCTGACGTACCCATCGTGGTCGCGGTCAACAAGATCGACAAGGAGGGCGCCGACCCGGCCAAGGTCCGCGGTCAGCTCACCGAGTACGGCCTGGTCGCTGAGGAGTACGGCGGCACGACCATGTTCGTGGACGTGTCCGCGAAGGCAGGCCTGGGCCTCGAAGAGCTCCTCGACGCAATCCTGCTGACCGCCGACGCGGCGTTGGAGCTGTTTGCGGACGCCACCGTCGACGCCCAGGGCACCGCCATCGAGGCGCGCCTGGACAAGGGCCGCGGCCCCGTCGCCACCGTGCTCGTCCAGCGCGGCACGCTGCGCGTGGGTGACTCAATCGTGGCCGGAGATGCGTTCGGCCGCGTGCGGGCGATGCTCAACGAGCGCGGCGAGAACGTCACCGAGGCAGGCCCTGCCCAGCCGGTGCAGGTCCTCGGGTTCACCTCCGTGCCGGGCGCTGGCGACAACTTCCTCGTCGTCGGCGAGGACCGCATGGCGCGCCAGATCGCTGAGCAGCGAGCTGCCCGCGAGCGCAACGCCGCGCTCGCCCAGACCCGCGGCCGCCCGACCCTCGAATCGCTGTTCGACCGGCTCAAGGACGGCGAGAAGACCCAGCTCAACCTCATCCTCAAAGGTGACGTGTCGGGTTCGGTCGAGGCCGTCGAGGACGCTCTGCTCAAGATCGACGTGGGTGAGGAAGTGTCGCTGCGGATCATCGGCCGCGGTGTCGGTGCCATCACCGAGAACGACATCAACCTCGCCAACGCCTCCGAGGCCGTCATCCTCGGCTTCAACGTCCGGCCCGAGGGGAACGCGCGCGAGCTGGCCGAGCGCGAGCACGTTGACATCCGCTACTACTCGGTGATCTACGCGGCGATCGAGGACATCGAGGCGGCGCTCAAGGGCATGCTCAAGCCCATCTACGAGGAGGCGCAGCTCGGCACCGCAGAGGTGCGGGAGGTCTTCCGCTCCAGCAAGTTCGGCAACATTGCCGGTTGCCTGGTCCGGTCCGGAGTCATCGTCCGCAACTCCTCCGCGCGCCTCGTCCGTGACGGCGTGGTCGTGGCCGACAACCTCAGGATCGAGTCCCTGCAGCGCTTCAAGGACGCCGCCACCGAGGTTCGTGACGGCTACGAGTGCGGTATCGGTCTGGGTTCGTTCAATGACATCAAGTCCGACGACGTCATCGAGACCTTTGAAATGCGCGAGGTCCCCCGCAAGTAGGACGCCCGCTTTGGCGCACATCCACCCGGCCAGGACCGGGTGGATGTGCGCTAGACAAGGTGGGCGACGGTTGGTTTTGAAGGAGGATCGGCAGTGTTCACGGGAAGTCTGGCGCTTGACGTGATCCTGTACGGAGAGAAGGACTGATGGTCGACGTCGCACGAGCGCGCAAGCTGGCGGTACGCATCCGCGAGATCGTCGCGGCCACCCTCGAGACTCAGGTCAAGGACCCGCGCCTCGGCATGGTCACGATCACCGACGCGAAGGTCACCCCTGACCTGCGGGAGGCCACGATCTACTACACCGTGTACGGCGACGACGTCGTCCGTCAGGAGTCGGCCAT
>JAYUBO010000263.1:0-4120 GCA_043740815.1 Frankiales bacterium | reverse complement strand
AACGGCTCCTGAGCGCATGACCGACCCTGGTCCGACAGGCGTGGACCTGGCGCTCCACCGGCTCGAGGAGCTGGACGGCTTCGCGGTCGAGGAGCACGTCGAGGTGTTCGACGCTGTCCACCGGTCCCTGCAGGACGCCCTCGCCGCCCTCGACGAGGTCTGAGCTGGCCCGTCGTGCCCGGCTCGACGCCGAGCTGGTGCGCAGGGGTCTGGCCCGCAGCCGCGAACAGGCGGCCGTGCTCATAGCTGGCGGACGGGTCAAGGTGGCGGGGACGGTAGCGACGAAGCCGGCAACCGGTGTCGACGTGGCAACGGCCGTCCTCGTCGAGGCCGAGCCGGGGGAGCAGTGGGTCTCGCGCGGCGCACACAAGCTGCTCGGCGCGCTCGAGGCGTTCGGCTATAACCCGTCGGGCAAACGCGTCCTGGATGCGGGGGCCTCGACGGGGGGCTTCACCGATGTGTTGCTGCGCCGCGGCGCCGCGCATGTGGTGGCCGTCGACGTCGGCTACGGCCTGATCGACTGGTCGCTGCGGACCGATGACAGGGTTACCGTCGTGGAACGCGTCAACGCTCGGGCGTTGGAGCTGGGGCAGGTGGGCGCACCGGTCGACCTGGTCGTCGCAGACCTGTCCTTCATCCCCCTCGGCCTGGTCCTGCCCGCCCTGGTGCGGTGCGCCACGCCCGACGCGGACTTCCTGCCCATGGTCAAGCCGCAGTTCGAGGTAGGACGCGAGAACCTCCCCAGCGGTGGCGTGGTGAGGGAACCGCAGGCGCGGGCTCGCGCCGTACGACGGGTGGCTGAGCAGGCGAGCGGGCTGGGGCTGGGCGTGCGTGGCGTCGTCGCGAGCCCGCTGCCTGGGCCGAGTGGCAACGTGGAGTTCTTCCTGTGGCTGACCGCCGGAGCACCGCCGTTGGAGGAGGAGGACCTGCAGAGGGCGGTCCTCGAGGGTCCGGCGTGACAGGCTCGTCTCCGTGACCCGCGCTGTGCTGCTCCTGGCCCACACCGGCCGTGCCAAGACGGCCGAGGCGGCCCGCGCCGTCGTGAGGCGACTGCAGGACGCCGGCGTCCAGGTGCGGTTGCTCGCGCAGGAGGCCGAGGCGATGGGGCTGACAGGCGTGAACGTCTACGCCTCCGGCACCGAGGCGGCCGCTGGCTCCGAGCTCGTGCTGGTGCTCGGTGGAGACGGGACGATCCTGCGGGCCGCTGAGCTGTCGCGCGACTGTGGCGTGCCGCTGCTCGGCATCAACCTTGGTCGCGTCGGGTTCCTCGCCGAGGCCGAGTCGACCGACCTCGAGGGGACCGTCGAGCACGTCCTGGCCCGTGATTACCACGTGGAGGAGCGACTGACGGTCGACGTGACCGCGACCTGTGACGGCCGACTGTTGGGTACGGGGTGGGCGTTGAACGAGGCGTCGGTCGAGAAAGGCGCCCGCGAGCGGATGCTTGAGGTGGTCGTCGAGGTCGACGGCCGGCCGCTGTCCCGCTGGGGGTGCGACGGGGTGGTCGCCGCGACGCCGACCGGCTCCACGGCCTACGCCTTCAGCGCCGGCGGTCCGGTCGTCTGGCCCGCGGTGGAGGCGTTGCTCGTCGTACCCATCAGTGCGCATGCGTTGTTTGCCCGATCGATGGTGGTCGCGCCGACGTCGGTGGTGGCGATGGAGGTCCTGCCGAGCGGGGCCGAGGCGGTCCTGGCCTGCGATGGGCGACGGACCATCGAGTTGCCCCATGGCAGCCGGGTCGAGGTGCGGCGCGGGTCGGTACCGGTGCCGTTGGCCCGGACCCCGCACCCGCGGACGTTCACCGACACGCTGGTGGACAAGTTCGACCTTGACGTCGACGGGTGGCGGGGGCGCTCGCCGCGCTGAGGCCGCTGCGACCTCGGTGCCGAGTGCGTCGGACTCGAGGTGGCGGCGCAGAACACCAGGCGGTGCTGGCGCCCCGGCCAGTCCTGGCGGGTGAGGTTGTCCACAGGTGCGATCGGTTGCGGGGTGTGCAGAACCGACATCGTCGCTGCGCGCGGCTATGTTCAGCGAGTGCTCGAGGAGATGCGGATCCGGGGACTCGGCGTGATCGACGACGTCGTTCTCGAGCTTGCTCCTGGCTTGACGGTGGTGACGGGCGAGACCGGCGCCGGAAAGACGATGGTGGTGCAGGGGCTGAGCTTGCTGTTCGGTGGTCGCGCCGATGCGGGCCGGGTGCGACCGGGAGCGGCCAGGGCCGTCGTGGAAGGTCGGCTCGCGATCGACCCGGACCACCCGTCGGCGGTGCGGGCGACCGACGCCGGGGGCGAGCTCGACGAGGGCACGCTGCTGCTCAGCCGCAGCGTCGCCGCGGACGGCCGCTCGCGGGCGCACGTCGGTGGCCGGAGCGTCCCGGTGGGGGTGCTGGCCGAGCTCGGTGAGGAGCTGCTCGCCGTCCACGGGCAGAGCGACCAGCAACGGTTGCTCCAGCCGACCCGGCAGCGTGCCGCGCTCGACCGCTTCGCTGGGGCGGACGTGCTTGACAAGCGCGAGCGCTTCGCGGGGCTGTGGGCGCGTTGGCGTGACGTCCGGACCACGCTGCAGCAGCTCAGGGACGAGGCGGCTGAGCGCGCCCGCGAGGCCGACCTGTTGCGCATGGGGCTCGCTGAGGTCGAGGCCACCGCCCCTGTGCCCGGGGAAAGCCAGGACCTGGCCACCGAGATCGAACGCCTGGCCAACGCCGACGACCTGCGGACCGCCGCGACCGCTGCCCAGCAGGCGCTCACCGGCGACGAGACCGGCGAGGCCCCGGACGCCCTCCAGCTGCTCACGGCCGCCGGCCGCACGCTCGAAGGTGCCACCGGCCACGACCCGAGGCTGGCGACCCTCGTGGCGAGGGCGAAGGAAGCCGCCCTGCTCACGGCCGACCTCGCTCAGGAGCTCGCGTCCTACGCTGCCGGTATCGACGCCGACCCGCGTCGGCTCGAGGTCGCGCAGGACCGCCTCGCCGCGCTCACCGCCCTGGTGCGACGGCACGCGACCGACGACGTGGACGGGGTGCTCGCGTGGGCCGCCGGTGCCAACGACCGGTTGCTGGAGCTCGACGGCACTGGAGACACTGCGATGGCTCTCGCCGCTGAGGACGCGAAGCTGGAGAAGGAGCTCGGCACCCTTGCCGCTGCCCTGACCAAGGACCGCGAGAAGGCCGCAGCACGGTTCGGCCAGGCCGTCACCGCCGAGCTGGTCGAGCTGGCGATGCCGCACGCCGTCGTCACGGCCGTGGTGTCCCAGCGCCCGTTGCCGGACGGGCTGCTCGTGGGCGACTCCCGGGTCGCGGCCGGTGCCGACGGCGTCGACGATGTCGAGCTGCTGCTCGTCCCGCACCCCGGCGCTCCGGCCAGAGGACTGCACAAGGGCGCGTCCGGGGGTGAGCTGTCTCGGGTGATGCTGGCCGTCGAGGTGGTGTTTGCCGGGTCGGATGGCGTGCCGGTCATGGTCTTCGACGAGGTGGACGCGGGGGTCGGCGGCAAAGCCGCCGTCGAGGTCGGCAAGCGCCTGGCTCGGCTCGCCAAAAACCACCAGGTCATCGTGGTGACGCACCTGCCGCAGGTCGCGGCCTTCGCGGACCAGCACTTGCACGTCGTCAAGGCCGACGACGGCAGCATCACCCGCAGCGGCATCGTCAGCCTGGACGATGCGTCCCGCGTCGCCGAGCTGTCCCGCATGCTGGCCGGCCTCGACAGCGGCCTGGCCCGAGGCCATGCCGAGGAGCTGCTCGCGGCAGCCGCAGAGGCCAAGGGACGGTGAGGATCCGGACCCTCACCGAAGGCGACCTCCAGCAGCGCTGGGACTTGAGCATGCTCGGGTTCGGCGGCGACCGGTCCTCACCTCCGTCAGCCGGACCCCCCTCGCACGAAGTCGGCGCGTTCGACGACAGCGGACGACTCGTCGCCAAGATGGCGGCCCGGCCCTACGAACAGTGGTGGTGCGGCCGGCCGGTCCCGATGACGGGCATCGCGGGCGTCGTCGTGCATCCCGAGGGACGCGGTCAGGGTCTGGTGCCCCGGATGACCGAGGTCCTGCTCGCCGAGTCCGCCGAGCCGGTGAGCGTGCTGTTCCCGTCTGCCCCAGGCGTCTACCGACGGATGGGCTGGGAGGT
>JAYUBO010000262.1:0-4260 GCA_043740815.1 Frankiales bacterium | reverse complement strand
CTGTGGAAGGCCCACCGTCGGTGCGGTGAGATCGCCTTGTTGAAGGGCGTCGCGGGAGCGCGAAGGCCGCCACCTTGCAGGACCAGGTCCGCGTCACGGCCCAGCAGCCAGTCGACCACCGGCAGGCGGGGGCGCGCGGAAGAGCTGGCCAGGTACGGCAACGATCGGGCCAGCGCATAAGTCATGCGGGCGGCCCGGATCGGCTGCCCGGCCAACGTGAGGGCAGAGCGGGTGAGCAGCGACAGCGCCGACGGGTCGCTCTCCGCCCGCCACGGTTCCGGCGGCGGATCAACGACCCGGATCTCCGGCGTGAGGTCGAGGATGGCAGTCAGGATGTCGCCGCCGGAGACGCCGTCGATGGCCGCATGGTGGACCTTGCTGTAAATCGCCATCCTGCCGCCGGACAGGCCGTGGATCAGGTACAGCTCCCACAGCGGACGGCTGCGGTCCAACGGCCGGGCGTGCAGCCGGGCGGCCTGCTCGGCGAGCTGTCGGTCGTCGCCGGGCGCCGGAAGAGCGAGCTCCCGTACGTGGTATTCGATGTCGAAGTCGGGGTCCTCGATCCAGTAGGGCTGGTCCAGGCCGAGGGGCACTGTCGCGAGTCGCCGCCGGAAGGGCGGAATCTGATGCAACCGGCTCTCGATGAGACCGGTCACCTTGTCGAGGGTGACCGCGTCCGGGGACGTCGAAGGGTCCAGGACGCAGAGGCTGCCGACGTGCCCGAAGACGGCGTGCGTCTCCATCGCAAGAAAGGCGGCGTCGAGACCGGTGAGCTGCTGCACGGGGATCCTTCGGGAGGCGGAGGCGGGTTACTGCTGTGTTCCTACCCCCACCAGGTCGCCCGTGTCAGGAAACATCCTGTCCATCCACGCGGTGGCCGGGGAAGTCAGGCTTGACCGGTCGGACCAGATGAGGTCTTTGTGGTTGCCGTAGTCAAGCAGGGGTCCAAGGTGAAAATTCGGGTTCGTTTCACCGGCACGCCCTCGAGTTCGCGGCTGGTGGCGATCTCATAGGCGGCGAGCTCGGTCAGGCCGGTCTGCGGGAGGTAGTCGCGACCGGGGTCACCCAGCAGCACCCTTCCGTCGAAGCCCTGCAGCCAGGTCAGGACCCGCGCGGCCATGATCGGCTCGTAGAGCACATCACCGGCAAGAACCACGTCGACGTGCGGCACCGGACCGTCGAGCAGATCCAGGCCGGTCCACATCACGTCGGTGCGGTTCGCCGCGCTGTTGGCCTGGACCGCCTGCTGCGACAGCGGGTCGATATCGGCAGCCAGCACCGACCGGGCGCCGGCTTTATGGGCGGCGATCGCGACCAGCCCCGAGCCGGTGGCCAGGTCGAGCACCCGATGACCCCGGACGTGGTCACCATCTAGGACGTAGCGTGCCAGCGCCTGGCCGCCCAGCCAGGCGAAGGCCCAGTACGGCGGGGCCGCCGCACCGGTGGCCTCCCACAGACCCTGGAGGTCCTCGGCCTGGTGGAGCACCACCTCCGGCACGAAGGGGACCGGTTCGACCGCGAGCCACGAAGCAAACTGCACCGTCCCATCCTGCCCGGTCGCCACGTCGGACCCTCACCGGACAGCGCCGCGCGGACCCGGCGCTCGAGGCGTCGAACGGCACTCTCGCGCTCAGCGTCGGGGCAGCAGCCGGTCGCTGATGATCCGCCGTTGGATCTCACTGGTGCCTTCGAAGATGGTCGTCAGCCGGGCGTCACGCCAGTACCGCTCCACCCGCCGCTCGGTCGTGTAGCCGTTGCCGCCGTGCAGTTGCATGGCCTGGTTGGTCACCCGCACCGCCATCTCGGTGGTCTGTAGCTTGACCATCGCGGCCTCGCTCTCGCACGGGACACCCTCATCGAGCAGGTGCGCGACCTGCCACCACATGGTCCGGCCCTGTGCGACGCCCGCGGCCATGTCGGCCAACGTGAACCGGAGGGCCTGGAAGTCCCCGATCGGGTGCCCGAACTGCTCACGCTCCTGCAGGTAGGCCGTGGTGTCCTCGAGCGCCCCCTGGGCCAGGCCGACGGCCCGCGCCGCGGTGTGGACCCTGGCGATGTTCAGTCCGCGCTGCACCGACGCGAACCCGCCGTCGTCGTCGACAGCCCCTTCGTCGGCGTACAGGCCGGTGAGGCGGTCGCCGTCGGGCACGCGCACGCCTTCCAGCACCAGGTCCCAGGTCAGGAAGCCGTGGTAGCCGACCTTGTCAATTTCGGTGCCCGACATCCCTTCGGGGAAGGTGCCGGGCTCCTTGACGACCAGGAACGGCTCCAGCCCAGCCGAGCGGGACTCCCCCTGCTCGGGCTCCCGGACCCTGGCGAGGACCTCCACGAAGTCGGCCGCCAACGCGTTGCCCGCCCAGCGCTTGTGGCCGCTCAGCACCCAGCTGTCGCCGTCGCGGGTCGCCGTCGTCTGCACCGCCGCCAGATCGGAGCCGGCGGCGGGCTCGCTCAGAGCGATCGAGCCGATCCATTTTCCCTTCGCGGACCGTGTGAGCAGCTCGTCGCGACGGGCGGCGTCGAGGACCTGGGTGCCGAGCCCCTGCCCACGGGCCAGGATGCTCGCCACGCTCAGCCACGCCCTGGCCAGCTCCTCCGACACGAGGCAGTACTCGAAGACTCCCAGTCCGAGGCCACCGTGCTCGGTCGGCACGGTGATCCCGAACCAACCCAGAGCAGCCAGCTGGTCGATCAGCTCGCGTGGCATCTGCGCTTTCTGCGGGTCGAGCTCGTCGGCGATCGGCAGCACGACGTCGCGGGCGAAGGAGCGGGCCTGCTGCTGCAGGTCCGTGCGCTTCGGGGTGGCCCAGGGAGTGGGGAGGTCCATGCACAGCGTGTACCCCGATCGTGCACGCCCCGACCCTCGAGCTAGAGCGCCGGCGCCCGGCCGGCCCACGGATGGGCCCGCTCGAGCTGGCTGGCCAGCCGCACGAGCAGGTCCTCGCGCCAGGGACCGGCGACGAGCTGCATCCCGATCGGCAGGCCACCGTCGGTCTGCTCGAGCGGAAGCGAGACGGCCGGCTGGCCAGTGATGTTGAAGAACGCGTTGAACAACGCCATGGCGAAGACCGTCGGCGAGGTGTTGGCCGGGTCGGCGTGCACCTCGGCCAGTACGCCGACCGACGGGGTGAGGATCGACAGCGTCGGCGTCAGCAGCACGTCGAACTCGGTGCCCCAGCGGGTGACGTCACGGCGCGTGAAGCGCTGCAACGCGTGTACGGCAGCGACGTAGCTGAGGCTGTCGATGCCCTGGGCGGTCTGCCTGTTGGCCTGGATGTGCGGCTCGGTGAGGCTCCAGTCGACGCCCTCGTAATCGGCCAGCCCGGAGTTCACGATCGCCAAGAACGCAAGCAGCGCCTCGTCGGGAACGGCCAGCTCGGCGGGCCGCACCGTGTGCCCCAGGGCGGCGAGGGCGTCAGCGGTGCGGAGCGTCGCGGCGGCGACGTCGGGGTCCATCGGCATCCCGAGTGGCGGTGACGTCACCACCCCGATCCGCAGCGTGCCCGGGTCCTGCCCGATCTCGTCCAGGTACGGCCGGGACGGCGCGGGCGCGTTGTACCAGGACAGCGGGTCCTGGCCGCTGATGGCGTCCAGGACGGCGGCGGCGTCCGCGACGGTGTGCGTGACGGCCCCTTCGACCACGCCGCCCTCCCAGGACAGGACCGTGCGCGGGACCCGGCCGCGGCTGGGCTTGAGGCCGACCAGGCCACAGCAGGCAGCAGGGATCCGGATAGATCCGCCGCCGTCGTTGGCGTGCGCGAGCGGGAACATCCCGGCAGCGACGGCGGCGGCCGCACCACCGCTGGACCCACCGGGGGTCCGCTCCAGGTCCCACGGGTTCCGGGTCGGTCCGTACCGCAGGTTCTCGGTCACCGTGATCGGTCCGAATTCGGGGGCGTTGGTCCGTCCCGCCAAGACGAAGCCGGCCCGCTGCAGGGCCGTCACGACCAGCTCGGACTCGGGCGAGGGCCCGGCCGGTGCGCCCCGCGAACCGAAGGTCACGGGCCAGCCCTGAACCGGGGTGAGGTCCTTGATCGGGATCGGGACGCCGTGGAACGGCGGCAGCGCCGCGCCCGCCATCACCTGCTCGGTGGCCGAGGCTGCGGCCTCGCGTGCCTGCTCGTCGTCGCGCCAGATCACCGCGTTGACCCGGTCGTTGACGGCGTCGACGCGAGCCAGGCAGGCGTCCAGGACCTCCGTGGGGCTCACCTCCCGCTTGCCGATCGCGGCGGCCACGGACAGCGCTGAGGTGAGGTCCATGGC
>JAYUBO010000261.1:0-2379 GCA_043740815.1 Frankiales bacterium | reverse complement strand
CGGCCTCGGGCGACAGCAGGTTCGGACGGTCTGCGGCGTACAGGTCGTGAGCATTGAGGTTGGCCGGAATGGTGGCCGTGGTCGCACCGCCCCCGACGGTGCGGGTGGCGACCGGCGACGGGCTGGTTGCGTTGCTGCTCGGGGTGGGGCCCGAGCCCACGCGCGCGGAGGTGGAGCTGCAGGCACTGAGGAGCACAGCGGATGAGAGGGTGGCGATTAGGGCAGATCGAGAGAACATGTACACCACAACAGCCTGCCCGATCAGCCCTGTCTGGCACCTGTACGAGCCCGGGATGACAGGATGTGCTGACCAGTTCGAGAGGAAACCCGCGTGGCTGCCAACCCGTTCGTGAAGGCCTGGAAGTACCTCATGGCTGCCTTCGGTGCCAAGATCGACGAGAAGGCCGACCCCAAGATCCAGATCCAGCAGGCCATCGAGGAGGCGCAGCGCCAGCACCAGGCCCTCACGCAGCAGGCCGCTGCCGTCATCGGCAACCAGCGGCAGCTCGAGATGAAGCTGGCCCGGCAGATGGGCGACGTGGAGAAGCTCCAGGGGTCGGCGCGGCAGGCCCTGGTCCTGGCCGACCAGGCGCGCGCAGCGGGCGACGCCGCGAAGGCCTCGGAGTACGAGCAGACCGCGCTGCAGTTCTCCAACCAACTCGTGTCCTCGGAGAAGTCGATGGAGGACCTCAAGACCCTCCACGACCACGCCTTGCAGGCCGCCGGCCAGGCCAAGAAGGCGGTCGAGACCAACGCGTCCCTGGTGCAGAAGAAGCTGGCGGAGCGTACCCAGCTGCTCAGCCAGCTCGAGCAGGCCAAGATGCAGGAGCAGGTCACCAAGAGCCTGCAGTCGATGTCGGAGCTGTCCGCTCCCGGCACGGTGCCGTCGCTTGAGGAGGTCCGGGACAAGATCGAGGCGCGGTACGCCAAGGCCCTCGGTGGGGCCGAGCTCGCGAGCAGCAGTGTCGAGGGCCGGATGCTCGAGGTCGAGAAGGCCTCGATGGACCTGGCCGGTCAGGCCCGGCTCGACCAGATCCGGGTCAGCCTCACCGGCCAGCTCCCGGCCGCGGCGCCCGCTCCGGCGGTGCCGCTCACCAAGCCGCCGGCCACCGACGCCACGACGGTCGCTAGCACCACGACCGACGGCCCACCCGCCTAGCCCTGCCCCAGACGTTTCCACCGGCGGGTCAGGGCAGGACCAGCCGCCACGAATCCGATGCCCGTGACTGCTGCCGCAAGCAGGGTCGGACCGCCCTGCACCCACCCGGCACTGAGGGCCCCGCCGGCCGCGAAGCCCGCCGCTCCGGCCAGGTTCTGGCAGGTCGCCAAAAAGGAGTAGGCCTCGTTCCACCGGCTGGGGGGTTCCAGGACCGGCACGGTGGCGTTCAGGGTGGCGATCATCGCCCCCACGGGCAGGCCGACGGCTGTCACCGTCACCAGCAGCGCGACCGGGCTGCTGCTGAAGGCCAGCGGCAGCATCAGCAGCGGAGTAGCCGTCCAGAGCGAACCGAGGCGCCGGCCGGTCGTGAGCCCTCGCGTCAGGGCTGCCACCAACGCCAGCCCGACGAAGGCGCCGACTCCGTCGAGGGACAGCAGGACGCCGTACAGGGTCGTGGAGTGCAGGCGTTGGGCGGCGAGTGCGATCGTGGCGCCGACCAGGCCCTGGCCGAGCGCGCCCAGCCCGAGCAGGACGCCGACCAGGTGGGTGCTGCGGGTGAGGTGGCCGCGGCGGACCGTCGAGCCGGTCTGCGGGGTGACGGTCCCGAGCAGTAGCGCAGCCATGACCAGCAGCAGGCCCACCAGGACCAACGCGAGGTGCGGGCCCGCAGCAGCCGCCACCGCGCCGCCGAGGGCGGGCGCGCCCAGAAAGCTGGCCTCCTCCAGGCCCGCGTCGAGGCGAAACGCGGTCTCACGCAGGTCCTCCCGGCCCAGCAGAAGGCTGCCCCACGTCGCGCGGACGGTGGACGTCACCGGTGGTGCCAACACACCGACGAGCAGCAGCATCCCACCCACCAGCGCGCCCGGACCGGTGGCCGCGACGAGCGCCGCGAGGGTCACGGCCGCGAGCACCAGCAGGATCCGACGGCCGTAACGGTCGACGAGCCGGCCCTTACGGGGGAACGTCAGCGCTCCGACCAGCCCTTCGGCGGCAGTCAGAACCGCGGCGTCGCGGACGCTGCCGGTCGCGTCCAGCAGCGCCAGGTAGGCCGCAACCGGCAGCATCCCGTACGCCAGCCGACCGGCGACGCTGCCCGAGATCAGGGTGGGGACGCCCGGGAGGGCGACCGCTTGGCGCCACTCGGACGGGACACGCGGGTGGGCGGGGCGACGGCGCGCACGGGCATGCACGCGTCGCCCCGGCGTGAGCCGGGACATGGA
>JAYUBO010000260.1:0-8754 GCA_043740815.1 Frankiales bacterium | reverse complement strand
CAGCTGCTGCACTGCCGCGCGGTCAAGGCTCGCGTCGAGCGCGGGTCTGCGACGGGTCCGCCCGGTGCGTGCTGCCCAGGTCGACCGGTGGTGCGACGTCGTGCGGGTCCTCCGGCAACTGCAGGGTGTGTTTCACCTCGAGTTCCTGGGCACTGGGCGCGCTGCGTGCCGACCGCGGTGTCATGCTCGGGCCCGCATCACTGGCCGTCACCCGACCTCCTGGGCCGTCCTGTCCGCTCGTCTCGGGCACCCCGCTGGCCCACGCTGCGGCCTGGCCTACGACCGCGCACCAGTGACCCAGCACGCGGTGGGCGGCGGCGGAGTCGGCACCCTCGGCCCAGACGTGGGTGAGGGCCTCCGACGGGTCGGGCAGGATGAGCACCCAGGAACCGTCGGTCTCCACCATCCGCACACCGTCCGTCGTGTCGAGCTCCCGTCCCCCGGCCGCCTCCACCACGCCGCGCATGACGGCCCCTTTTGCTGCCCACGGCGTGGGAACGTCGCGCCGTACGACGTGGGCCTGCGGGATCCGGGCGTCGATCTGGGACAACGTCAGATTCGTGCGGGCGACCAGGCCCACCAGCCGGGCGAAAGCCGCCAGTGCGTCGATGGCGTAGGAGAACTCCGGGATGACGAAGCCACCGCGACCGTCGCCCGCAAAGACAACGTTGGGCTCCGCGGCCGCGCGCGAGAGGTCGTGGGGTGAGGTGGAGGTCCAGGCGACCTCGGCGCCATGGAAACGGGCAACCCGCTCAGCCACCCGGGTCGTGGTCACCGGCAGGGCGATCCGAGCGCCTCGGCCACGCTCGGCGGCCACCAGGTCGAGCAGCACGAGCAGCGCCCGGTCCTCGTGGACAAGCTGGCCACGCTCGTCGACGAGGAAAAGCCGCTCGCCGACCGGGTCGAAGCGCACCCCGAACGCCGCCCGTGAGCTCGAGACAAGCGCGCCGAGACGCTCCATCCCCTGCCGGTGTTGAGCAATGCTGCCAGCGGCAAGGGTCTCGTCGAGTCGGTTGTTGACCGTTAAGACGTCGACGCCGAGCCGACCCAGGAGCGTGGGCAGCACCAGCGAGGCCGCGCCGCACGCGGTGTCGACGACCACCTTTAGGCCGGCCTCGGCGATGCCCCTGACATCGATGGCGCTGAACAGCTCCTGCGAGTAGGAGTCGAGCAGGCGGGGCGGGAAGGACAGCTCGGCGATCTCGCCAGGGAAGGCACGACGGAACTCCTGGCGACTGAACGTCCGCTCGATCTTGCGTCGGACGGTCTGCGAGACGTCAGCTCCCCGCTCGTCGAGGAAGATGATGTCGATCGACTGCGGATCCCCCGGCGTCGTGCGCAGCACCACCCCGCCGAGGGCCGAGCTGCGGGCCGTCTCGAACCGGGTGACCGGCAGCGGCACCAGCTCGAGATCCTGCACGTCGATCGCGGAGCTGGTGAGGGCAGCGATGACGGCCCGCTTGAACGCGCGGGCAGCACGGGAGGCATCCCTGCTCGTCGTGACGACACTGCCCTTTTTCAGGGTGGTCGCGTAGGCCGAGGCCAGCCGGACGACGTACTCGGGGGTGATCTCCACATTGACGAGTCCGGACACGCCACGGGGACCGAACAGCGAGGACGAGCCGCGCGACTCCCAGATGACGCTGGTGTTGACGACCGCGCCGGCCTCGATGGTCTTGTAGGGATACACCTTCACCCCGCTCGAGACGAAGGCCTCCTCCTCGACGACGCACTCGTCTCCGACGACCGCGCCCTCCTCGATCCGGGCTGCACGCATCACGTCGGTGTTCTTGCCGATGACGCAGCCCCTCAAGTTGGCCTGCGCGCCGATGAAGGCGTTGTCGTGGACCACCGCCCGGTGCAGGAACGCACCGCTCTGTACGACGACGTTGTCGCCCAGCACGGTGTACTCCCGCAGCTCCGCCCCGGCCTCGACCTTTGCGTACGCACCGACGAAGACCGGTCCTTTTACGATGGCGTCGGGATCGACCTCCGCGCCTTCGCCAATCCACACACCGGGCGACACTTCGAAACCGTCGATCTCGACCTCTACTCGACGGTTAAGCACATCTGCCTGGACTTTCACATAGCTCTCATGGGTGCCGACGTCCTCCCAGTAGCCCTCAGCGACATACCCGAACACCGGCGCACCAGCAGCGACCAGGGCGGGGAACACGTCACCGGACCAGTCCACCGGTTGGCCGGCAGCGACATGCGCGAAAACCTCGGGCTCCATCACGTAGATCCCGGTGTTGACCGTGTCGGAGAAGACCTGCCCCCATGTCGGCTTCTCCAAGAAACGCTCGATCCGCTGCTGTTCGTCGGTGATGACGATCCCGAACTCCAACGGGTCGGGCACCCGCGTCAGACAGACCGTGACGAGCGCGCCACGGTCGCGATGGGCCTGCACCACCTTGCCCAGGTCGATGTCGGTCAACGCGTCCCCAGAGATGACCAGGAAGGCGTCATCGCGCAATGCCTGCTCGGCGTTCTTCACCGATCCCGCGGTACCCAGGGGCATTTCCTCCGTGGCGTACGACAGGTGCATACCGAGCTCGTCGCCGTCGCCGAAGTAGGTCCGGACCAGCGACGCGAGGAACTGGACGGTGACGACCGTCTCGTCGAAGCCGTACCTCTTCAGCAGCCGAAGAACATGCTCCATGATCGGCTTGTTGACGACGGGCAGCAGTGGCTTGGGTTGGTTAGCGGTCATCGGGCGCAGTCGGGTGCCTTCTCCCCCGGCCATCACCACGGCCCTCATGCCGGCGCGCCTGCCTGCCAGGGCGCCGCCCGGTCCGCGACGACCAGTTGACGTACCTGGACGACGTACAGGATCCCGGCCCAGACGTAGAGCACGCTGCCCCAGGTCGCGAACGCCCAGCCGAGCGGTCGAAAGACCGTCGCAAGGGTGTCGCTGCGGCTCGGAAGCGCGGCGAGCAGCATCGGGAAGGCGTAGAGCAGGTTGAACGTCGCGGCCTTCCCGAGGAAGTGCACCGGGAGTGGACCGTAGCCGTGCCGGCGCAGGACGGGGAGGGTCGGGGCCAGGGCGACGTCCCGACCGACGAGCACGACCGCCCACCACAGCGGGAGCCCGTCGCGGGCCACCAGTGCAACGAGCGTCGCCGCGATGTAGAGCCGGTCGGCGGCAGGATCGAGCAGTTGTCCCAGCCGGGAGAACTGACCGAACTTACGCGCGATCTTGCCGTCGAAGTAGTCGCTCGCGCCCGCCGCCATCAGCAACAAGATGGCCCGACCGTCCTGCTCTGTCACCAGGACCCAGTACAGGAACAGCGGTACGCCGAGCAGCCGCAGCGCGGACAGCGCGTTCGGGATCGTCCAGATCCGGTCGAGCCGGTCGGAAGCGGTCGGGGAAGCAGCCACCGGAGAGCTCGCCACGTCGGCGCCGTCAGTCATCCGGCTACCTCCTGTCGCTGCCCCCGATCACCACCGTACAAGCCGGGCACCCCACTGATCTCACCACCGTCAGAACGCGCGCCTGACTCGGTCACGTCAGGAGTAGAGGTCGGTACGCCGGTCCCGCAGCGCGTCGTTGCGTGGCCCGCTCCGTTTGTTGCGGGCGGCGCCGAGGTCGACGTCGGCGATGAGCACCGTCGGTTCGTTCGACGCAGCGGGCCCGGCGAGCAGATGGCCCTCGGCAGAGATGATGGAGCTGCCTCCTGTCCACTCGATGCCGCGCTCGGGGCCGCACCGATCGGCCACGACGACCACCATCCGGTTCGTGCTGGCCACGGCCTGCGCGCGCACGACCTCCATCGGTGTCGGCTCGGCGCGCACCGGCTCGGACGGCCAGTTCGTGGGGACGGCAAGGATCTCCGCGCCGGCCAACGCCGACAAGCGCGACCACTCCGGGAACTCCAGGTCGTAGCAGACCATCGTGGCAACGCGACCGAACGCGGTGTCAACGACCGGGGGTGCCGCGTCACCCGGCGAGAAGAAGTCCGGTTCGTCACCCCACAGGTGGGCCTTGCGGTACCAAGCGCGCAGACCAGACGGGTCGACGACGACCGAGGCGTTGTACAGGGCGTCGGCGCCGAGCTCG
Organism: Frankiales bacterium; assembly: GCA_043740815.1. Lineage (GTDB taxonomy): Bacteria > Actinomycetota > Actinomycetes > Mycobacteriales > SCTD01 > RYN-111. The sequence continues at coordinate 4,694 of JAYUBO010000260.1, read as the reverse complement.
TTGAGCCCGCCGACGACCACGAGGTCGAGCTCCCTGGCGAGCTGCGACCACAGCGTGACGGTAGGTCCGTCGAGCGGCTCGGCCAACGACCGCGCCTGCTCGAGCGAGGAGAACATGTAGCCACTCGTCGCGAGCTCGGGGACGACGACGAGGCGCGCTCCCCCTCGCGCGGCAGTACGGATGGCATGCTCCACAACCGCCGCGTTGTCCGCTGGGCGCCCCACGGCCAACGACACCTGGCACGACGCAACGCGCACCACCGGGCCGGCGGCGGGCGGCCAGCAGGAGTGGGACTGGGGAGCCGGCTTGCCCTGCGGCTTGGCTGCCTCGTCCGCACGGCTCACGCCATCGCCTTTGCTCGTAGCGCCACCCACAACTCGACGCGGTCCTCCATCCGGGACAGGTCACGGCCGGTGAGCTGTTCGACCCGCGAGATGCGATGCCGCAAGGTATGGCGGTGAATTCCGAGCTGCGCGGCGGCGGCCTCCCACGAGCCGTTCTCCGCAAGGAACACGCGAAGGGACTCCTCGAGCGCATCGGCCTGGTGGCCCGCCTGTTGGAGGCCGACGAGGGCACGGTCGGCAAGCGCAGCTCCGCCGCCGGCCGCCAGGAGCAGGCGAGACGTCGGCAACTCGTCGTAGGCGACGACGACGAGGCGGTCGGCCACGGCCACCTCGAGCGCCTGCGCGGCCTGTGCCCCCGAACGCGCGAGGGTGCGCGCGGACGTCGGCGTCCCGAGGCCGCAGCGAACCGGGATGTGCTCCTGCGACGCGGCCTGCTCGACGCGAGCACGCCACGCAAGCAGGGCGTAGGCCGGGAGCACGGCGGTGACCGCTGGTCCGTCGCCGCTGAGCAGGACCGGCACGCCGAGCTCTTCCACCCACGTCGCGGCGGACTCCTCGAGGAACACCGACCGGGACCGCGAGCGCAGCAGCGCGACGACGAGGGGCTGCTCCGCCAGGTCCCAGCGCTCGAGCGCCGAGTTCACCGCCTCGTCGTGTGTGCTGAGCAGCAGCTCCACGGCCTGGCGGTGCGCAATGCGCACCTCGCCCGTGATCCCCTCGGGACGCGACGCGAGCGCGTACAGCATGGCGGCGTGGGTGACCAGCTCGCGCGCCAACGACTCGCCGCCGGGCAGGTGACTCATCACCAGGTGCGCCCGCGGTGGTGTCTGCTCGTCGAGCACGTGGGTCAGCAGTCCCGCCGTACGGATCCTGCGGGTTGGCCCGCCCGCGGCTGCACGGGCATCGTCGAGGTGGACCCGCGCGGCGCCCGTTGCGAAGCGGGCTCGGCCGTCCCTTTCGATGACAACGGCCCACCCTTCGACCAGCTCGGCGAGGGTCGCCACGAGCTGGGCCCGGCCGCCGAGCACGGCGGCCGATGCGAGCGCGATGTAGCCGTCGGACACGCGTCGGGTCTGTGCCGCCCGGACGTGCAGCAGGGACGCGGCCAGTGCACGGGCGAGGTCCTCGGAGGCGCAGTGTGCGGGTACCTCGAGCAGCGGGAGGCCGGCGCGGTCGGCCTGCTCGACGAGCGACGTAGGCACACTCGGCGTCGCGGGGCTCAAGCACACGGCAAGGCCGGCAACCTCGCTTTTCACCAGCTGGGCGACGAACTCGGCTCCGCAGGCACCGTCAAGGTCGACTCCCGAGCCCCGGGTCAGCACTAGCTCACCCCCCTGTAGCCACACGGATGGCGACGGGCCGTCGCACACGGTCACCCAGTGCACCGGCGCCCCGCACGCCTGCGCGCCGGCCAGCACGCGCATACCGAAGGCGTGGGCGACGTCGCCGACGCTGCGCGGACCCGCCACCGTGCCCTCTTCTCGCGATTGCCGTCGACGTACAGGTGATGCCGGAGGCTACTGGCACGTGCCTGGCCTGTCCGGCCTTCGTGCTGGCCCGAGTGGTGCGTGCGCGACCGGTCGTACTCCGTTTCGTCACCTGCCGTCCACCGGCCTCGGGCTCTAACGTAACGCGCCACCAGATGAACGCAGCACGACCTCGGGAGGACCAGCTGTGAGAGCCGTCGTGTTCACCTCGCCTGACCTGCCGGTGGAGGTCACCGACGTCGACCTCGCCCCACCTGGCCCCGGCGAAGTCAAGGTCAAGATCGCCGCTGCCGGCGTCTGCCACAGCGACCTGCACGTGCGCCGCGGGGAGTGGCAGGTGCCGGTGCCCCTCGTCATGGGGCACGAGGGGTCGGGTGTCGTCGTCGAGGTGGGACCAGGAGCCTCACGTCTGGCAGTGGGCGACCACGTCGTGCTGTCGTGGGTCGCGCCGTGCGGGGAGTGCCGCTACTGCCGCGCGGGTCGCGAGGCCCGCTGCCAGCTCGCCGCGACCGTCGTCGCACCCGGTGGCGTGCTGCAGCATGGTGGCTCCCGGCTCTCACGTGGCGGTGAGACCGTCTACCACTACCTCGGTGTGTCGTCGTTCGCGGAGTATGCCGTCGTACCCGCCTCTGGCGCCGTACGGGTGCGCGACGACGCACCGCTCGACCTCGTTGCCCTCGTCGGTTGCGCGGTCGCCACCGGCGTTGGTGCCGTGACGAACACCGCCCGCGTGGAACCCGGTGCGACTGTGGCCGTGATCGGCTGTGGCGGTGTTGGCCTGTCGGTCGTCCAGGGAGCAAGGCTGGCCGGCGCCGAGCGCATTGTCGCGATGGACGTCCGGGCCGAGAAGGCCACGCTCGCCCAGCTCATGGGTGCCACGGACGCCGTCGACGTCTCGTCCGTCGATGCCGTGGAGGCGCTGCGCGACCTGCTCCCTGACGGCGTCGACTATGTCTTCGACGCCATCGGAAAGACCTCGACAACCGAGCAGGCAATCCGCATGCTCGGTCTCGGCGGTGCAGCGGTGATCGTCGGCCTCCCCCCCTCCGGAGCCCGTGCCTCGTTCGAACCGCTGGTGCTCGCCGAGGCAGACCAGCGCATCCTCGGCTCCAATTACGGCAGCGTCCGGCCGGCGATCGACATCCCGGCGCTCGTGGACCGCTACATGGACGGCGAGCTCATGCTCGCCGAGCTCGTCTCGTCCCGACGACCTCTGGACGCCGCACCCGCGGCCCTCGACGATCTCGAGGCCGGGCAGGCACTGCGCACGCTGCTCATCCCCTGACCGACCGGACCATCGTCCCCACCCCCGCGCAAACCAGGAGCCAACGTGTCAGAGACCGATCACTCCCAGATCCCCGGATTCCGGGGCGCCGCCGCAACAGTGGAGCCCGCCGAGGCTGAGCTGCGAAAGGGCGCCCTCGGCCTGCGTAGCGTGGTGTTTCAGAATATGACGAACATGGCGCCGGCCGCTGCGATCGTCTACGACTTCCCCACCCAGATCGCCGCAGCGGGCGCGGCGCTGTGGATCTCCAACAGCATCGCGTTGTTCGCGGTGCTGCTCATCGCCAGCTCCATCATCCAGTTCGCCAAGCAGCTGCCCCACGCAGGGGGTTACTACACCTACCTGTCGACGGCCCTGGGCCCGAAGGTCGGCGCCTTCTCTGCGTGGATCTACTTCCTGTACGCCCTAGTGCTCCCGGCCGAAGTCACCCTCATCTGGGCGGGCATCGCCTCCGACCTGACGGACCACTACCTCCACGTGAGCATTCCGTGGTGGGTGTTCCAGGTCCTCATCCTCGGCCTGGTCGGCTACCTCGCGTTCACCGGTGTCCAGCGCTCGGCTCGCATCACGTTGATCGCTGGTGCCTTCGAGATCGCCGTCTTCGTGGTGCTGGGCATCGCGCTGCTGGTGAACCCGGTAAGCCCCATCAACTTGAGCCACCTCAGCCTGAGCAGCTCGCCCACAGGCTGGCAGGGCGTCCTCGGCCTTGGTCTGGTCTTCGGGATCCTCAACTTCGTCGGCTTCGAGTCGGCGGCCCCGATGGCCGAGGAAACCGACGACCCGAAGCGGAACGTGCCGCGGGCCGTCCTGTACTCGGTGCTGATCCTCGGCACGTTGTATCTGTTCCTGTCGATCGCGACGGTCTTCGGCTACGGCCTCCAAAACCTCACGACCTTCTACACCAATGCCGCGCCGTTCGACACGATGGCCAACCGGGTGCTCGGTATCGGCACCCTGGTGGTGTTCTTCGCCATCACGAACTCCTCGTTCGGCTGCTCGCTCGCCACGATCAACCAGGGCAGTCGGGTCCTCATGTCCATGGGTCGCAACGGGTTGCTCCCTGCAAGGATCGGCAGTGTGCACCAGGACTACAACACCCCGCACGTTGCGGCGGCGGTCATCTCCGGACTCGCGCTGGTCATCGCGCTGACCGCGGGCCTGATCTGGGGCACCCTCGTGGGGTTCGGGGTCCTCGCCATCACCCTCACAGCGGGCGCGCTGATGATCTACATCCTGGGCAACATCGCGCTGCCTGTCTTCTACCGCAACCACGTGCCCGGCGGGTTCAACTGGCTGCTGCACCTGGTGCTCCCGGTGATGGCCGTCCTGCTGCTGGGATACGTCCTCTACCGCAACTTCTGGCCGATCCCGGCCTCGCCGTACAACCTGCCCGGCTACTTCGCCGTGGCCTGGGCCGTCATCGGCATCATCCTCGTCGGCCTGGCGACAAAGTTCCGCCCGCAGTCGCTGAAGGCGGTGCTGGCCGAGGAGGTCGGCTAACCCCCGCACCAGACAACGAGACCCGACAACGAGGTCGCGTTGTGGGCCCTCCAGCGGCGAGTTCCGCGCTTGCGTCCC
>JAYUBO010000259.1:0-5398 GCA_043740815.1 Frankiales bacterium | reverse complement strand
CCACCACGGCACCCCGGTGCCTGAGGTCGTACCTGGGGAGCGTTTCGTGGTGTACCTCCAGAACCACGACCAGGTCGGCAACAGAGCGGCCGGTGACCGGATCGCGCTGTCTCCCGGCCTGCGGAGGGTCGGGGCCGCCCTGTACCTGCTCTCGCCGTACACGCCGATGATCTTCATGGGCGAAGAGTTCGGCGCGATGACCCCTTGGCCCTTCTTCTTCGACTACTCAGGCTATCTCGGCCACGCTGTGCTCGAGGGACGACGTGCAGAGTTCGCCAAGCACGGCTGGCGGACCAAGCAGGTCCCGGACCCGCACGACCCTGCGACGTTCGCCTCCGCGAAGCTCGCCTGGGACACGCAGGACGCGGACCTGCTGAGCTTCTACCGTGCCGTTCTGCTCCTGCGACGGGACCGCAAGGACCTGTCCGACGGACGCCGGGACGCCGTCTCGATCACGTGGGACGACCAGGCAAGGTGGCTGGTGATGACCAGGGGGGACGTCGCCGTTGCCTGCAACCTGTCCGGTGACCGACAGTCCGTGCCGCTTCCTGGCTCCCCGCAGCGGGTGCTGCTCGCCAGCGCAGAGGGCTGGGTCTTCGGCGACGGCCGCGTCGACGCCGAGGGTGAGAGTGTCGTAGTCCTGGAGCTCAGTCACTGACAGGCGGCTCCCAGCAAGATCGGTCACAGTGGGTGGCATCGATCCAGGACGGAGGACCGGGCCCGTGGCGGTGCGCAAGGTGGTCGAGGACAGGGACGCCGGGGAGCTGCTCGCGCAGACGCTGGCCGAGGTCAAGAGCGTCGTCGTGGGCCAGGACCAGATGCTCGAGCGGATGCTCGTCGCACTTCTTGCCCAAGGCCATTGCCTGCTCGAGGGCGTGCCGGGGGTGGCCAAGAGCCTCGCCGTCGACACCTTCGCCAAGGTCATCGGCGGCACCAGCGTGCGGTTGCAGTTCACCCCCGACCTGGTGCCCAGCGACATCATCGGCACCCGGGTCTACCGCCCCTCGAAGGAGGACTTCGAGGTGGAGCTCGGGCCGGTCTTCGCCAACCTGGTGCTGGCCGACGAGATCAACCGCGCCCCGGCGAAGGTGCAGTCGGCCCTGCTGGAGGTGATGGCCGAGCGACAGGTCTCGCTCGCGGGTACGACGTATCGCCTCCCGTCCCCGTTTGTCGTCATGGCGACCCAGAACCCGCTGGAGAGCGAGGGTGTCTACCCACTGCCCGAGGCGCAGCTCGACCGGTTCCTGCTGAAGGTCGAGGTCCGTACACCCTCGATGGCCGAGGAGCTCGAGATCGTCCGGCGGATGGCCGTCGACCCGCCGGTGGCCCGTCCGGTCCTGGAGCTCGACCAACTCGTCCAGCTTCAACGCGCAGCCGCCGATGTCTTCGTGCACAGTGCCGTTGCGGAGTACGCCGTGCGGCTGGTGATGGCGACGCGCTCACCCGAGCAGTGGCAGGTGCCCGAGCTGACCCCGCTGGTCGTGCACGGCGCATCCCCCCGAGGCAGCCTCGGCCTGCTCGCCGCGGCCCGCTCGCTGGCCCTGCTCCGGGGGCGCGACTACGCCCTGCCTGGTGATGTCGCCGACGTCGCCGTCGACGTCCTGTCACACCGTTTGGTGCTGACCTATGACGCCGTCGCGGACGGCGTACCGCCGCGCCGGCTCATCGAGCGGGTCCTGCACGTCATTGCTCCCCCCACGGTCGCCCCCGCGCGCTACGCCGGAGGCGCCGGGTGAGCGCAGGGGCGCTCCTGGTTGACGGCAGCCGGGCGCGCCGGCTGTACCTGCAGGTCGGGCAGAAGGTCGAGGGGTATCTGCACGGTGAGCACCTCGGGATGCTGCCGGGCTCGGGCGGCGACCTGGCCGAGGCACGGCTCTACGCCCCCGGCGACGACGTCCGAAAGCTGGACTGGGCTGTACTGGCCCGCACCGGTGTGCCCCACATCCGGACGACCACGGCGCAGCGCGAGCTCGAGACGACCTTCGTCGTCGACCTCACCCCGTCGATGGCCTTCGGCACTCGCCAACGCGACAAGCGCACGCTGGCCCTGACGATGGTGGCGGCGTTCTGCCATCTGGCGTCCGGCCCAGGGGACCGGATCGGCGCGGTGGTGCTCACGACGGCCGGCGTCCAGCGCGTCCCGTCCCGGACAACGGCCACCGCCGGTCCGCACCTGCTGTCGCTGCTCGACCGGACGCTTCCCGGGGAGGGCGTCGCCCCCTCGCTCGCGCTCGCTCTGCAGGCCGTCCCGACCCAGCGCCGCGGGCTCGTGGTCATCGTCACCGACCTCGTCGGTCCGCCCGACTGGCAGCACCCACTTCGGCGCCTTGCGCTGCGGCACGACGTGATCGTGGTGCACGTGCACGACCCGCGTGAGCTGGACCTGCCCGCGGTCGGGTTGCTCCGGGTCGTCGACCCCGAGACCGGCCGCGCCCTGGACGTCCCCACCGGCAGTCGACGGCTTCGACAGCGCTACGCCGCGGCCGCCAGGGCCCGGCACGCCGAGGTTGCCGAGCTGGTCCGCACGGCCGGGGCGGCGCACCTTGCGCTCGCGACCGACGAGGACTGGCTTAAGGCGCTGAGCCGGTTCCTGGCGGTCCGGCGACGGGTTCGCGCCGCCCGCCGCGTGGCCGGCCGCTGATGGCGTCCCTCCCCCGCCACTGGGACTTCGCCGCCCCCGGACGGCTGTGGCTGCTGGTCGTCGTCCTGGTGATCGGCCTCGCGTACCTTTTCGTGCAGCGCACCCGAGCGCAGTACGAGACCCGCTTCGCCGACGTGGACCTGCTTGCCTCGGTCATGCCGCACCGTCCGGGCTGGCGACGGCACCTGCCCGCGGCGCTGCTGCTGGTGACCCTGGTCGCCCTGACGACCGGCTTCGCGAAGCCGTCGGCCGACGTCAAGGTCCCGCGCAGCAGGGCGACCGTCGTCGTCGCGCTGGACGTGTCCGCCTCGATGACCGCGACCGACGTGGCGCCGACCAGGATCGAGGCCGCGAAATCCGCTGCCGTCGCCTTCGTGCGGTCGCTGCCGAGGACCTTCGACGTCGGGCTGGTCTCCTTCAGTGGTTCGGCGACGGTCGTCGTCGCCCCCACGCAGAACCGTGCCGCGCTGACCGACGCCGTGGCGGCCCTGCCCCTGGGAGGGGGTACGGCGATCGGCGACGCCGTAGGCGCGAGCGTGACCGCGGCCAACGCCGTCGCGGGCAGAATCAAGGCCCCGGTTCGCATCGTGCTGCTGTCCGACGGCGGAAACACTGTCGGGCAGAGTGTCGACCAGGGCGCGCAGCAGGCCGTCGGTGCGGGGATGCCCGTGACGACCATCGCCTACGGCACGCCGGACGGCATCGTCTACGTACGTGGGCAGGCCATCCCGGTACCGGTCGACGCGGAGGCTCTGCGCAGGCTGGCCCAGACGACGGGTGGCCAGAGCTACCGGGCGCAGGACAGCGGCCAGCTCAAGGACGTCTACGACAACATCGGCGAGGAGGTGGGTTCGACGTCGCAGCGTCGCGACCTGACGGCCGCGCTCACCGGGCTGGGCCTGCTGACCGCGCTGGCCGCCGCCGGTGTGTCCCTCGTGTGGTTCCGCGTGCTGCCCTGATCAGGCCCGGCGAACGGCAAGGATCACGTTGTAGACGGTGATCTGCCCGGAGTTCACGAACAGGTCCTGGTGGGCCTGCGCGCCTGCTGCGGTGATGGTGACGGTGTACCCGAGGCCGTCACCGAGCTGGCACAGAGCCAGGGTGTACCGGCCGCGCACATCGGTCGTGGTCCGCTGCTGCAGCGGGCAGGGCGGGGAGTCGCTCGTGTCCTTCGGGTCGGCCCGGGTCACCGTCACGACGGCGCCCTCGATGGGTGTCCCGCCGGTGGTGACCACGCGGCCTGTCAGCGTGCCCTTCGCGGTCGCGGCCTTGGTGACCGGTGGCCCTCCCGGTCCGGTCGGGATCCCGAACAGGTCGTTGCTGCCGGGAGGCAGGACACCCAGCGACGGGGAGGGTGCCGGGGAGGGGGAGGCCGACGAGGGGCTGGGCTGCGGCTGAGGGGTCGTCGTGGCCGAGGGGACCGGTGACGGCACCTGCACGGGCGGCTGCTCGGTCACCGCCGAGTGGTGGGTGGCAAGGAGCAGCAACGCGACGACGGCCGAGCCGGCACCCGCCGCCATCGCGCCCTTGACGAAGCTCGTGCTGGGTTCGGGCTGCGGGTCCTTCAGCGCCCGCAGTCCCGCACCGACGGCGATCGCCGCCGCCGTCGTCGTGAGTGCTGCGCCGGCGCCCCGATGTCCTGCCAGCAGGGACACGACCAGCAAGCTGAGCAGGGCCACGACGCCGGCGGTGACCGCAGCAACTGCCCAGGGCGTCACGCGGTCCGGGGTCGAGGGTGCGGGCGGCTGCGGCGGGCTCAGCTCTGACGAGGTCGGCCGGGTGGGCATCGCGTAGGGCAGGAAGTCGGGCCCGCGGGAGTCGCTCACCTGCTCATCCTGCAACGGCAGGCTGTTAGCTGTCTGTGAGGGCCACCGTCGAGGCGCCTTCGGGCTCATCACCCACACCGACCATGGCGTGACGCACGGCGCCCTTGAGAGGCCCTTCCCAGCGGCCGCGCTGGACGATCCGTCCCGCGTCCAGGACGAGGACCTCGTCGAACTGCTCCAACAGCTGGTGGCGGTGGGTGACGACGACCAGCGTGCGGCTCCCCCGGGTGGCGAGCAGCGTCGCGAGCAGGGCATCTGCCGCCATAGGGTCCAGGCCCTCGGTCGGCTCGTCGAGCAGCAGGACGGGTGCCTCGGACAGCAGCGCCCGGGCGACGGAGAGCCGCTTGCGCTCACCACCGGACACCCGGCAGCCGCGCTCGCCCACGCGCGTGAGCAACCCTTTCGGCAGGGTGCTTACCCACTGGCCGAGACCGGCAGCTCGGGCGGCGTCGAACAGCTCCTGGTCTGTCGCCGCCGGACGGGCCAGCCGGAGGTTGTCAGCCACCGAGGTCTCGAACAGGTGCGCCTCCTGCTCGGCGAGCACCACCCGGGAGGACAAGCAGGTGGCTGACAGCCCTGCCGTGTCGACGCCTCCGACATACCCCACACCCGTCGTCGCACGGAGCTGTCCGGACAGCAGGCGCAGCAACGTGGACTTGCCTGCCCCGCTGCCGCCGACGACGGCGACGCAGCTGCCTGGCCGCAGCGCCAGGTCGACATCGATGACGGACGCTGCGGGCGCGCCCGGGAAGCGCAGCGTGACAGCCTGCAGCCTAGGAGCCGCGTGAGTCATCGTGACGGTCATCGCGGGCGCCTGCAGCTGCTGACCTGGTTTACGGAGCAGTGGCAGCAGACGAGCCGCGGCACCATAGGTCCGGGGCAGCAGGCCACCTGCCTCGGCCAGCCCGGTGACTGCCTCGAAGGCGCTGAG
>JAYUBO010000258.1:0-2164 GCA_043740815.1 Frankiales bacterium | reverse complement strand
GCGGTACGCGTTGCTCTTGAGTCCGTGGGGCCACTTGAGGGGACCGTCCTGGTCGTCCCCGGCGATGCGCCGCTGTTGACGGCGCAGACCCTCCAGGCGCTGGTGGAGGCGCACACCGCCGCGACGGCTGCGACGACCCTGCTGACGGCGCGGATGCAGGACCCCACCGGCTACGGGCGCGTGGTTCGCGACCATGTCGGTGTCGAGAAGGTGGTCGAGGACAAGGATGCCGACGCCGCGACGCTGCTGATCGACGAGGTCGCGACCAGCGTCTACGCCTTCGCTGCCGAGCCGCTGCGCGCCGCCCTGGGTGGACTCAAGGCCGACAACGCGCAAGGAGAGCTGTACCTGACGGACGTCGTTGCGCTGCACCGCGAGGCTGGCCTGATCGTCGCAGCGGAGCTCGCCGTCGACGCCGACGAGACCCGCGGCATCAACGACCGGGTGCAGCTCGCCGAGCTCGCCCGCCTGTTGCGCGACCGCATCGTCGCCCGGCACCAGCGCGCCGGTGTGGCGTTCCTCGACCCGCAGACCGCCTGGGTGGACGCCGGTGTCATGTTGGAGCCCGATGTCACCATCGCGCAGAACACCCAGCTCCACGGGCTGACCCTGGTACGACGGGGGGCGGTGGTCGGCCCGGACTCGACCCTCACCGACTGCGAGGTCGGCGAGGACGCGACGGTGCTGCGCAGCGTATGCACCTCAGCGCTGATCGGGGCCCAGGCGACCGTCGGACCGTTCACCTACCTGCGACCGGGGACGGTCCTGGGCGTCGGTGCCAAGGCCGGCGCCTACGTCGAGGTCAAGAACGCCGAGGTCGGTGACGGCTCGAAGGTCCCGCACCTGTCCTACGTCGGGGACGCCATCATCGGGGCCCGCAGCAACATCGGGGCGGGCACGATCGTGGTCAACTACGACGGCCGAGACAAGCACCGCACGACGGTCGGCGACGACGTCCGCGTGGGCAGCAACAACAGCCTCGTCGCACCGGTCACCGTCGGGGACGGCGCCTACACGGCCGCGGGCTCGACCATCACCTCAGACGTCCCGGCCGGCGCCCTTGCCGTGGCCCGGGAGAAGCAACGCAACATCGAGGGCTGGGTCGCACGCAAGCGCCCTGCCGCGGGGGAGAAGCAGGGATCGCATGGCCAGCCTTGAGATCGACAGTCGCAAGAACCTGATGCTGTTCACCGGCCGAGCTGCTCCCGAGCTGGCGGCGGAGGTCGGGACCTACCTCGGCGTCGACCCGGTCCCCACCGCGGCCTACGACTTTGCCAACGGCGAGATCTTCGTCCGCTTCGAGGAGTCCGTCCGCGGGTGCGACGCGTTCGTCATGCAGAGCCACGCCGCCCCTATCAACACGTGGGTAATGGAGCAGCTGCTCATGGTGGACGCCCTCAAGCGGGCCTCGGCCAAGCGCATCACCGTCGTCATGCCCTTCTACCCGTACGCCCGTCAGGACAAGAAGCACCGCGGCCGCGAGCCGATCAGCGCGCGCCTGATCGCCGACCTGTTCAAGACCGCCGGCGCCGACCGGCTGATGAGCGTCGATCTGCACACCGCCCAGATCCAGGGCTTCTTTGACGGCCCCGTCGACCACCTGTTCGCGCTACCGCTCCTGGCCGACTATGTCGCCGAGAACTACGACCCGTCCAACATGGTCATCGTCTCGCCAGACTCCGGCCGGGTCCGCGTCGCCGAGCGCTGGACCGACCGCATGGGCGGCTGCCCGCTCGCCTTCATCCACAAGACACGTGACCCCATGGTCGCCAACGAGGTCGTCGCCAACCGCGTGGTCGGTGACGTCGCCGGCCGGGTTTGCGTCCTGGTCGACGACATGATCGACACCGGCGGAACCATCACCAAGGCCGCGGACGTCCTGTTCGACGCGGGGGCGCTCGATGTCATCGTCACGGCCACTCACGGCGTGCTCAGCGGGCCCGCGATCGACCGGCTGAAGAACTCGAGGGTGACCGAGACGATCATCACCAACACGTTGCCGGTCGCCGAGGAGTCCCGCTTCGACAAGCTGACCGTGCTGTCGATCGCGCCCCTCATCGCCCGCGCCATCAGTGAGGTCTTCGAGGACGGTTCGGTCACCAGCCTGTTCGACGGCGCTGCCTGACCCGCTCCCCCGTGGGCGGTGCGAACGTCCGCTAGAGTT
>JAYUBO010000257.1:0-4313 GCA_043740815.1 Frankiales bacterium | reverse complement strand
AGCCATGCGAAGGACCCTGCCCGCCGTGGTCCTTGTGTTCGCGGCCGTCCTGACGGGCTGCGTGGCGGGCGGCCCGGCCCTACACGGTCGACTCGGCGTAGTGGCGTCGGCCTACCCGTTCGCGTGGCTCGCAGAGCAGGTGGGCGGGCCCGACGTCGTGGTCACGGACCTCATCAAACCCGGCGCCGAGCCGCACGACGTCGAGCTGTCCCCACGCGAGGTCGGAACGGTCGAGCAGGCTGCGGTCGTGATCTACCTCAAGGGGTTCCAGCCGGCCGTGGACGACGCGCTCGGAGATGGCAAGCAGGGCTTTGACCTCGGGACGGTCGTCACCCAGCAGCCACTCGTCGGGAGCAAGGAGGCCACCAGCAAGGACCCGCACATCTGGCTGGACCCGGTCCGGATGGAGGCGGCGGCCACGGCGCTCGCCGGCCGCTTGGGCGCGAAGGACGCCAAGCACGCTGCGGCATACCGAAGCAGGGCGGCGAAGGTCGTCACCGAGCTCGTGGCACTGGACCGGACGTTCCGCACCTCGCTGACCGGCTGCCAGCGCAAGGACGTCGTGACGAGCCACAGCGCCTTCGGCTACCTCGCCGGTCGGTACGGTCTGGTGCAACGGGGCATCAGCGGGCTCACCCCCGACGCCGAGCCCTCGCCGCGCCGGATCGCCGAGATCGCCGACTTTGCCAGGCAGAACGGGGTCACCACCATCTTCTTCGAGTCCCTCATCGACCCCAAGGTCGCCAGGACCGTCGCCTCCGAAGTGCGTGCCACAACTGCCGTGCTCGACCCTGTCGAAGGCGTCCGGTCAGGCGACAGCTATCTCACCGTCCAGCGCCGCAACGCCGCTGCCCTGCACACCGCGCTCGGCTGCGCGTGAGCGCCCCGGTCTTCTGCCTGACCGGAGGTCAGGTCGTCCTGGGCGGGCGCCGGATCCTCGACGAGGTCGACATCCGCGTCGAGGCCGGCGAGTTCGTCGCGATCCTCGGCGCCAACGGCTCCGGCAAGACCACCCTCGTGCGCAGCCTCGTCGGGCTCGTGCCGCTCGCCGCCGGTCATCTAGAGCTGTTCGGCACCCCCATCGGCCGATTCCGGGACTGGGCCCGGCTCGGCTACGTGCCCCAGCGACTCGCCGTCGGTGGGGGTGTCCCCGCCACCGTCGGGGAGGTCGTCGCCAGCGGACGCGCCGGTCGCGTCTCCCGGTTCAGGCGGTACGGCGCCGACGACCGTCGCGCGATCGCGCACGCCCTCGAGGACGTCGGGCTGGCCGACCGCACCCGCGACGCCGTCACCACCCTGTCAGGCGGGCAGCAGCAGCGGGTGGCGATCGCCCGCGCGCTGGCCGGCGAGCCGGAGGTACTCGTCATGGACGAGCCGACCGCCGGCGTCGACGCCGACAGTCAGGACACCCTCGCCGGTGCCCTCGGGCACCTGAGCAACGCCGGCGGCGGCGTCGTCCTGGTCGCCCACGAGCTCGGGCCGCTGGCCGGCCTGATCGAGCGCGCCGTGGTGCTGTCGCACGGCCACGTGGTGTCCGACGGGCCGCCACCCCCACCGGAGGGCCATCACGCGGACCCGGCCCACGTGCACGACCACCCACACACCGGCGAGCCGCCGCAGCGCGCAGGGTTCGGTCTGGCGTGAGCATCTTCGCCTATGACTTCATGCGACGCGCCCTCGTCGCGGCTGTCGTGGTCGGTCTGGCCGCGCCGGCGATCGGGACCTTCCTGGTGCAGCGCCGGCTGTCCTTGATGGGGGACGGCATCGGCCACATCGCCCTCACCGGTGTCGCCTTGGGATTTCTGCTCGGCACCGCACCGGTCCTCACCGCCATCGTCGTCGCCATCGTCGGTGCCGTCGCCATCGAGCTGGTCCGCGAGCGGGGTCGAGCCAGCGGCGACGTCGCCCTGGCCCTGTTGTTCTACGGCGGAATCGCCGGTGGCGTCCTGCTCATCGGCCTGTCCCCGGGTGGCACCCCAGGAGCCCTGGTGGGCTACCTGTTCGGGTCGCTGTCGAACGTCACCACGTCCGACCTCGCGGTCATCGTGGGCTTGGGAGTCACCGTCCTTGGGATCGTCGCGGTCTTCGCCCGCGAGCTGTTTGCGGTCTGCCAGGACGAGGAGGTCGCCCGCGTCTGCGGGCTCCCGGTTCGGTTCCTCAACATCCTGGTCGCGGTCACCGCGGCAGTGACCGTCACCGTGGCGATGCGCGTGGTCGGGCTGCTGCTCGTGAGCGCCCTCATGGTCGTGCCCGTCGCCACCACCCAGCAGCTGACCCGTTCCTTCCGCACCACCCTGCTTGGGGCCTGCGCCCTGGGCGCCGCGGCCTCTGTCGGCGGCTTGGTCATCGCCTTCTACCTCGACGTGGCCCCCGGGGCCGCGACCGTCGTACTCGCCCTCGGGGTGTTCCTGGTCTTCGTCCTGGTCGGCGGCGCGCGCAAGGCGGTCGCCCGATGAGGCCGACCCGCCAGCGCACCGCCGTCGCCGACGCGCTGTCGCGCAGCGACAGCTTCGCCAGCGCGCAAGCCCTGCACGACGCCCTACGACACCAGGGCGAGTCGATTGGCCTGACCACCGTCTACCGCCACCTGCAGGCCCTCGCCGACGCCGGTGAGGTCGATGTCCTGCGCACCGACGACGGTGAGGCCGTCTACCGGCGGTGCCTCGGGGCGGACCACCACCACCACCTGGTGTGCCGCTCCTGTGGCGCCACGGTCGAGGTCACCGGTCCGGCCGTCGAGGCCTGGGCCGAGGCCGTCGCCGCCGAGCACGGCTACGCCGACGTCAGCCACACCCTCGAGGTGTTCGGCACCTGCGCCACCTGCCGCTAGGGAAGCGGGGCGGCATTCGGTACGGCGCCGCCGTACCGGCGGTCACGGTGGGCGTAGTCCTCGCAGGCCCGCCACAGCACCCGCCGGTCGACGTCTGGCCACAGCTCGGGGACGAACGCCATCTCGGCGTAGGCCGACTGCCAGAGCAAGAAATTGGAGGTGCGCTGCTCCCCTGAGGTTCGCAGGAACAGGTCGACGTCAGGCATGTCCGGCTCGTCGAGATAGCGGGCGAGGACCTTCTCGTCGATGCGGTCCGGCTTGACCTTGCCGGCTGCCACATCGAGGGCCAGCAGCCTTGCCGCGTCGGCGATCTCGGCCCGGCCGCCGTAGTTGACGCACATCGTCAGGGTGCAGACGGTGTTGCGCCGGGTGAGCTGCTCGGCCTGCTCGAGCTCGGCGATCACCGACCGCCACAGCCTGGGCCGTCGGCCGGCCCAGCGGACCCGCACACCCAACGCGTGCATCTCGTCGCGGCGGCGCCGGATCACGTCCCGATTGAAGCCCATGAGGAAGCGCACCTCGTCAGGGCTGCGCTTCCAATTCTCGGTCGAGAAAGCGTAGGCCGAGACCCACGTCACTCCGACCTCGATGGCCCCCTCGACGCAGTCGAACAGCGCGGCCTCACCCGCCTCGTGCCCGGCGGTGCGGGGCAGGCCGCGGTCCTTCGCCCACCGGCCGTTGCCGTCCATGACTATCGCGACGTGCCTGGGCACGACGTGCAGCACGGGGGGCGTCGCGCCGGAGGGGTGGGGCGTCGGCCGACGGACGCTCACACGCGCTCGACCAGCGGCAGGGACCGCAGGCCGCGTTCGAGGTGCCACTGCAGGTGGGCCGCGACAAGCCCGCTGGCGTCGCGGCGGGTATGGGCGTCGGAAGCCTCCGCCGGGTCCCAGTCTCCCGCCATCAGGTCTGCCATCAGGGCCAGAGTCGCAGGCGCCGGCGACGCCGACCCGGGCGGCCGGCAGGTGACGCAGACGGTGCCCCCTGCGGGCACCGAGAAGGCGCGGTGCGGACCGGCTGCCCCGCAGCGGGCGCAGTCGAGCAGCGCCGGGGCATAGCCGCTGACCGACATCGCCCGCAGCAGGAAGGCGTCCAGCACCAGCGACGGGTCGCGCTCGGTCAGCGCCCGCAGCGCTCCGATCACGAGCAGAAACAGCCGCAGTGCCGGCTCCCGCTCCTCTGCGGTCAGCCGCTCGGCGGTCTCGAGCACCGCCGTACCTGCGGTGTAGCGGCGGTAGTCACCGACGAGCAGCGCGCCGTAGGACGTCAGGCTCTCGGCCTGGTTGACGATGTCGAGGTTGCGACCCGCATACAGCTGCAGGTCGACGTGGCTGAAGGGCTCGACGGTCGACCCAAACTTCGAACGGGTACGCCGCACGCCCTTGGCCACCGCCCGCACGCGGCCGTTGCGGCGAGTCAGGACGGTGATGATCCGGTCGGCCTCGCCGAGCTTCTGCACGCGAAGGACGACACCTTCGTCCCG
>JAYUBO010000256.1:0-21139 GCA_043740815.1 Frankiales bacterium | reverse complement strand
GGGACCCTCATGCTCGAGTCCATCTACAGTCGCGACTTCCCGGTCGTGCAAGGGGTCGTTATCGTCATTGCCGTCCTCGTCGTGCTCGTCAACCTCGCGACCGACCTTGCGCACGCCTCGCTCGATCCACGGGTGGGAGTGGAGGCGTGACCGCCGTCGTCGAGCGCCCCGAGATCGAGCCGGCCGACCCGGCCGTCCTTGTCGTCGCCCCCCGCGCCCGACGTATCAACCCGACGCTCCTCGCCGGGTTGATCCTGCTGGGGCTGCTCCTGGCGGCAGCGGTCTTCGCCCCGCTGCTCACGCCGTACGGCCCGACGACGCAGGACCTGTCCAACTCCCTTGCCCCACTGGGAGGAAAGCACCTGCTGGGCACCGACCAGCTTGGCCGCGACACCCTGTCCCGGCTGCTCTACGGCGCTCGCACCGACCTGCGGGTCGGCTTCCTCGCGGTGCTTTTCCCGTTCATCATCGGCTCGGTGCTCGGGCTCGTGATCGGCTATCGGGGAGGCTTGATCGACACGCTCGTCATGCGGCTCGTCGACATGGTGATCGCCTTCCCGTTTTACGTGCTCGTCATCGCGCTGGTGTTCGTGCTGGGCCCCGGTACCCGCAACATCTACATCGCCATCACCGCGGTGGGCTGGGTCGCCTACTGCCGGATCGTCCGCGGCGAGGTGCTGGTGGCCAAGCAGCAGGAGTACACCCTGGCGGCCCGCGCTGGTGGGGTGCCGACCTGGCGGATCCTGCTGCGGCACCTGCTCCCGAACGTGATCGTGCAGGCCGTCGTCTACTCGATGAGCGACATCGTGCTGTCGATCCTCGCGATCGTGACCTTGGGCTATCTGGGCCTCGGCGTGCCGCCGCCTGCGCCGGACTGGGGTTCGATGATCGCTGACGGGCAGCAGTTCCTGCTCGATAAGTGGTGGCTCACGACCATCCCGGGAGTGGCCGTTGTCATCACCGGTCTCGGCCTCTCGCTGCTCGGCGACGGCATCGTGGAGCGTGTGAAGCAGACATGAGTACCCCTTTGCTGCAGGTCGAGGACCTGCACATCGACGTCCCCACTCGGCGCGGCCTGCTTCACGCCGTCCGAGGGGTGTCCTTCCAGGTCTCCCCTGGCGAGGCGCTCGGGCTCGTCGGCGAGTCGGGCTGCGGTAAGAGCCTGACCCTGCGGGCCATCCTGGACCTGCTCCCGCACCCGGCCGAGATCGTGCGCGGCCGCGTCCTGGTCGACGGGGTCGACGTCACCGCGCTGCCTCGGGCCGCCCGCCGCAAGGCCGTCAGCGCCTCGATCAGCATGGTCTTCCAGGACTCCATGACCGCGCTGAACCCCCTGATGCGGATCGGGGAGCAGATCGCCGAGGCGCCGATGGCCCGGCTGGGCTACTCCCACACCGCCGCCCGTCAGCGTGCGGTAGACCTGCTCAAGCAGGTCGGCGTGCCCGACCCCGACCGGCGGGCCCGCGCGTACCCGCACCAGCTGTCGGGCGGCCTCCGCCAGCGGGTCGTCATCGCGATCGCCCTGTCGTGCGAGCCGCGGCTGCTGCTGTGTGACGAGCCGACGACCGCGCTCGACGTGACGATCCAGGCCCAGGTCCTGCAGCTGCTACAGGGGCTGCGCCGCGACAGCGACCTCGCCATGCTGCTCGTCACGCATGACCTGGCAGTCGTGAGCGAGACCTGCGACCGCCTCGCCGTGATGTACGCCGGTCGCGTGGTCGAGGACGGGACCATCGGCCAGCTCGTCCTGGAGCCCCGCCACCCCTACACGTTCTCGCTGCTGCGCTCGGTGCCGGACCCCGAGCAGGTGCGGCAGCGGCTGCTGACCATCCCGGGGTCGCCGCCGGACCTCGTGCAGCCGGTGGGCAGCTGTCCGTTCCAGCCGCGCTGCGTGTTCGGCAAGCCGGACTGCGGGCAGCCCGAACCGGCCCTCGTCGAGGTCGGCGGAGCGCGGCACAGCGCCTGCCACCACGTCGATGACGCCCGGAGCTGGGCCGACACCGTGCAGGTCCACGCATGACCGAGGCAGCCCTGACGGTCACCGGCCTGTCGCAGCATTTCCCCCTGGAGCAGAGCACCCTGGACCGGCTTCGGAGGCGGCCCCGGCCGGTGCTTCGCGCCGTCGACGGGATCGACCTGGTAGTCGGCCGCGGCGAGACGCTTGGCCTCGTCGGTGAGTCCGGCTGCGGCAAGTCGACGCTCGGCCGCTGCATCGTGGGGCTCTACGAGCCGACCGCGGGCGAGGTCCGCTTCGGCACCGAGGTGCTCGACGCCAAGCGCACCCGTGAGCAGCGACGGCACGTCCAGATGGTCTTCCAGGACCCCTACAGCTCGCTGAATCCCCGGATGACGGTCGGGCAGACGCTGCGCGAGCTGCTGCGGCTGCACCAGCTCGTCGCGCGGGCAGGCGTCGACGCCCGCTGCCGGGAGCTCATGCACCTCGTCGGGCTGCCCGAGCACGCTCTGGCGTCCTACCCGCGGCAGTTCTCCGGTGGCCAGCGGCAACGCATCGGGATCGCTCGGGCACTGGCACTGGAGCCGCAGGTCCTCGTGGCCGACGAGCCGGTCAGCGCCCTGGACGTCTCCGTCCAGGCCAACGTGCTGAACCTGTTGTCGGACCTCAAGGTCGAGCTCGGCCTCTCCATGCTGTTCGTTGCCCACAACATGGCCGTCGTGCGCCAGGTCTGCGACCGGGTCGCCGTGATGTACCTCGGCCGGATCGTGGAGACCGGTTCCACCACCGACGTGTTCTCCCGGCCGCAGCACCCCTACACCCGGCTGCTGCTCGCGTCGGTCCCGCGGATGCGGCCGGGCCACGTCGCCGAGCAGACCGCACAGGGCGAGCCCGGCTCGCCGGTCGACCTGCCAAAGGGTTGCCGCTTCGCCTCACGCTGCCCGCTCGCCTTCGACCGCTGCCTGGTCGAGGACCCCGCGCTGTCGGCCGCCGGCGGGTTCGGGCAGCAGGCGGCCTGCCACCTCGTCGGCGCCCCGGAGGCCGCGCATGCCTGACACCGCACCCGTCATGATCGCCAGCGAGCGGGGCGAGATCGGCCTGCCGGCCGGCATGGAGCTGCTGCTGCAGGGGGGCTCTGCCCTTTCTGCCGTCGAGGCTGCGATGCGCCTGTGCGAGGACAACCTCAGTGACCACTACGTCGGGACCGGGGGGCTGCCCAATGCTCGCGGCGAGGTCGAGCTCGACGCGTCGGTGATGATCGGCTCCAGCCGTGCCTTTGGGGCCGTGGCTGGCCTCAAGAACTACCCGCACCCGATCTCGGTGGCGCGTGCTGTGCTCGAGAAGCTTCCGCAGCACGCCCTTCTCGTCGGTGAGGGCGCCGCGCTGTTCGCTCAGGAGTGTGGCTTCGAGACCGCCGAGCTGTTGACCCCGCAGGCCCGGGAGCTGTGGCGGCACCAGCTGCTGACCGACCTGCAGGAGTCGGTCGAGGGCGAGGGAACGGCCGTCCAGGACGGTGACCTGGCCTACAGCCGGGCCGCCCTGGAGCTGGTTCGACGGCTCGCCCCGCACGAGGGTCCGTGGGGCACCATCAACATCCTCGCGCTGGACGCCCACGGCGAGATGTGTGTCGGCGTCAGCACCAGCGGCTACCCCTACAAGTACCCCGGTCGGGTCGGCGACTCCGCCGTCCCCGGCGCCGGTAACTACTGCGACCTGCGCTTCGGCGGGGCGGCGTGCACCGGGCGCGGCGAGCTGTCCCTCCGGGCCGGTACAGCGCGCCGGATCGTCGACCTGCTGGGCAGCGGGGACGACCCCGCCGAGGCCTGCCGCAAGGCGTTGGAGGACGCGGACCTGCTGCCAGACGCCTTCAGGGCCGAGCTCAGGGCGCTGGCCCTGACCCCCGACGGCAGGCACGGCGGGGCAGCCGGCACGTCCGGAGCAACGTACAGCGTCATGACCGCGCAGGACCCGGAACCCCGGGTGGAGAGTAGGAGTTGCCCATGAAGGTGTTCGTCTCCAGTGACATGGAAGGCACCACCGGCGTCGTCGACTGGGGCCAGGCCGTCGGACCCAACCCGGAGTACGAGTACTACCGGGGGCTCCTGCAGGCCGAGGTCAACGCCGCCATCGACGGGGCCCTCGAGGCAGGCGCGACAGAATTTCTGGTCAATGACTCGCACTCGAGCATGCAGAACCTTCGGCCGCACGAGCTGCACGGCCAAGCCAGCTACCTCTCGGGCAAGCACAAGCCGATGTACATGATGCAGGGGCTCGACGCCTCCTACGACGCGGTGTTCCTCATCAGCTATCACGGGTCGATGAGCTCCTCGGCGGTGCTGTCCCACACCTACAACCCGCGAGCCATCGCCGACGTCACCCTGAACGGCACCGTGGTGGGGGAGTCAGGCATCAACGCTCTGGTCGCCCAGGCCTACGGCGTTCCGGTGGTGCTGATTACCGGCGACCAGACCACGGCCGACGAGGCGACGCCGTTCTGCCCGGGCATCGAGACGGTGGTGGTCAAACAGTCCTGGACCCGTTTCGCCTCGACCGGGCTGCATCCGGACCGCGCGCGGGAGCTGATCCGGGTGGGCGCACGGTCTGCCCTGGAACGACTGTCGGATTTCACCCCTCCGCAGATCACCGTGCCCGCCACCCTCGTCGTGCGCTTTCACAACGGCGACTTCGCCGAGATGGCGACCTGGTTGCACGGCGTCGAGCGGGTCGACGAGAAGAGCGTGTCGATGGTCGACGAGGACCCGCTTCGGCTGTTCCGCACGTTCATCACCGCGGTGTCCCTGACCCGCTCGATCGTGGACTGGTGAGCATGAACGGCAGAGGGGTAGCGCTCGTCACCGGGGCGGCTGGCGGGATCGGCGCGGCCGTGGCCCGCCGGCTGGCCGAGGACGGGTTTGCGGTGGCCTGCCTGGACCTCGACGGTGACGGCGCGGCGAAAAGGGCCGCCGACCTCGACGGCGCCCGCGCGTTCACGTGCGACGTTGCCGACGAAGACTCCGTGGCCCGCGCGGTCGAGGCGGTGCGGGAGTCACTAGGTGAGGTCAGCGCGCTCGTGAATGCGGCCGGCTACTTCGCCCGGCATGACGTGCCCGAGCTGTCGGTACGGGAGTGGCAGCACTTCATGAATGTCAATGCCATGGGCCCGTTCCTGATGGCGCGGGCCGTGCTCCCCGCGATGGTGGCGGCCGGCGCCGGCAGCATCGTCAACGTCGTCTCGACAGCCGGCGTGCGCGGTGGCCGCCAACGGGCGGCGTACTGCGCGTCCAAGGGCGCGTTGCTACAGCTGACCCGCAGCCTGTCGGTCGACCATGGGCCGCAGGGTGTGCGGGTCAACGCGGTCTGCCCCGGTCTGATCGACACCCCGATGGCGGACTGGATCCGGCATGACGCGACGGCCATGGCGGAGTTCGACGCGAGCCTGCCCGCGGGGCGCATCGGTACCCCCCAGGAGGTCGCGGACGTGGTGTCCTTCCTGGTCGGTCCGTCGGCCGGCTACATGCACGGTGCCACCGTCATGGTGGACGGCGGCATCTCGGCCTGACAGCCACCGTCACAAGCTGGCGGGTACCAAGTCCAGGTACTGCACGGTGACGACCAGCGCCACCTCGGTGCCACCCACCTGCCCCAGCTGGGACGCGACGTTGATGATGCGGCCGTAGCAGCGCTCCAGTATCTGACCGAGCAGCGCCTGGGAGCACAGGAAGGTGCCGCGCAGGTTGACGGCGAGTACGCGGTCCCAGCCCGCGACGGCCATATCCTCCAGCAGTGACTGGGTGAAAATGCCGGCGTTGTTGACCAGGACGTCGACATGGCCGAACGCTGCTCGGCGGAGACCAAGTCGACAACGGCGACGTCGGCCCCCTCGCGGGCGAACGCCACCGCGATCCCGGCCCCTATCCCGGAGGCAGCGCCGGTCACCACCGCCGTGCGACCGTGGAGGCGACCGGCGGCCGGCGGTCGGAACGGCGCCGTCAACGGACTCCTCCTGGTGCTGTCCCAGCCTTGATCGACAACAGGCACATCACCGGATCTGGCGGGGTGCGCCGCGATGACCAGCCGACGCGCGCCCGCGGTCGCCGGCTGCCCCGGCACGTCCTGGGCCCAGCGCGACGGCCGCTGGAGGTTCTGACAGCATCTGGGCCGTGAGGATCCTCCTGCTGGGCAGTGGTGAGCTGGGACGAGAGGTTGCGCTGGAGGCGGCCCGGCTGGGAGTCGAGGTGGTGGCGGCCGACCGCTACGACGACGCACCGGCGATGCGCGTCACCCCACACCGTCGGGTCCTGGACATGACCGACCCCGTCGCGCTGCGGGCCCTTGTCGAGCAGGTGCGCCCTGACCTGGTCGTCCCCGAGGTCGAGGCGCTGGCCACGGAGGAGCTGCTGGCTCTGGAGGCCGAGGGTTTCCGGGTCGTGCCTACCGCCCGGGCCGCCCGGCTCACGATGGACCGGGAGGGCATTCGCCGGCTCGCCGCCGAGCAGCTAGGGCTTGCGACGTCGCCGTACCGATTCGCCTCCACGGAGCTGGAGTTCCTCGAGGCTGTCGAGCAGATCGGCCGGCCGTGCGTGGTGAAGCCGGTGATGAGCAGCAGTGGCAAAGGCCAGTCGACCGTCGGGGTCGAGGGCGACGTGTCGGCTGCCTGGCACCATGCCCGCGACAACGCCCGTGTGAAGGGGCAGGACGTCATCGTCGAGGGCTTCGTGGACTTCGCCTACGAGGTCACACTGCTGACCGTCCGGCACGCCGCCGGGGTGACGGTCTGCCCACCGGTCGGGCACGTGCAGGTCGACGGCGACTATCGCGAGTCCTGGCAGCCGCACCCGATGAGCGAGGCTGCCCTCACCCGTGGCAGCGAGATCGCGACGCAGGTCGTCGACGCGCTGGGCGGGCACGGGCTGTTCGGGGTCGAGCTGTTCGTCACCGCCGACGACGAGGTGCTGTTCAGCGAGGTGTCGCCGCGGCCGCACGACACCGGCATGGTGACGATGGTCAGCCAGCCGGTCAGCGAGTTCGCGCTGCACGTCAGGGCGATCCTGGGGTTACCTGTTCGCCCCGACGACGTGCTCGTCACCCGGCCCAGCGCGTCGGCGGTCGTGCTCGGCACCGAGACCGGTGTCCCGTCGTACGACGGACTGGCCGAGGCGCTCGCGATCGAGACCGTCCAGCTGCGGGTGTTTGGCAAGCCGACCTCGCACCCTGGCCGACGGCTCGCCGTCGCGCTGGCCCAGGGCGACAGCCTCGAGCAGGCCCGCGATCGTGCCCGCGCCGCCGCTGCCGCCGTCCGGGTGACCGTCGCCGGCTGATCGGCTGATCGGCTGATTGGCAGCCTTGGCGCGGAGCTCAGGTCCCAACGAGGGGGCGTCGGTGCCGGGCCGGCTCCTAGGGGTGCCGGAAGGTGGTCGTGCAGCCGCCGTCGACGGTGACGATCGAGCCGGTCATGAAGGAGCTGGCGTCCGAGGCCAGAAAGACGGCCACCGAGGCGACTTCCTCCGCCTGTGCCTGCCGGCCGATCGGCTGCCGGGCCGCAGCGGCCTCCCGGCGCTCGCGGGCCTCGAGCGACGCCGTACCGCCCAGGGCGGCGCGGTGGCCGCCCATGTCGGTGTCGATGTAGCCGGGGCAGATCGCGTTCACCCGGATCCCCTGGCCGCTGTAGTCCACAGCCAGCTGCCTGGTGAGGTTGACCAGGCCGCCCTTGGAGGCGCAGTACGCCGGCGCTTCCGGTGCCCCGATCAGTCCGTACGTGGAGGCAATGTTGACGATGCGGCCGGCACCGGAGGCGAGCAGGTGGGGCAGGGCGAAGTGGGTGCACAGGAACGGGCCGGTGAGGTTGACCGCGAGGGCGCGGTTCCAGTCGGCAAGGTCGAGCTCGTGCGCACTGCCCGTGCCTCCCGCGATCCCGGCGTTGTTGACCAGGATGTCAAGGCCACCGAAGCGGTCCACCGTGCCGTCGACGAGGGCCTGCACCTGGGTCGGGTCGGACACGTCGCAGGCCAGGAACGCCGCCTCACCACCGGCCTGCTCGATCTGGCCCACCGTGCCGTCTCCGGGCTGGACGTCGGAGACCACGACGCGCGCCCCAGCTGCGGCCATCGCACGGGCGATCGCCCCACCGATTCCTCCGGCCGAACCGGTGACGACGGCTACTTTTCCTGACAGGTCCACGAGTTCAGATCCAGACGCTTCGGGAGGTCGACACCGGTCGCACGGGGGGTGCGTGGCCCGCCTCAGATGATCTTGATGTCACGATAGTGCCTGCGCCCCGCCGCGCCCATAGGTGACGGCTCGCCCTGGGTGTGCTCCGTCGCACCCCCGGGACCTTAAGTTGAGCGCGTGCTCAACGATCTGCTCGATGTCCTCGTCCGCATCATCGAGGCCGGCGGCACCTTGGTGATCTTCACGGGCGCCGTGACGGCGTTCACGCGGTTCGTTCTGCAAGGACTGCGGCACCGCGACCCGGAGATCTTTGTCGGGGTGCGATGAGGGCTGGGCCGGTTCCTGGCCCTCGGCCTGGAATTCCAACTCGCTGGGGATGTGCTCAAGACCGCCATTGCCCCGAGCTTCCACGAGATAGGCCAACTCGCGGCGGGCGCCGCGATCCGGACGTCCCTCAACTACTTCCTCAGCCGTGAGGTGCGCGAGGAGCGTGCACAACTCACCTCCGCACGCTGACCGTGGACGAGAACGAACACGTCCGGCGCCGCCCGGATCGGTGATGGCAGGCACACTTGATCCCAACCCCCCCGGTCCTCGCGGGACCGAACTGTTGTCGAGGAGAGCCATGTCCGAGCAGGACGTCCAGCCCGATCGGAGCGAGTCTGCCGGCGTGGTGACCGAGCCCACCTGGTGGGGTACGCATCTGCGCGAGATCCGCTGGCAGGCCGAACTTGCCCGGCTGCTCGCCGACCCGGTCTGGCGTCACGTCGACCTGCCCCGCGGCAACGGCGAACCGGTGCTCCTGATCCCGGGCTTCCTGGCAGGCGACCAGTCCCTGTCGGTCATGGCCAGTTGGCTGCGCAAGTTGGGTTACCGGCCGCGCCGTGCCGGGATGTCGTTCAACGTCGCCTGCTCCGACATCGCGGTCGACCGACTGGAGAAGGTGCTGGCGCACGCCCACCTGAGCTCCGGTCGCAAGGTCGCCATCGTCGGCCACAGCCGCGGCGGCCACTTCGCGCGGGCGTTGGCCGTACGCCACCCCGATCAGGTCTCGCAGGTCATCTCGATGGGTTCGGGCCTGGACGTGCCGTTCGACATCTCCGAGCCGACTCGGCTCGCGGTCGAGGGCGTACGCCGGATGGTCGTGCGCCGCGATCCGGAGCGTGCGGCCCTTGGCTGCTTCACCCATGCGTGTCTGTGCCGCTACGCCCAGGACTACCGCTCGCCGTTCCCGGAGACCGTGCCGCTGACCTCGATCTACTCCAAGGGCGACGGGGTGGTGCGATGGCGGGCGTGCGTCGTGCCGTACGCGCGCAACGTCGAGGTGACCGGCAGCCACATCGGGCTGGCCTTCAACCGCTTCGCGTACCGCGAGATCGCCCACACCCTGACGCCGTCCACGTGATCATCGCCGTGGTCGGGGCTGGCACGATCGGGCTGTCGTGGGCGGCGCTGTTCGCCTCGCACGGCCACGACGTGAGGATCACCGACCCGCGCGATGACCTTGCCACCTTCGTGACAGCGGGATTGGCGGAGCTGGCAGGCGTGCTGCCCGGTGAGTGGGCGCAGCGTGTCGCCGTGTCCGCGTCCCTGGAAGAGGCGGTCACGGGTGCCGACGTCGTGCAGGAGAACGGTCCGGAGCGCCTCGAGCTCAAACAGGAGCTCTTCGCCCGGATCGAGAAGGCCTGCCCGCCGGGTGCGCTGCTGCTGTCGTCGACCTCCGGCCTGATGCCCAGCGACCTGGGCGCGAGCATGGTCGACCCCGGCCGAGTCGTCGTCGGACACCCGTTCAACCCGCCGCATGTCGTGCCGTTGGTCGAGGTTGTGCCCGGTGCGCGCACGACGGCGGACACCGTCGCCGCCGCAGCCGACTTCTACCTCTCGCTGGGCAAGGCGCCGGTGGTGCTGCGCAAGGAGATCGGCGGCTTCGTTGCCAACCGGCTGCAGTCGGCAGTCTTCCGCGAGGCGGTGCACCTGGTCCTGTCCGGTGTCGTGACGCCGGAAGAGCTCGACCGGGTCGTGACGGAGTCGGTCGGGGTGCGGTGGGCGACCGCCGGGCCGTTCGAGAGCTATCACCTCGGCGGTGGCCCCGGCGGCATCCGGCACCTGCTTGCCCACCTCGGCCCGGGCATGGTCAAGCGCTGGGCCGACCTCGGCCGGCCCGAGCTGACCCCTGAGGTCATCGAGCTCATCGCGGCCGACACCGAGCAGCGCTTCGCCGGCCGCTCCTTCTCCCAGCGCAGCGCTGACCGCGACGCCGCCCAGCTCGCCGTGATCGCCGCCCGCGACGCGGCCCGGGCAGCGGAGGGCTGAGCGCGGCGGCCTGCGGTCGGGCGGTCTACGACGCAGTGACCCCGCCCGCGACGGTGCCGTCGGCGACCAGCGCCTCGACCTCGGTACCGGACAGCCCGAGCTCGTGGAGCACCTCTCTCGTGTGCTGGCCCAGGTCGGGGGCGGGGGCGCGGGGGGAGAGGTCCTGACCGCGCAGGCGCATCGGCGTGGCGACGGTGCGGAACGCACCGACGACGGGGTGCGTCACTACCGGGAAGGTGCCGGCCGCCGCAGCGTGCGGGTCGGCGGCGACCTCACTGATGGTTGCGGCCGGCGCCCAGGTCAGGCCGGCGTCGTCGAGCACGGCGGCCCACTGCGACAGGGTCCGGGAGGCGAACAGCTCGTCCATCAGGTCGGTGACTTCCGGCATGTGCTCAAAGCGCGACGCGACCGACTCAAGGCGGGGGTCGGCCACCCAGTCGGGCCGCCCGACGGCGGTGCAGAACCGCTCCCACCAAGGCGGCTCGGGCATGAACAGCAGCACCCAGCGGTCGTCAGCGGTACGGAAGCTCTCCTGCAGCGCGTGCCGCCGGCGTCGGCGGCCCAGGATCGGCGGGTCCTGGCCGTCGACGAGGGTCGAGGACAGGTCGGTCGACATGGTCCAGGCGGCGGTGGCCAGCAGGTTCACGTCCAGGACCTGTCCCTCACCGGTGCGCTCGACCAGGCGCAGCGCCGCAAGTACGGCGGCCAGCATCGCCAGCGCCGCGGCGTGGTCGCCCTGCGCCGGCCGGGCCCGCGGGGCCTGCTCGCCCGGCTCGGTGATGGCGTGCGTGATGCCGCCCCGGCCGAAGAAGGCGGTGATGTCGAAGCCGGGCCGCGCCGCGTCGGGGCCCTCCAGGCCGTAGCCGGTCAGGGTGGCGTGCACCAGCCGTGGGTTGCGGGCCAGCAGGGCGTCGGCGTCCAGGCCGAACTTCACCTGCCTTCGTCCGAGCAGGTTGTTGACGAAGACGTCGGCGCCGTCGCACAGGCGGCGTACGAGCTCCTGGCCCTCGGGTCGGTCGAGTGCCACGGCGATCCCGCGCTTGCCGCGGTTGTCCTGCTGGAACGGCGCGTCCAGCGGTGGGTCGACCTCGGGCTGACGGATGACCCCCCGGACGGGGTCGCCCCGCATCGGCTCGACCTTGACGACATCCGCACCCAGGTCGGCCATCATCGCGGCGGCGCCGGGGGCGGCCATCCACCCGGCCACCTCCACGACGCGCACACCCTCCAGTGGCCGGCTCATCGGCCGGTCCAGCGGGGCGCTCGCTTCTCGATGAAAGCCGTCACGCCCTCGCGCGCGTCCTCACTCACCCGAACCCGGTCCATCGCCTCGGCGCTGCGTCGCCACGCTTCGTCGTCGTCGATCCGCAAGGCGTCACGTGCGATCGCCAGGCTTTCGCGAATCGCGAGCGGGGCGTTGGCGCAGATCTTCTCAGCCAGCTCGCGGGCTCGGGCCAGCACCTGTTCGGGCTCGACGACATGGTTGACCATGCCCAGGCGGTGGGCTTCGGTGACCCCTAACCGCTCAGCGGTGAGGATCAGCTCGATCGCCCGGGCTGAGCCAATGACGCGTGGCAGCCGAAACAGCCCGCCGGCCGCGGCGACGATCCCGCGCGTGACCTCCGGCAGGCCGAAGGCGACGTCGGTGCCGGCGACGACCAGGTCGCAGGACAGCACCAGCTCCGTGCCGCCGGCGAGCGCGAAGCCCCGGACGCCCGCGATCATCGGCTTGGTCCGCGGATAGCGCACGAACCCCGCGAAACCGCCCTTGTCGGTGGACAACTCGGCCGCCCGTCCCGCGCCGAGGGCCTTCAGGTCGGCACCGGCGCAGAAGGCCGCACCCGTCCCGGTGAGAATCCCCACCCACACGTCGTCGTCGGCCTCGAATCGGTCCATCGCCGCGGCCAGCGCGATCGTCAGCTCCGGGTTGACGGAGTTGCGGGCGTCGGGGCGGTTGAGCGTCAGCGTCGCGACATGACCAGCGACGTCGTACAGGATCTCGCTCACGAGCCCCCCAGGTAGTCATGCACCAGGGCCGGGCGCCCGAGTATCAGGTCGGTGAGGATGTGCGTGGCAGACACGACCTCGCGCACCGGCAGGTCCGCCAGCGGCGCGTTGACGTGCTCGAACAGCTGTAACCGGGCCGGGCCGGTCCAGGCGCCCTTGATGGTCATCGACGTGATCTGGCTGCGCACCAGCTCGCAGATCCGCGGCGTGCGGTCGTAGCCGGGCAGCAGCTTCAGGCCGTAGGTCGGGGCGCCGATCTCGGCCCTCGCGTCGTCCTCGGACAGCTCGTGGTGCTTGTAGCCCATCGTGGCGGTCGCGACCCGCAGCGTGCCGTAGTCCAGGGTCCCGACCAGGGTCTCGGTGTCGACGTAGAGCGCCGGCGCGCCGAGCTTCTTGGGGAAGGCGCTGATCTCGCGGCCGCTCGCGATCGAGGCCAGCGAGTCGACGTACATGCAGTGCAGGTAGTCGGCCGGCTCGCCCTCGTGCTCGACGCGGATCACCTGACCGCACTCGAGGAACGACCCGAGCCCGGTCACGTCGGGCATGCGCATGACCTCGAAGCGCACCAGCGGCTCGACGACGACCAGCGGCTCCGGCACGACTCGGCGCAGCGCCTCGGCGTCGGTGCGATAGGTGATGTTGAGGTACTCGCGGTCGGTGAAGCGGTACGGCCCACCCGGCGGGTAGGCCGGCGCCCCGAGTGGGGTCGTGAGCTGGCGGCGCACCTCATCGGCGTCCATGCGTCATTCCTCCTGGTTCGATCGCTGACGTGGTCCTCGCCGCACGGCGAGGCTGCGCGCCGTGCGCAGCATGCCGACCTGCAGTCCGAGGGCTCGCGTCAGGGGTTCATGCCTGGCGCCGAGCCCGGTGAGCGCGCGGCCGGCGGGCACCGGGCTGATCGAGGCCAGCCAGTCGACGAACAGCGCGTGCGACAGCTCCGGCCGCTCCAGCAGGTAGGCATGCCCAGCATCGGGCACCAGCTCCAGCTGGGCGCCCGCGATCGCCTGCGCCAGCAGCCGGGCGTTGGCCGGTGGGGTGAGCTCGTCCTGCGCGCCGTGCAGCACCAGCGTCGGAGCGTTGATCCGCCCCAGCCTGGCTCGCGTGTCGTGGTATGTCGCGGCCGCCAGATGGCTGACCATCCCGCGGGCCGAGCTCCGGTGCTGGCCGAGCAGCCCGAGGTAGCGGCGCACCAGCGCCGGCTCGCGTTCGCGGAAACCCGGGGTGAACAGCGCCCGCCCGACCAGCTCGGCCCGCAGCGCCGCCGGCGTCCCGCGGCTGGCTACGGCTGCGGCGATCCGCGGGGAGGGGAGTACCGCGCGCGGCCCGCCGTGAGTGGTGCCGCCGAGCACCAGTGCCCGCACCCGGTCGGGAAAGCGCAGCGCCACCTCCTGCGCGACCATGCCGCCCATCGACAGGCCGTAGACGTGGGCACTGTCGATCTCCAGCGCGTCGAGCAGGCGTACGGCGTCGCCGGCGAGCTCCGGGACCGACGTCGGACGCCACGGCGCAGGGGACCGGCCCGCCCCCCGGTTGTCATAGCGGATGCAGTCGAAGCTGGCGGCGTACCGCCCGATGACGGGGCTGAAGATCTCACTGCTGATCGCGAAGCCGGTGATCCACAGCAGCGGCTCGCCGCTGCCCTCGCGGTCGACGTGCAGCCGGGTCGCGGTGGCCCCGCGCCCGACTTTCACCAGGGTGATCAGGGCTCCATGACGTAGGCGCCGGGGGCCTTGGCGATCACTGGGTGCGCGGCGCTGCCCAGGGTCGTGGGGGCTGGACGCAGCTCGCCCGAGCGTGCGGCCAACCACGCGGCATGGTCGGTCCACCAGCTACCCGGGTGGGTGACGGCGCCGGCCTCCCACTCGGTCGCCGAGGCGGGCAGCGCCTCGTTGACCCGGAAGTTGCTCTTGGCATTGGTCGGTGGGTTGACCAGCGCGGCGATGTGCCCGGCGGTCGAGAGCACGAAGCGGGTGTCTCCGCCGAGCAGGTGGGCACTGCGGTAGCAGCTGTCCCAAGGACAGATGTGGTCGGTGCTGCCTGCCACGACGTAGGAGTCGATGTCGATCTTGGACAGGTCGACCGGGGTGCCGAGCACCTCGAAGGAGCCCGGTTGCGTCAGGGCGTTGTCGAGCGTCATGCGGATGAAGTCCCGGTGCAGACCGGCCGGCATGCGGGTGGTGTCAGCGTTCCACACCAGCACGTCGAAGGCCGGCGGGCGCTTGCCGAGCAGGTAGTTGTTGACCCAGTAGTTCCAGATCAGGTCGTTGGGGCGCAGCCAGGCGAAGACCCCGGCCAGCGCCTTGCCGTCGAGGTAGCCCTTGCGCTGGCTCTGCGCCACAGCGAACTGCGCAGTGTTCTCGTCGACCATCGAGCCGATCGTGCCGGCCCGCTCCTGGTCCAGCAGAGTGACGCCGAGGGTGAGCCCGGCGATCCGGTCGCCGCGCCCGGTGGCGACCAGGTGCGACACCGCGCAGCTGGTGACAATGCCACCGGCGCACAGGCCCAGCACGTGGCTGCGAGGGCTCCCGGTGACCTCCTCGACGGCGTCCAGGGCGGCCAGCACCGACCCGGCGTAGCCGTCGAGGTTCCAGGCGCGGTGCTCGGCCGACGGGTTGCGCCAGGAGATCACGAACACCTGCTGGCCCTGGTCGAGCCAGAACGCCACCATGCTGCGATCCTCGGCCAGGTCGGCAATGTAGAACTTGTTGATCATCGGCGGGACCACGAGAAGTGGCGTGGTGAGCACCTGCTCGGTGCGCGGGCGGTAGTGGATCAGCTCGAACACAGGAGTACGCAGCACGACCGCCCCCTCGGTCACCGCCAGGTTGCCGCCGACCGCGAACCCCCGGCCATCCACCATCGACGGGATCCGCGGCCGGGTCGCCATGTCCTGCACGAACTGCCGTGCGCCGGTCAGATAGCTGCGACCGCCGGTCTCCAGGCCGGTCTTGAGCGCCAGCGGGTTGAGCAGCGGGTTGTTCGAGGGCGCCATCGCGTCCACGACCATCTGCACCACGAAACGCATCTGCTGCTCGCTGCGCCAGTCCAGATCGGCCTCGTCGACGAGCCGCTCGAGCGCGCTGCCGGCCACCAGGTAGCCCTGGCACAGCCGGTGCAGCACCGTGTTGCCCGTCCAGGACGGGTCGGCAAAGCGCTTGTCGCGCTTGCCCGGCTCGACCTGAGAGACGCCGGCGACGACCTTGCCGAGCTCGCGGGCCGTACGCGCGGTGAGCCGCGTGGTCTCGAGCGGTCGCGCGACGAGGCGGGCAGCGAGCTTGAGGCCGGCCCGGCCCGGCAGCAATCGGCGCACCGGCCCGACAGCGGCATCGGTGAGCATCACGTCCAAGGGTGAACCATCGGCGGCTGACCTGGCGGGTCGCTCCTGTTGCGTGGCTGTCATGGCGTCGCGTCCCTTCTCGTGGCGGGTATGACCCGAGTCACACGTTACGGTGCACCTATGGGCACAGCGCTGTGGAGAAGGGCGTACGACGCCGTGGAGCGCCCCGTCGGCAGCCGGCTCGAGGCGGCTGTGCAGACCGAGCGTTTCGCCGATGTCGCCGGGCTGCTCATCTCGGCGCGCGCGGAGCTGTCGCGTCGGGTCGAGCGCAGCACTCGCCGGGCGCTGCACAGGGTCAACCTGCCGGCCGCCAGCGACGTCGCCCGGCTGCGCGAGCAGGTTGGCGCCCTCGACCGCAGTGTGCGTCGGCTCGACGAGGCCCTCCGCCGTGCTGCGCCCACCACCCCCACCGCAGGAGGCCCCGATGGCGCTGACGACCGACCCGGCCGAGCTCGTGAGTCGGGTGCGCCGCGACGTCGGGCGCAACCTGCTGCGGGCGCGCAACGGCGTGAAGTACGTGACCGGGGTCGACCGGCCGAAGGTCGGGACAACGGCGAAGGACACCGTCTGGCGCCGTGACAAGACCGAGCTCTGGCGCTATCGCAGCGACGCCGTCACGGTGTCCACCCCGGTCCTGATCGTGATGAGCCTGGTCAGCCGCAGCTACATCCTTGACCTGCACCCGGGGGCCAGTTTCGTCCAAGCGCTGCGCGACGACGGCTTCGACGTCTACTTGCTGGACTGGGGGGTCCCGGACGAGCTCGACGCCGGCAACGGCCTGGCGACCTACGTCGACGAGCTGTTGCCGGCCGCGATCGCCGCGGTGCTCGAGGCCTCCGGCAGCGACGAGCTCAACGTCATCGGTTACTGCTACGGCGGGCTGCTGTCGCTGCTGCTCGGCGCAGCCCACCCCGACCTGCCGGTCGCCTCGCTCATCACGATGGCGACCCCGGTCGACTTCAGCGAGATGGGCATGTTCGGGCGGATGTTCGACGGCGGTCGGTTGTCCGCGGACGACGTCATCGACGACACCGGCAACGTCCCGGCCGAAGTCATCCGCAACGCCTTCCGGGTGCTCAAGCCGACCGCGGACCTGACGCAGTACGCCGTGCTCTGGGAGAAGCTCTGGGACGACCGGCAGGTGGAGGCCTTCCAGCGGATGGGCCAGTGGACCCGTGACCACATCCCCTTCCCCGGGAGGGCCTTCCGCGAGACCGTCGAGATCATGCGGGACGGGTCGCTGATGGCCGACCGGTGCCGCCTCTCTGGCCGGTTGCTGTCGTTGCGCGACCTGACGTGGCCGCTGCTGAACGTCGTGGCCGTCAAGGACCACATCGTGCCGTCGGGTGCGGCAACCCCAGTCTGCGATCTGGTCGGTTCGGCCCGCGCCGAGACCCTAGAGCTGCCCGCGGGCCATGTGGGCCTGGTCATGGGCAGGGCCGCCGCCACCACCACGCTTCCGCAGATTTTCGGCTGGCTCCGCGAGCACAGCGCCACCCTCGAAAGGATCCCCTGATGGACGTACGTTCGCTGAGCCCAGAGCTCGCGGCCCCGCTGGAGGAGTTCTTCCGCCGGGTGCCCGACTCCGACCACAACAGCTTCGCCGAGGACGTCCAGCGCCCTGGCGTGGTGCAGAGCTGGCTGGAGCGGGAGGGGGCCTATCGGGCCTGCGCCGTCGAGGGTGACCGGGTCGTGGGCTATCTCGCGGTGCTGCCACTGGTCGGCTGGTCGGCGCACGTCGGCAGCCTGCGGGTCGTCGTCGACCCCGCTGCCCGCGGCCACGGCGTCGGTCGCACACTGGCCCGGGCCGGCTTGTTGGCCTCACTTGAGCTGGGCCTGACCAAGACCGTCGTGGAGGTCGTCGTGGATGCTGTCCCGGCGATCGGCATGTTCGAGGCGTTGGGTTTCGAGCCCGAGGCGCTGCTGCGCGACCATGTCCGCGACAAGAGCGGCGAGCTTCACGACCTGGTCGTGCTGGCCCACCAGGTCGAGGGGACCTGGTCGGCGATGGCGACGGCTGGCCTGGAGGAGGCCCTGGCCTGAGGCCGGGCTGCGACCTTTCTCGGCGTCTTGTCGTCGGTGGCCAGACACCGTTCCGGGTCAGACGAAGGCGCTTTCGCCGGTGATGGCCCGCCCTACGATCAACGTGTTGATCTCGCGGGTGCCCTCGTAGGAGTAGATCGCCTCCGCGTCCGCGACGAAGCGGCCCACGTGGTGCTCGAGCAGGATGCCGTTGCCGCCGAGGACCTCGCGCGCCCAGCCCACGGCCTCGCGCATCCGCACGGTGGCGTGCGCCTTGCACAGCGAGGCGTGCTCGTCCTTGAGCAGGCCGGCGTCCTGCAGCTGCGAGGCCCGGACGTTCATAGCCGTGGAGGCGGTGACGTTGCTGAGCATCTTCACCAGCAGGTCCTGCACCATCTGGAACGAGGCGATCGGCCGACCGAACTGCTCGCGAGCCTTGGTGTAGCGCAGTGCGTGCTCATAGGCGCCGCGTGCACATCCAGCCGCCTGCCAGGCCACGCTCATCCGGGTCACGCGCAGCACATCCGCGGTGGAGCGGAAGCTCTCGGCCTTCTGCAGTCGGTTGGCCTCGGGGACACGGACATCGTGGAGGTGGATCTCGGCGTTCTGTACGACGCGCAGGGCGATCTTGTCCTCCTGCTTGTCGAAGGTCATCCCGTCGGTGCCCTTCTCGACGACGAACCCCTTCACCTGCCCGTCCTGCTCGTCACGCGCCCAGATCACGATGAGGTCAGCGAACGCGGCGTTGCCGATCCACTTCTTCTCGCCGTTGAGGACCCACTCGTCGCCGGCTCGCCGGGCACTGGTGGTGAGACCGGCCGAGATCGCCGAGCCGACGTCGGGCTCGGTCAGGCCGAACGCACCGATGAGCTCCATCCGGGCCATCGGGGGCAGCCAGCGCTCGCGCTGCTCGTCGGAGCCGCAGAGGTTGATGGAGCCCATCGCCAGGCCGCCGTGGACGCCCATGAACGTTGCCATCGACGGGTCGACCCGGCCGAGCTCCATGGCGACCATGCCGTCGACCAGGGCCCCGCGGTAGGGACAGCCGGGTCCGTCGTACGCCAGGCCGGCAATGCCGAGCTTCGCGATGCCTGGGAGGAGCTCGTGCGGGAACGCCGCGCGGGTCCAGTAGTCGTTGATGACCGGCTCGACCTCCCGCGTCATGAAGGCGCGCACGCTGCTGAGCAGTTCGCGGTCCTGGTCGCTGAGCAGCAGCTCGAAGCCGAGGAAGTCCGAGAGGGGAGAGTTTTCGAGTCCGAGGACTTTGCGTTCGCTCCCGGTTTCACCACGTCCAGCCTGGTAGGCCCGCTCGGTGTCGGCTGCAGCGGTCA
This sequence comes from Frankiales bacterium, assembly GCA_043740815.1. Classification (GTDB taxonomy): domain Bacteria; phylum Actinomycetota; class Actinomycetes; order Mycobacteriales; family SCTD01; genus RYN-111. Next base: position 2,007 of record JAYUBO010000256.1, on the reverse strand, counting down.
TGACGAGCCCCGGTCCGGGGCGGTGACCTCGCGCCGCAGGATCTTGCCGGTTGGGCCCTTGGGTAGCTCGTCGACGATCCACACGGCGCGGGGGTACTTGTACGCCGCCAACCGCTCCTTCGCGAATGCCTGCAGGTCTTTTTCGCTGACCTTCTCGCCGGGCTTCAGTGCGACCGCGGCGCCGACCTCCTCACCCAGGCTGTCGTGGGGAATCCCGATGACGGCCACTTCGGCGACCGACGCGTGCTCGTACAGCGCCTCTTCGACCTCGCGCGGGTAGACATTGTAGCCGCCGCGGATGATGAGGTCCTTCTTGCGGTCGACGATGAAGAAATAGCCGTCCTCGTCGATCTTCGCCAGGTCGCCGGTGTGGAACCAGCCGTCCTTGATGGCCGCTGCTGTGTCCTCCGCCCGCCCCCAGTAGCCCTTCATCACGTTCTCGCCCTTGATGACGATCTCGCCGACCTCGCCCTGCGCAACGTTCTCGTCGTCGTCACCGACGACCTTCATCTGGACACCGCGCACCTCGGTGCCGATGGATCCTGGCTTGCGCTCCTTGCCCGGCTGGTTGAACGAAGCGACCGGGGACGTTTCGGACAGGCCGTAGCCCTCGAGCACGATGCAGTCGAACTTCTTCTCGAAGTTCTTCATCACCTCAACCGGCATCGCCGACCCTCCGGAGATACAGGTGCGCAAGCTGGACATGTCGGCCTTGTCGGCGCTGACGGCGTGCAGCATGCCGGCGTACATCGTGGGGACACCCTCGAAGACGGTGACGCGGTCGCGGCCGACGATCTCCAGTGCCTTCGCGGCGTCGAAGCGCGGGATCAGAGTCAGGCATGATCCTTTGAGGATCGAGGCGTTGAGCCCGCAGGTGAGGCCGAAGACGTGGAAGAGGGGGAGGCAACCCATCACGACGTCCTGCTCGGTGAGCTCGACCAGTGTCTCGGCGCTGGTCGCGGCGTTGGTGTTCATGCTGTGGTGAGTCAGCTCCGCGCCTTTGGGCTGTCCGGTGGTGCCAGAGGTGTAGAGCAGCACCACGGTGTCGTCGTCGTTGCGGTCCACGACCTCCTCGTCGGGGTCGTGCTGTCCGAGCACCTTGGCGAAGTCGAGACCGACCTCGACGCACTCGATCCCGACCTCGGAGGCACCCTTGGCGGCCTCTTCGGCCATGTCCTTCCAGGCGAAGACGACCGAGGCGCCCGAGTCCTCGAGGTAGTACTTCACCTCGCGGCCTTTGAGCAGCGGATTCATCGGTACGACGACAGCACCGATGGCCAGAGCGCCGTAGAACAGCACCGGGAACGCCGGCACGTTGGGCAGCACCAGTCCGACCCGGTCACCGGACCCCACCCCCTTGGACTTCAGGAGGGCCGCCACGCGCCGCGCACCGTCCTGGAGCTCGGAGTAGGTCAGCACCAAGTCGTCGAGCTTGATCGCGGGGCGGTCCCCGTAGTGCTCGGCGGTTCGGGTCAGGTTGTCGGCCATGTTGGTCACGGGGTGCCTCCGGCGTACATCGTCTGGCGGGTCGGACCGCGCAGACGGGTCCGGTGGGAGAGCGTGCCACCTCGTCGAAACCGCAGGGTCCTGGTCCACTGACTCGTACCCGTTTCGGCAGTGCCACACCCAATCTGGGACACCGCGAGGGTCAGTCCTGATGGCTTGGGGCTGCTGCACGACGCGGCGTGTCTGGGCCTTCTCAGGTCGCCAACTTCCTGCCGGTCCGGTGCTCCATGGGCTCAAGAGCAGCAGCGCGCCCAGGGTCACCAGGCCCGCTCAGGCATCATCTAGCCCACGCGACAGCACCGACAATCCGACAGATCCCAGCTTGGGAAGCGAGAGGGACGTGGAATCGATGACGACAAAGGCTCTGGCGCATGTAAAGCAGGCACCTGTTCCTCGCTTCCAGGGCCGGGTCGCCATCGTGACAGGCGCTGGCGCGCCGGACGGAATCGGGATCGCGATTGCCCGGGCGTTGACGGGCGAAGGAGCCAGAGTGGTCCTGGG
>JAYUBO010000255.1:0-1915 GCA_043740815.1 Frankiales bacterium | reverse complement strand
CGGGCAGCGGGCGTTCGCAGCTGTCGATGAGCGCGCTCGGGCCGGCATCAGCCGCTTTACCCGGCTGGCGTTGTCGGCCTGGGCAGCAGGACGGCGGTGTCGTCGGCGAACGCCAGCGGTGCGCCGGTTAGGTGCTGGAGCTCGCCGCCCGAGAGGCCTTCGACGACCTCGCGGACGAGCAGCCCCGCGGGCGTCACGTCGAGCACCGCGAGGTCGGTGTAGATGCGGTCCACGACGCCCGCGGCCGTCAGGGGGTAGGTGCAGCGGTCCAGGAGCTTCGGCGCTCCGTCTGAGGTCGTGTGCATGGTCAGGACCAGGATGCGCTTGGCCCCGACCGCGAGGTCCATGGCCCCGCCGACCGCCGGCGGGTATTCGTCGTCGTTGGTCGCCCAGTTCGCCAGGTCGCCCTGCGCGCTGACCTGGAACGCGCCAAGGACCGACACGTCCAGATGCCCGCCCCGCATGATCATAAACGAGTCGGTGTGGTGGAAGTACGCCCCGCCGGGCAGCAGCGTGACGAGCGACTTTCCGGCGTTGATGAGCTCCGGGTCCTCCTCACCTGGCAGCGGGGCGGGACCGAGCCCCAGAATGCCGTTCTCGCTGTGGTAGACCACCTCCCGGCCCGCAGGGACATGGTTACCGACCAGGGTCGGCAACCCGATGCCGAGGTTGACGTAGGAGGCGTCCGGGATGTCCTGGGCGAGCCGCCAGGCCATGTCGTCGCGCGTCAGGCGCCGCACGCTCACGCCGGCGACCAGGGCTGGACCTGGACCTGGACGACCCGATCGACGAACACGCCCGGTGTGACGACGCACTCCGGGTCGAGGTCGCCGAGATCGACCAGCTGGCGCACCTGCACCACGGTGAGGTCCGCCGCGGTCGCCATCGTCGGACCGAAGTTGCGGGCGGCCGAGTGGTAGACGAGGTTCCCCCACCGGTCGGCTCGATCGGCCTTGACCAGGGCCACGTCGCCGCGCAGCGGCTCCTCGAACACGTGCTGGCGGCCCCCGATCATCCGGACCTCCTTCCCGGTGGCCAGGCGGGAGTCCGCACCAGTGGGCGTGAAGAAGCCGCCAAGGCCGGCGCCCGCGCAGCGCATCCGCTCGCTCAGCGTCCCCTGCGGCACCAGCTCCAGCTCGATCTCACCCGTCCGGTAGAGCTGCTCGAACCAGATCGAGCCCTGGGAGCGCGGGTACGAGCAGATGATCTTGCGCACGCGGCGTTCGCGCAGCAGTGCCGCGACGTCGGTCTCGCCGCTGCCAGCATTGTTGGTGACGACCGTCAGGTCGCGCGCCCCCTGGTCGAGCAGCGCATGGGTGAGCTCGATCGGGATGCCGGAGTTGCCGAAGCCCCCGATCAGCACCGTCGCGCCGTCCTTCACGCCCTCGACGGCAGCGGCCAGCGACCAGACCCGCTTGTCGAGCACCGGCGTCCTCCTCCGCTTGCGACCCAACACAGCGTGGCATCAGTGCCGTGCCCAGGCGCAGGGGGACAGGGCAAATGGTGAGCTACCCCGACCGGCCGGCGCTGACACTGCTCGGCTTCCGCCCCGGTCCCGACGACCAGGACCTCGGAAGCCGGCAGACCAAGGTTCCCGCACCCCCAGTTAGTTCCTCGAGCCGCCCGTCACAGACCAGCCCGGCCTTATCGACGATCACCACCCGGTCCGCGAAGACGAGACAGAGTTCACCGGGCCGCGAGGCGGCGGCGTGCCGAACGTCCACTCTTGCCGCGATGTGTGCGGGGGGGGCCGCTCGCCGTCCCTCGTCGAGACGTTACAGAGTCGGACGCATCTGGCCTGCGGCGACATAGCGTTCGATTCATGAACGAAGAGTATCGCCCCGCTGGCGAGCGCGACGCCCTCGCTATGTTCCTCGATTGGCAGCGAAGTGCGCTCATCAGGAAGGTCCAGGGG
>JAYUBO010000254.1:0-2412 GCA_043740815.1 Frankiales bacterium | reverse complement strand
TACGACGCACCGTCGACCGACTGGCCTTCGCCCCCGGCGACACGAGCTCGATCGTGGGCGCCCTCGCGGCGGCCCGGGAAAACGCCCGGGGCGTGCGCGAGGCCCTGTCGAGCGAGCTGTGGGAGGCGCTGAACGCGACCTTCCACGCGCTGCCGAGCCAGCAAGCCGCCGCGGACAGGCATGGCCCGCACGGCTTCTTCCGCTACGTGCGCGAACGGGCCGGTCTGGTTGCAGGCCTGCTCGACGGCACGATGCCGCGCGACGACGGCTGGCGCTTCCTGGTGCTCGGCCGTTCGCTGGAGCGGGTTGACATGACCGCGCGGCTGCTGTGGGCACGAGGTCAGCAGCGCGGTGCGAGCGCCGCCTGGATCGGGCTGCTCATGAGCTGCAGCGCCCACGAGGCCTATCTGCGCACCTACCGCGCGGCTGTCGAGCCGGAGAAGGTGGTGGAGTTCCTGGTCCTGGACCGGCTGTTCCCGCGCAGCATCTACGCCTCTCTCATGCAGGCCGAGCGCTGTCTGGCCGAGCTCGACCCGAACACCGGCCGCACCGGAGTCGACGACGCGGCCCGGCGCTTTCTCGGCCGGGTCCGCACCGACCTCGAGTTTCGGGTGTCGCAGGACCTGCTCGATGACCTGCCGTCCCTGCTCGGGGTGCTGCAAACCACCTGCGCGGACACGGCCTCAGCGCTCTCGGCGCGCTACTTCCACCACACAGCTGCCCTGTCCTGGAGCTCGGAGTGAGCATGCGCCTGCAGGTCCGGCACACCACGGGATACCGCTATGACACCGACGTCGTGTCCTCCTACAACGAGGCCCGGCTCGTGCCCACGACCGGCAGCCGCCAGCTGACCTTGTCGAGCACAGTGACGACCCACCCGTTTGCGCCGCAGCAGCGCTACTGGGACTACTGGGGCAGCCAGGTCATCGCCTTCGACCTGCACGTCCCGCATACCGAGCTCGAGATCACCTCCAGCTCGGTCGTCGACACCGCCGATGCGGCAACCCCCGGCGACCCGAGCTGGTCGGACCTGGCGGCGGTGGCCGATTCCCACGTCGAGCTGCTGCGGCCAAGCCCCCGCACCCTGGCAGACGGGGAGCTCGTCGAGCTGGCCAGGAGCAGCACCGGCTCGCCGTACGAGGTGGTGCTCGGGTTGGCGGCCGTGGTCCGGGAGCGGGTCGCCTACGTGCCCGGCAGCACCGGAGTCGCGACCAGCGCGGTCGAAGCGTGGCAGCTTGGCAAGGGCGTCTGCCAGGACCTCGCCCACGTGACCCTCGCCCTACTGCGTGAGGCGGGCGTCCCGGCCCGTTACGTCAGCGGCTATCTGCACCCCGCCAAGGCCCCGGAGCTCGGGGTGACCGTCCGGGGTGAGAGCCATGCATGGGTGGAGGCGTGGCTCGGTGACTGGTGGGGCTTCGACCCGACCAACGGAACGCCGTCGGGTGAGCGGCACGTCATCGTGGCTCGTGGGCGCGACTACACCGACGTGCCACCGCTGAAGGGCGTGTACGCCGGGGGTGGCTCCCAGTCCCTGGGCGTCACCGTCGACGTGACCCGACTGCTCTGACCCCTTCGGCGCCGGCTGGTTTGGGGGGCAGCTCCCGGCGCGCCAACGGTAGGATGGCACGTGCCCACGACCCCCCAGGAGTTCATCAGGAACTTCTGCATCATCGCCCACATCGACCACGGCAAGTCGACGTTGGCCGACCGCATGCTCGAGGTCACCGGGGTGGTCGACGCGCGGCAGATGCGCGCGCAGTACCTCGACAAGATGGACATCGAGCGCGAGCGTGGGATCACCATCAAGGCGCAGAACGTCCGGCTTCCCTGGCGGGCGGACGACGGCAAGGACTACGTCCTGCACATGATCGACACCCCGGGGCACGTCGACTTCACCTACGAGGTCTCCCGGTCCCTTGCCGCCTGCGAGGGAACCCTGCTGCTGGTGGACGCCGCGCAGGGCATCGAGGCGCAGACCCTGGCAAACCTCTACCTGGCGCTCGAGAACGACCTGCACATCATCCCGGTGCTCAACAAGATCGACCTGCCGGCGGCCCAGCCCGACAAGTACGCGGAGGAGATCGCCAAGATCATCGGCTGCGAGCCCGAGGACGTGCTGCGCATCAGCGCCAAGACCGGCGTCGGTGTGCCTGATGTCCTGAACGCGATCGTCCGCGATGTGCCACAGCCGATCGGCGACCCGGACGGTCCCGCCCGCGCAATGATCTTCGACAGCGTCTACGACTCCTATCGGGGCGTCATCACCTACGTCCGGGTCATCGACGGCTCGCTGTCGACCAAGGACCGCGGGCTGATGATGTCGACGCAGAATGCCCACGAGATCCTCGAGGTCGGCGTCGTGTCCCCGGAGATGACCCCCAAGGACTTCCTCACCGCCGGCGAGGTCGGCTA
>JAYUBO010000253.1:0-3604 GCA_043740815.1 Frankiales bacterium | reverse complement strand
CTCGCCTCGGACGATGCCTCGTTCATCACCGCATCGGAGTTCCTCGTGGACGGCGGGATCTGCGGGGCCTACGTCACGCCGCTGTGAGATCGGTCGGTGGCCGCCAGACAGCCCGCCCGGTCGACCCTGCGGAGGTGGCCTTCCGGGCGATCCGCAGCGGCAACGCCTTTGAGGAATGCGTCGAGCGGGTGTTGTCCGCCGTCAAGCTCGGCTTGATCTGTCCCGGTGAGCGGCTGCCCGCGGAGCGCGACCTGGCGGGTCGGCTCGGGGTCAGCCGGGTCACGCTGCGGGACGCGTTGCGCTCGCTGGCCGACGCCGGATGGCTCGAGATCCGCCGCGGCCGGCACGGCGGGGCGTTCGTGCTCGACCGGGCCACCACGCGTCCGCAGCTCAGGCCGGTCCCACACCGGTCGTGCGAGTCAATTGAGGACACGCTCGTGCTTCGCCAGGTGCTTGAGCTGGGGGCGGTCGAGGTGGCCGCGTCGTTCGCGGTCCGTCCCGAGGCGTACGGCGCACTGGTGGCCGCCCTCGAGGACTGCCGGACAGCAGCCCCCAACCGGTACCGGACCGCCGACAGCAGGCTGCACCTGGCGGTCACCGAGTTGACCGGCTCGCCGTCGCTGGCGGCAGCGGCGGCCGACGTACGGATGCGGGTCAACGACCTGCTCGACGCAATCCCACTGCTCGAGCGCAACATCGCCCACAGCAACGACCAGCACGACCGGATCGTGCGGGCCATCCGCCGCCGACAACCCGCCGCGGCCCGGGCGGCGATGGAAGAGCACCTGGCCGGCACCGCCGCCCTGCTGCGCGCGTTCCTGTCCTGACCGGCACGTTGCAGTCGCGATGCACGGGTGGCCATACTCGCGGAGCCGGCACCGGACCGGCCTGAAGGAGGGACCATCGTGAGGTTCGCCGTGCTCGGGCCCGGCGGTGTCGGCGGATTGCTCGCCGCGCTGCTCGCCGGTGCCGGTCACGAAGTCGTCTGCCTCGCCGGCGGTGCCACGACAGCGGCCATCCGCGCGAACGGCGTACAGCTGGAGAGCGCCCGGTTTGGTTCCCGCGTCGAATGGGTGGCCGCGCAGGAGCGGCTCGACCGGCCGGTCGACGTCTGCTTCGTGACGGTGAAGGCGACCCAGCTGGATGCCGCCCTGCAGCGGATGCCGGCGGACCTGCTCGCCGGTGCACTGCTCGTCCCGCTGCTGAACGGCGTCGAGCACCTCATGGTGCTGCGACGTGGCTACCCGTCCGCAACCGTGGTGGGAGCGTCGATCCGGGTTGAATCCACCCGCACCGGCCCCGGCCAGGTGCGCCAGGACAGTCCGTTCGCGGCGGTGGAATTGTGCCAGGCGCCGGGTGTGGATGGACTGGCCGAGGTGCTCGGGGAGGCTGGGCTCGACGTCCGGGTCCGTACCGACGAGGTCGGGGTCCTGTGGGACAAGCTGGCGTTCCTGGCCCCGCTGGCCCTGCTCACCACGCACGCCCGGCAGCCGGTGGGATACATCCGCGAGCAGCGCCGCAAACAACTCATCGCGGTCATCGCGGAAGTCGCCGCGGTAGCCCGGGAGGAGGGTGCGTCCGGCGACGAGCGCACAGTGCTGGCGGCCTTCGACGCGCTGCCAGCAACGATGCGTTCGTCGATGCAGCGGGACGCCGACGCCGGCCGGCCACTGGAGCTGGACGCCCTCGGCGGTGCTGTGTTGCGTGCCGCCGCCCGGTACGGCTTGGAACTCCCCGTGACCGCCCAGCTGGTTGCTGAGCTTCGGGAGGCCTTTGGTCCTGACAATCCAGGGATTCCTGACGGCCGGGCCACCCGGGGATAACCTCGGCAGGTGGGTACTCAGACGCCCCTCGAAACACCGTTGCTGAGAAAGATCCGTGGCTCAGTGATCGGTGACGACCAGGTGCTGCCGGGGCCCTACGGGCCGCGTCGGGTGACCTACGCGGACTACACAGCCTCCGGTCGGGCGCTGTCGTTCATCGAGGACTTCATCAGAGATGAGGTGCTGCCTCGCTACGCCAACACCCACACCGAATCCAGCGGCACCGGTCTGCAGACCAGCCGGTTGCGGGAGGACGCCCGGGCACTCATCACCGATGCAGTCGGCGGCGACCAGGAGACAGTCGTCATCTTCGCCGGCTCGGGGTGCACAGGCGCCATCGACAAGCTGATCGGCATCCTTGGCCTGCGCATTCCGTCGGAGCTGGAGGACCGTTACCAGCTGAGCGGTCTCATTCCCACCGCGCAGCGGCCGGTCGTGTTCCTCGGCCCGTATGAACACCACTCCAACGAGCTGCCATGGCGCGAGTCGATCGCCGATGTCGTCGTGATCGGCCAGGATGCCGACGGCCACATCGACCTGGCGCACCTTGCGGCCGAACTCGCCCACGCGGACGCGCGGCCTCTGAAGATCGGTGCCTTTTCGGCAGCCAGCAACGTCACCGGCATCGTGACAGACACCAACCGGATCTCCGCGCTCCTGCACGAACACGGCGCGCTGGCCTTCTGGGACTTCGCGGCCGCGGCCCCCTACGTGTCAATCAAGATGTACGCCGAGGCCGGGGCTGACCCGCAGGCCTACAAGGATGCGATCTTCCTCAGTCCGCACAAATTGATCGGCGGTCCCAGCACCCCGGGCATTCTCGTCGTACGACGTGAACTGCTGGTCAATCGCGTGCCCGATGTCCCGGGTGGCGGCACGGTCGCCTACGTGAACCCGACCGAGCACGCATATCTGGCCGATCCGGTCCAGCGCGAGGAAGGCGGCACACCGGCAATTGTTGAGTCGATCAGGGCGGGGTTGGTCTTCCAACTCAAAGAGGCCGTCGGGATCGACGTAATCCGCGCGCACGAGGAGCACTACCTCGCCAGGGCAGTCGCGTCCTGGCAGCAGGAGCCGGCCATCGAGATCTTGGGCAATCTGGCGGCGGAGCGGCTGTCCATCGTCTCCTTCGTGGTCCGTGCGCCGAGTGGGAGATACCTGCACCACAATTTTGTCGTGGCCCTGCTCAATGACCTGTTCGGCATCCAGGCCCGGGGCGGTTGTTCCTGTGCCGGACCGTACGGCCACCGGCTGCTGGGCATCGACCTGGAGCACTCGCACGAGTTCGGACGCGAGATCGCTCGCGGCTGCGAGGGCATCAAGCCCGGCTGGGTTCGGGTCAACTTCAATTACTTCATCTCCGAAGCGGTCTTCAACTACCTCGTCCAGGCCGTCCGCCTGGTGGCCCACGACGGCTTTCGGCTGCTCACCGACTACCACTTCGATCCAGCAAGGGCCCTGTGGCGGCACCGGCTCGGTCCGATCGAACCACCGTTGCGGTTGAGCCAGATCTCATATGACGCAGATGGTCTGATGTCCTACCCACATCATGACGAGCGCGCGCCGGAGTCTGAGCTCGACCGTTATCTGGAGCAGGCCCGCAACCTGTTCGCGGCCGCCGCAGCCCAGGCCGGCGAGTTCGAGCAGGCCAGCGGCACCGTCTCCGCCGACTTCGACGAGCTCCGCTGGTTCGACCTGCCCGCAGCCAGCCTGGCTGCCCCCTCACGGTGACAGCGAGCTGCGATTGGCGCTCCCGACACCGCCGTCCGAGGCGACCTTGA
>JAYUBO010000252.1:0-10685 GCA_043740815.1 Frankiales bacterium | reverse complement strand
TGTCCCTGACCGGCGACCACCGGCTCGTTGACGGGGTGCAGTGCGCCATGTTCTTCGACGCCCTCAAGCGCCTGCTCGCCGACCCGGATGCGCTCGGCGGCTAGTCAGCGCCGCCGGACGGGGCGCGGGCCGTAGAGCTCGACGGCCCGGTCGTCCTCGGTGAGGCCGCCCCACACGCCATACGGCTCACGCATCATCAGGGCGTGCGCTGCGCACTCGCGCCGCACGGGGCAGCCAAGGCACAGCCCGCGGGCGGCCTGGTCGCGCTCGCTCCTGGTCGGCTCGCGCTCGCCGGGCGGGTGGAAGAACAGCTCATCGTGGCCCCGGCAGCGGGCCATCTCCTGCCAATCCCAGCGCCACGTTTGGGCACCGGGCGGTACGGCGGTACCGAGAACGTCGGGCACGGTCTCCTCCTTTCGACGTCCACCATGATGTACGACGGCTCGTAGAACTTCTACTGGACGTAGTATGACGCTCGTGACACGGCTGGGTGACCTCGAGCGCGCGGTGATGGACACGGTGTGGGCGGCGCCCGCGGCCCTGAGCGGTCGCGACGTCGCCGACGCGCTGTCCGGCCGCGGTCTGGCCTACACCACCGTCCTCACGGTCCTGAGCCGCCTGGAGAACAAGGGCCTGCTGCAGCGCGACGCCAGCGCCCGCGCGCACACGTACACCGCCACCGCCAGCCGCACCGACCACGTCAGCGTCCTGTTGCAGCAGGCCCTCGGACAGGCCGCCGACCGGCAGGCCGCGTTGCAACACTTCGCCCGCACCGTCAGTCCCGCGGAGGCGCGGGCCCTTCGACAGGCGCTCGATGCGCTTGACGAGCCTGACCCGACCGCGCCCGACAGTCGCACCTGACCCATGGTCGCCTCAGCTGCAGCCCTCGCGCTGGCGCTGCTGTTCGTTGCGGTCGTCCTCCCGCCAGTGCTCGCCCGTGCGGCCTGGCCCGGTCGCTCCCCGGTCCTTGCGCTCGTGCTGTGGCAGGCCGCCGGCCTGGCTGGCGGCCTGCTCACCCTCTCCCTGCTCGCCACCCTGGCCCTGGCTCCGCTCGGCCGGACCCCGGCCGACGGGCTGCGGCACCTCGGTCGCGCCGACGCGCTCACCTGGGTCGCCGGCCTGGCAGGGCTCGCGATGCTGCTCCGCCTGGTCACCATGCTGGCCAGCTCGACCTGGGTGACCGTGCGCGCCCGGCGTTCCAACCGGGTCCTGGTCGACCTGGTGTCCCAGCGCAACCTGCTGCTCGAAGGCGCCTCTGTGCTCGACCATGAGGTGCCGATCGCCTACTGCCTGCCGGGGCTGCGTCCGCGGCTGGTGCTGTCCCGCGGGGCCCTCAGCCTGCTGTCCTACGACGAGGTGCGGGCCGTCCTCGCCCACGAGCGGGCCCATCTGGTGCAACGCCACGACCTGGTCGTCCTGCCGTTCGTGGCCCTCGGAGCGACGTTCCCGGCGTTGCGCGCGGTCAGCACGGCCCAGGCCGAGGTAGCCCTGTTGGTCGAGCTGCTCGCCGACGACCGGGCGGCCCGCCATCACGACCCGGCGCTGCTCGCCCGTGCGCTGTGGAAGATCGGTGGCAGCGGGGCTCCCGCGGGCGCCCTCGGGCTGGCCGGTGAGGACGTACTGGTCCGGGCCCGGAGGCTGCTGCACCGTCCTGTCCCGCTGACCCGAGGTCCGGCCACCGCTGTCCTGGCCCTGGCCCTGGTGGTGGCGGCCAGCCCGCTGCTGGGCGTCGTCGTACCCGCCCTGTTCTGACGGTTCAGGGGGCCGCTCCGAGGGGAACAGGACGATCATGGCGGACAGGGCGAGGCATACGGTCGACGTCGAGGCGGCGGGCCAGCTGCAAGTCTTTCTTGACGGGCGGCACGCAGCACTGCGGCGCGAGACGCGGACACGGCTGTCTGCGTTGCCGTTCGACAAGGCGGACGGGCTCAGTCGTGACGACTACCGCGACCTGGTGCTCGAGTGGACCAAGGCTCTGGGGCGGGCCGGCGACGGAGCGCGCTCGTTCCCCGTCGTCTACGGGGGCCAGGACGACCCTGGTGGGCGGATCGCGACCTTCCAGACCGTCGGCCACAGCGACCTGTCGCTGCTGGTCAAGATGGGCGTGCAGTTCGGGCTGTTCGGCGGTGCCATCCACCGGCTCGGCACCTGCAAGCACCACGACGCCTACCTGCGCGATATCGGGACCCTCGAGCTGCCGGGGTGCTTCGCGATGAGCGAGACCGGCCACGGCTCAGACGTCCGCTCGCTGCGCACCCAGGCCCGCTACGACGCCGAGGCCGGCGAGTTCGTGGTGCACACCCCCGATGAGACCGCCCGCAAGGACTGGATCGGTAGCGCTGCCCTGCACGCCCGGGTCGCCGTGGTGTTCGCCCAGCTCGATGTCGCCGGGCAGGCCCAGGGCGTGCACGCGTTCGTCGTGCCGATCCGGTCTGCGGACGGTGAGGTCCTGGACGGCGTCGAGATCGAGGACTGTGGCGACAAGATGGGGCTGCAGGGCGTCGACAACGGGAGGTTGCGCTTCCATGCCGTCCGGATCCCCCGCGACAACCTGCTCGACCGCTTCGGCTCGGTGTCACCCGAGGGCGTCTACAGCTCGCCGATCGCCTCCCCCGGCGCGCGTTTCTTCACCATGATCGGCGCTCTCGTCGAGGGTCGGATCTGCATCGCAGGAGCCGGCCTGGCCGTGGCGCGCAACGCCCTGACGATCGCCGTCCGCTGGGGCGAGCGGAGGCAACAGTTCGGCACCGGCCTCGAGGCTGACACGCCGCTCATGGACTACCTCACCCACCAGCGACGGCTGCTTCCCGCCATTTGCGAGTCCTACGTCCTGCAGGCCGCCCACGACCACCTGACCGACTCCTACGTCGCCCTGCTCGACGGCGGCGAGGGTCAGCGCGACGTCGAGGCGCTCGCCGCCGGCCTGAAGGCGGTGGCGACGTGGCATGCCGTCCAGGCCGTCCAGCAAGCCCGCGAGTGCTGCGGTGGGAAGGGCTACCTGACAGAGAACCGCTTCGCCTCGCTGAGGGGGGACTCCGACGTCTTCGTGACGTTCGAGGGCGACAACACCGTTCTCATGCAGCTCGTTGCGAAGACCCTGCTGTCGGACTACGCCGCGCAGTTCGAGGACCTCGACGCCTTCGGAATGGTCCGCAGCCTCACCTCCCGGCAGGCCGGCCGTTTGCTCAGCGGCTTGGGCCGTCGCGCGGCTGACCTCGACGACCCGATCTGGCAGGCAGAAGCGTTGGCGTTTCGCGAGGAGCGGCTCGTCGACTCGCTCGCCCGCCGGCTCCGGACGCTCGTCAAGAACGGCACCGATCCCCTGCGGGCGCTGTCGCTGTGCCAGGACCATGCCCTCGCCGCAGCCCGCGCGCACGTCGAGCGACAGGCCCACGAGCTGTTCCGGGAACGGGCCTCCAGCCCGCTGCTGCAACAGGTGCGCGACCTCGGCGCGCTGTCCACCATCGAGCGGGACCGGGCCTGGTGGCTTGAGCACGGATACCTGTCGGCCGACGACTCGCGTGCCTTGCAGAAGAAGGTCAATGTGCTCTGCGCGGACCTACGGCCGCAGGCGCTGACGCTGGTAGCAGGGTTCGGCATCCCGGACGCGCTGCTGCGGGCGCCGATCGCCACCGCGGTGTAGCGAACAGCCCTCACTCGCCTCCGCCCGCACGACACCTGTGATGATGCCGCGGTGAGTGACGACCAGACACCTGACCTGCACGCTCTTGGCCTCATCGAACAGCGGGTCCTGTGGCTCGCCACGAGCATCGTGCACGCAGCCAACGCCCGACGTCCCAACAGCTCCGGGGTCAAGGTGGGGGGCCACCAGGCCTCGAGCGCGTCGATGGTGAGCATCATGACCGCGCTGTGGTTCGGGCACCTGACGCCGGCCGACCGCGTCTCGGTCAAGCCCCACGCCTCACCCGTCCTACATGCGATCAACTACCTGCTCGGCAACCTCGACGTGTCCTACCTGCCCCGGCTGCGCGAGCTCGGTGGCCTGCAGCCCTATCCCTCCCGCACCAAGGACCCGGACGTCCCCGACTACTCAACGGGCTCCGTCGGCATCGGCGCCACGGCTCCGGTCTGGGGCGCCATCGCCCAGCGTTACGTCAGTGCGCACTTCGGCGTCGAGCCAGGCGGGCGGCAGATCTCGCTGCTCGGTGACGCGGAGCTGGACGAGGGCGCTATCTGGGAGTGCGTCGCCGACCCCATGGTGCAGAAGCTTGGCGAGGTCCTCTGGGTCGTCGACCTCAACCGCCAGTCCCTGGACCGGATCGTGCCGGACATCGCGATCAGCCGCTGGCAGGGAATGTTCGCGGCCGCCGGCTGGCAGGTGCTGGAGGTGAAGTACGGCCAGGTGCTGGAGGACCTGTTCGCGCGCCCAGGCGGGGAGGCACTCCGGAGCCGGATCGACGAGATGGGCAACGAGGAGTACCAGTTCCTGCTGCGTTCGCCGCTCCCTTCCCTGCGTGTCCGCCTGGTTGGTGACGCGTCGCCGGTGGGGGCGATCCTCGAGCCGCTGTCGGATGAGCAGGTCCACAACGCGCTGCGCGACCTCGGTGGGCACGACCTGGCGGCTTTGCGCGCGAGCTTCGAGGCTGTCGACAACACTCGACCGACGGTGGTGTTCGCCTACACCGTCAAGGGCCGTGGGCTGCCGGTCGAGGGCTCGCCGTCAAACCACTCCGCCTTGCTCAGTGAGCAGCAGTACGTCGAGCTCGCTGCCTCCCTCGGCGTCTCGGCCGATGACCCCTGGGTCTGCTTCGACCCCGCCTCGGCTGCCGGGCAACTCTGCGCGGCCACCGCCGCCCGGCTCGCCCGTCCCGACCTCGTCACCGTCCTGCCTCCCCCGGTCCCCACCGAGCTGGGCCGCAGCTACCGAGGTCAGCACAGCACGCAGGCCACGATCGGCCGGGTCATGACCGATCTGGCCCGTGACGCCCCCGATGTGGCCGCCCGCATGGTCACGGTCTCCCCTGACGTGGCCTCCTCCACCAACCAGGGCGGCTGGATCAACAAGGTCGGTGTCTGGACTCCGCAGGACCGCCACGACTGGTTTGCCACGGACCCGGCCACCGAAGGGGACCGGCTCGTCCGCTGGCGCGAGACCTCTGGCGGGCAGCACCTGGAGCTCGGTATTGCGGAGGTCAACCTGGTCGGGCTGCTCGGCGAGCTCGGGGCGACCTGGTCCAAGGTCGGTCAGCCGCTGCTACCGGTCGGCACCGTCTACGACCCGTTCGTCGGGCGGGCCCTGGAGCCGTGGGCGTTCGGCACCTACGCCGGCGGCCAGTCCGTCCTGGTCGGGACGCCCTCCGGGGTGACGCTTGCCTCAGAAGGCGGTGCGCACCAGAGCATCGGGACCCCGAGCATCGGACTCGAACAGCCCGGCGTCACGGCGTACGAACCGGCGTTTGCTTTGGAGACCGAGTGGTGCTTTCTTGACGCACTGTCACGGCTGGGGCGGCCGGACGGCGAGTCGGCCTACCTGCGGCTGTCCACCCGTCCGGTCGACCAGTCCCTGGCTGACCTGCCCGAGGACCACAGCGCCCGCAGGCGGGATGTCCTGGCGGGTGCCTATCTGCTGCGGTCAACCGGCGCACCGGCTGTCACCCTTGTCGGCGTGGGTGCGCTGGTCCCTAACGTCGTGGCCGCAGCCGACCTGCTCGCCGACCTCGGGGTGGCGGCGGACGTCGTGGTGGTCACCTCCTACGACCGCGTATGGCGGGCAGTGCAGTCCCGTCGCGGGCTGCTGCGCGGGCCTGCGCACGGCGTCGACGAGGGTGTGCTGGACCGGGCGTTCGGAGCTCGGGCGCCCCTGGTCACTGTGCTGGACGGCCATCCGCACACCCTTGCCTTCCTAGGCACCGTGACGGGTACGGCCACGACGTGTCTGGGTGTGTCCGTCTTCGGCCAAGGGGGCGGTGTCGAGGAGGTGCACGCCTACCACGGGCTGAACGCCCGCTCAATCGTCGAGGCCGCCCTGGACCTGCTGGACGCCTAGCTGCTGGTGTCGGCGGCCTTCACGCACTCCACGAAGCCGTAGCCCTTCATCCACGCGAGGTCGGCCTTGGACCCGGTGGGCTGGCTGGCGAGCAGCTGGACCAGCGCGGTCTGGTCGCCAGCCTTCGCGGCCGCGGAGACCTGGTCGGCGTAGGCATGACCTTCGGCGAGCTGGCTGGCGAGCGGGCGCATGACCTTGGATTGGAGAGCCGCCCTGTCCGCTTTCGGCGCCTCGAGCACGGTGATCTGCCGGGTTGCCCGGTCTGCCAGTGCGACGATCTTGTCGACGTACGGCGCAAGCTCGCTCACCGCCGTCGGCGTCGTCAGGTTCGCCTGCTCGGCGTTGATGCGGGTGCAGATCGCCTCGGCCCTGCTCAGGTAGTCGGCCTTGGAGACCCCACCGGGAGCAACGGTCGCTCCCCCACTGCAGGCGGCGACGAGAGCGAGAGGGACCAGGACAAGGCCAAGGCTCTTCACGCCCTTGTTCCTACACCGGTCGGCGGCCGACGACCCAGCACCCGACGGCCGCGGCGGCAGCGACGTTGAGGGAGTCGACGCCGTGGGCCATCGAGATCCGCACCCTGAGGTCGCTGGCGGCCATCGCCTCGGTGGTGAGACCGGGACCCTCGGCACCCAGCAGCAGGGCCACCCGATCTGCGCCGAGCACGACCTGCTCCAGCGGGGTGGCGTCCGCCGCTGGGGTCATGGCCAGAACCCTGAAGCCGGCATCCCGCAGCTGCTGGACCCCGCTGGGCCAGGCATCGAGGTAGGCGTAGGGCAGCGCCAGGACCTCGCCCATCGAGACCCGCATCGAGCGGCGGTACAGCGGGTCGCAACACGTTGGGCTCAACAGGACCGCATCGACGCCGAGCCCGGCCGCGCTTCGGAAGACGGCCCCGAGGTTGGTGGGGCTGTTGACGTTCTCCAGCACCAGGACCCGGGTGGAGACCGCCAGCACCTCCGTCGCCGTCCGGGGGTGGGGGCGGCCGAAGGCGCCCAGTGCGCCCCGATGGACATGGAAGCCGGTGACCGCATGCAGCACGTCCGGTGCGGCGACGAAAGTCGGGCAGTCGAGGTCCTGCAGCTCCGGCAGCAGGTCCTGGACCCGGTTGGGTGCGAGCAGCAGCGAGCGGGGTACGCATCCGGCCTGTACGGCCCGGCGCATCACGAGCTGGCCCTCGGCGAGGAAGAAGCCCTTCTCCGGTTCGTGCTTGACGCGTCGCACGACATCGGTGAGTCCGAGGTAGTCGGCCAGCCGTGGGTCCGAGGGGTCGGTGACCTCGACCACCGTCACGGACGGGCGCGCTCGTACTGTGGCGGCCAGGGGATCTGTGCGCCGAGCTCGGTAGCCGCCATCAACGGCCAGTTCGGGTCGCGAAGCAGCTCGCGGGCGAGCAGCACGACATCGGCCTGCTCGCTCGCGAGGATCTCCTCGGCCTGCTTGGGCTCGGTGATCAACCCGACCGCGCCGGTGAGGATCCCCGCCTTGCGGACAGCCGTGGCCAGGGGCACCTGGTAGCCCGGACCGAGCGGGATCTGCTGGGTGTGGTGCAGCCCACCGCTGGAGCAGTCGACGAGGTCGACACCCGCCGCCGCGAGCAGCCGACCCAGGGTGACGGAGTCCTCGACGTCCCAGCCGCCCTCTGTCCAGTCGGTGCCGCTGATGCGGACGAGCAGTGGTCCCTCCCAGACGGCCCGGACCTGCTCCACCACCTCGAGCAGCAGGCGGGTACGACCGGCGAAGGACCCGCCGTACGCATCGGTGCGCCTGTTGGACAGGGGGCTGAGGAACTCGTGCAGGAGGTAGCCGTGAGCGGCGTGCAGCTCCACGACCTCGAAGCCGGCGGCCTTGGCGCGGTGGGTGGCGGCGACGAAGTCGGCGGCGACCTTGGCGATGCCGGCGTCATCGAGTGCGACCGGCTCGGCATAGCGGCCGAAGGCGACGGCACTCGGGGCGACGGCGGTCCAGCCGCCCTCGTCGAGGGGGACACTGCCGCTGCGCCCGCCCCAGGGGCGGAACGTGCTGGCCTTACGCCCGGCGTGGGCAAGCTGGATACCCGGTACGGCGCCCTGGGCCTTCACGAAGGCGGTCACCCCGCCCCACGCGGCTGCCTGCTCGTCGTTCCAGATACCGGCGTCCTCGGGGCTGATGCGTCCCTCCGGGCTGACCGCAGCCGCCTCGGTCAGGACCAGGCCGGCGCCTCCTACGGCGCGCGCGCCCAAGTGGACGAGGTGCCAGTCGCCGGGCATGCCGTCGACGCTGGAGTACTGGCACATGGGGCTTACGAACACGCGGTTGCGGAAGGTCGTGCCGCGCAGGGTCAGGGGGCTGAAAAGTCTGCTCACGTCAGGGCAACCTCTCAAGGCCGGCTGGGTGTTCCGCTGGCTAGAGTTGTCCTCATCACGCACAACCCCACGCACCATCTCACGCATGACCTGCACCAGGAGGAATCCCCATGGCCGACGGCCACAACGTGCGAAGGACCTCCTGGGTCGCCGTCGCGCTGATCGTCGTTGCGTTCACGCTGCTCGGCCTGTCACTCCCGATGCACTCCCTCGCCCTCGCTATCGCCGGAGGTGTGGTGCTGCTGGCGGGCCTGGCGGTCGGGGGCCTCTACCGCATCATGGACGACGCGTACTAAGCCCATGTGCCGCTCGATCAAGACGCTCCGGCCGCCGATGGCTGAGACCGTCACCGACGAGGACCGTGCGGCCGCCCTTCAGTACGTGCGCAAGGTCGCCGGTACGCGTGCGCCCTCCGCGGCCACCAGCGCGGCGTTCGACGCGGCGGTCGACTCGGTGACCGCGTCCACACAGGACCTGCTCGACGCACTCGTGCTGCGCCCCGCCCGCCTGCCGGGCTAGCGCTCGCGGGCCCAGCGCCGCATCGTTTCGATCCGGTCCTGCAGCTGCTCGGCCGTTGCCTGGGCAGAGGGGGGCCCGCCACAGGCGATCCGCAGCTCCGCGTGCACGGCACCGTGCGGCTTGCCGATGCGGTGGTGCCACGCGCCGACCAGGCCGTTGAGCTCCTTGCGGAGCTTGGCCAGCACCTCGAAAGCCGTCGTCTCGCGCTGCACCACCTGTGTGGGGACGACCCGGACCCGCCCTAGCTGCTTTGCCTGGTGCTGCTGGAGTAGCAGCGCGACCTGGTCGGGGGCGAGCAGCCCCGGCAGGCCCAGGAAATCCTGCTCGTCCTGCGAGCCGACGGCCGCCCCGGTGCCGTACTCGCCACCGTCGTAGATGACACGGTCCAGGTGAGCAGAAGCCTGCAGGGCGACAAAACCGTCCTCGTCCTCGCCGTCGGTCTCGACGCGGTTGGCGGCGGCGAGCAGCTCGTCGGCCAGGAACGCCTGCTTTGCCGGACCGTCGAGAGCATGGTCACGTTCGGCCTCCATCTCGGCGGCCAGCGCAAGCAGCACCGGCACGGACGGCACGAAGACACTGGCAGTCTCGCCAGGGCGTCGGTTGCGCACGAACCGGCCGACCGCCTGGGCGAAGAACAACGGGGTCTGGACGCTGGTGGCGTAGACACCAACGGCCAGTCGCGGGATGTCGACTCCTTCGGACACCATCCGGACCGCGACCAGCCAGCGGTCGTCGGAGCTCTCGAAGGCGCCGATCTTGGCCGACGCGCCGGGGTCGTCGGACAGCACGACAACCGGCTGCCGGCCGGTGATCCCCTGGAGCAGCTCGGCGTAGAGCTTGGCGCTCTTGTGATCGCTGGCTATGACCATGCCGCCGGCATCGGGCATGCCCCGACGGACCTGGGTGAGACGGCGGTCGGCGGCTTCAAGGACGGCCGGCATCCAGTCGCCGTGCGGGTCGAGGGCGGTGCGCCAGGCATGAGCGGTCTGCTCCACGGTGAGCGGCTCGCCGAGGGTGGCACTGATCTCCTGCCCCGCGCGGGTGCGCCAGGTCGCCGTACCTGAGTAGGCCATGAACAGGACCGGGCGCACGACCCCGTCGCGCAGTGCGTCGGCATAGCCGTAGCAGTGGTCGGAGGCCGACCGGGTGATGCCGTCGGAGCCTCGCTCGTAGCGGACGAACGGGATCGGGTTGGTGTCGGACCGGAAGGGCGTTCCGGTCAGTGACAGCCGTCGGGATGCCGGCTCGAAGGCCTCCTTGACCGCGTCGCCCCAGGACAGGGCGTCGCCTGAGTGGTGGACCTCGTCGAGGATGACCAGCGTGCGGCGGCGTTCGGTGCGCGCCCGGTGCAGCAGCGGATGGGCCGCAACAGCGGCATAGGTCACCGCCACACCGTGGAAGTCCTGGCTCGCCGAGCCCATGGAGTTCTTGAACCCTGGGTCCAGGCTGATCCCCACCTTCGCCGCGGCCAGGGCCCACTGGGTCTTCAGGTGCTCGGTGGGGGCGACGACCGTGACGCCCTGGATCACGCCGCTGGAAAGCAGCTCCGAGGCAATCCGCAGCGCGAAGGTGGTCTTGCCGGCCCCCGGTGTTGCCACGGCAAGGAAGTCACGGGGGTTGGACCGCAGGTAGGCCACGAGGGCGGCCCGCTGCCAGGCCCGGAGGGGGGTTGCGGCGGGTGCCGAGGGGAGCTCATGCGGTGCAGTCAACGATGCTCTCCGTCGTGGGTGCGGGACCGGAACGCGCCCACCGGCGGCGACCGGTTGAGACTAGGCGAGGGTGTGTCCGGCTGCGCTCCCGGCGCGCCGGACATG
>JAYUBO010000251.1:0-27718 GCA_043740815.1 Frankiales bacterium | reverse complement strand
CGCAGGCGCTGCAAGGTCTGCTGCTGCCCGACGACCGGCTGCCCGACCTGCTGCAGCTCGCGCACGAGGTGCGGATGCGGCACTGCGGCCCGGAGGTGGAGGTCGAGGGGATCATCAGCCTGAAGACCGGCGGCTGTCCCGAGGACTGTCACTTCTGTAGCCAGTCCGGACTGTTCCCCTCACCCGTCCGGGCCGCCTGGCTGGACATCCCCTCCCTCGTGCGGGCCGCCGTCGAGACCGCCGCTACCGGCGCCACCGAGTTCTGCATCGTCGCCGCCGTCCGCGGTCCCGACGCCCGGCTCATGGAGCAGGTCCGCGCAGGGGTCGCCGCGATCCGGGAGGCCGTCGACATCCAGGTCGCGTGCTCGCTCGGGATGCTGACCCAGGAGCAGGTGGATGACCTGACGGCGATGGGCGTTCACCGCTACAACCACAACCTCGAGACCGCCCGCTCCCACTTCCCGAACGTCGTCACCACCCACACTTGGGAGGAGCGCTTCCAGACGCTCCGCATGGTGCGCGAGGCTGGCATGGAGGTCTGCTGCGGCGGCATCCTCGGCATGGGTGAGACGCTGGAGCAGCGGGCCGAGTTTGCCGCTCAGCTCGCGGCGCTCGAGCCCGATGAGGTCCCGCTGAACTTCCTCAACCCCAGGCCCGGCACGCCGTTCGGTGACCTGCCGGTCCTGGACGCCAACGATGCCCTGCGTGCGATCGCGGTCTTTCGCCTTGCCCTCCCTCGGACGATCCTGCGCTTCGCCGGCGGCCGCGAGATCACCCTCGGCGATCTCGCCAAGGACGGCATGCTGGGCGGCATCAACGCCGTCATCGTCGGCAACTACCTCACGACGCTAGGCCGGCCGGCGACCGAGGACATCGCCATGCTGAGCGAGCTCAGGATGCCGCTCAAGGGCCTGTCACAGTCCCTGTGATGGGTCTGGTCGAGCGCGATCACCGGGTCCTCTGGCATCCCTACGCTTCGTCGGTTGCGTCGCCCTTGTTCGGGGTGGTCGACGCCTGCGGGGTGACGCTCACCCTGGAGGACGGCCGCAGGGTCACCGACGGCATGTCGTCGTGGTGGGCCGCCATCCACGGCTACCGCCACCCCGCACTGGACGCGGCCCTGAAGGCGCAGGTCGACCGCTTCGCGCACGTGATGTTCGGCGGGCTCACACACGCTCCGGCGGTCGAGCTTGCCGAGCTGCTGGTGTCGATCGTCCACCCGTCCCTCACCCGCGTCTTTTTCGCCGACTCCGGGTCGGTCGCCGTCGAGGTCGCCCTGAAGCTGGCGGTGCAGGCGACCGGCCGACCGCGGTTCCTCACGGTCCGCGGCGGCTACCACGGCGACACCGCCGGGGCGATGTCGGTGACCGACCCCGACGGTATGCACGGGATGTTCCGAGGGCACGTCGTCGAGCAGGTCTTCCTGCCCCGACCCCGCCCCCTGTACGACGAGGCGTTGGCGGACGGCGACCTCGACGACGTGGCGAAAGCGCTCGCGCAGCAAGACTTCGCGGCCGTCATCATCGAGCCGATCGTGCAGGGTGCCGGGGGGATGCGGTGGTACTCCCCCGCCTACCTGCGCGCCCTGGTGGAGCTGGTCCGCGCGCACGGCGCGCTCGTAGTCTTCGACGAGATCGCTACCGGCTTCGGGCGGACCGGTGAGCTGTGGGGCATGGACCATGCCGGCCCGGGAGCAGCGGTACCGGACATCCTGTGCCTCGGCAAGGCCCTCACGGGAGGCACCATGACGATGGGCGCGGTGCTGTGCTCCGACGAGGTCGCCGAGCGGGTCTGCGCCGACGGCGGCACCTTCATGCACGGGCCGACGTTCATGGCGAACCCCCTTGCCTGCGCGGTCGCGAAGGCCTCGGTGCAGCTGCTGCTGGAGCAGGACTGGCGCGGGACGGTGGCCCGGATCAGCACCTCGTTGGAAACTGGCCTGGCGCCGGCCAGGGACCTGCCGGGCGTCGCCGACGTCCGGGTCCTCGGAGCCATCGGGGTCGTGGAGCTCGATCGGCCCTGTGACATGGCAGTCCTGCAGCCGAAGTTGGTCGCCGAGGGGGCGTGGGTGCGACCCTACGGTCGGCTGGTGTACACGATGCCGCCGTACATCTCGACCGAGTCCGACCTGGACGCCGTGACCGGAGCGATCGTGCGGTCCCTGTCGTGAGGGTCTGCCGATGAGGTGCTTCGGCGACGGTGACCCGCTGTACGAGGCCTATCACGACACCGAGTGGGGACGCCCGCAGCGCACCGAGCAACAGCTCTACGAGAAGGTCTGCCTCGAGGGATTTCAGGCCGGGCTCGCCTGGATCACGGTGCTGCGCAAGCGGGAGGCCCTGCGCGAGGTGTTCCAGGGATTCGACCCGGAGTTCGTCGTCGACGTCGACCTCGAACCGCTGCTGCTGGACGCCCGGCTGATACGCGCGCGCGCCAAGCTGCAGGCCTGCATCACCAATGCGCACGCGACGATCGCGCTGCGGTCCGACGGCGGGCTGGTCGACCTCATCTGGTCCTACCAGGACCAGAGCCCGACACCGCCCGCCTGGAAGGACGTGCCTGCCACGACCCCTGGGTCGGTCGAGCTGTCCAAGGCGCTGAAGAAGAAGGGCTTCACCTTCGTCGGTCCGACCACGGTGTACTCCCTGATGCAGGCGTGCGGCCTGGTGAACGACCACCTGGTGACGTGCGACGTGCGCCAGGAGGTCGAGTTGCTTCGGTGAAGGCAACGCTCCGGCTCATGCGGTAGACACGGTGGCGTGCTCGAGGTCCGCGCTGCCCTGCCTACCGAGCTGGCGAGCGTCGGTGACCTGACCGCCGACACCTACGTTGCCGAGGGCTATGTGAGCGGCGCCGACGGCGGCTACGCCGCAACACTTCGCGACGCGGCAACCCGCGCCGAACAAGCCCTGCTGCTCGTGGCCGTCGTGGAGGGCGAACTCGTGGGGACCGTGACCCTCGCGTTCGGAGGGAGCGGCTTCGCTGAGACGGCCGGCCCGGACGAGGCGGTGATCCGGATGCTGGTGACCTCCTCCGCCGCACGTGGGCAAGGGGTAGGGAACGCGCTGGTGGTGGCCTGCGTCGACGCCGCCCGGGAGGCCGGCTGCACCGTCGTGCGGCTGTCGACGCAGTCGACGATGACAGCGGCGCACCGGCTGTACGAGCGGCTCGGCTTCACCCGGACACCCGAGGACGACTGGTCGCCGGAGCCGGGAGTGGACCTGCTGACCTACGCCCTGCCGCTGAGCTTCTGCGGTTTCTGCGGGAGAGCCCTCGACGGCGGGCACGAGGCGTGCGGGCGGGCCCTCGAGCTCGACCCGCCGCGCTACTGCGCCCGGTGTCGGCGCCGGATGGTCGTGCAGGTGCATCCGAGCGGCTGGTCAGCGCGCTGCATCGAGCACGGCACCATGGAGGGGTAGCGAGCCTCAGGCAACCAGGCCGAGGCGGCGCAGCTCGACGGTGAGGTCGTGCGGGGACGTGGACGCCGACATCGCGGCCTCCATCGTGATGACCCCGTCGCGGATGAACGAGACCAGGTGCTGGTCGAAGGTCTGCATCCCGTAGTAGGCGCCCTCGGCGATCAGCGCAGGGATCGTCGAGGTCTTGTCCGGGTCGGCGATGGCGTCGGCGATGCGGCCGGTGTTGACCGCAATCTCCATGACGACACAGCGTCCCTCCCCGTCGGCACGGGGCACGAGGCGCTGGCAGACGATCCCACGTAGGGAAGCCGCCAAGGCGAGGCGGACCTGCTTTTGCTCATGGGGCGGGAAGAAGTCGATGACGCGGTTGATCGTCTCGGCGGCGTCGGTCGTGTGCAGGGTCGACATGACGAAGTGGCCGGTCTCGGCGGCGGCCAGGCCAGCCTTGACGGTCTCGTGGTCGCGCATCTCGCCGACCAGGATGATGTCGGGGTCCTGCCTCATGGCGGCCCGCATGGCGGTGACGAAGTCCTCGGTGTCGACCCGGACCTCACGCTGGTTGACCATGGCCATCTTGTCAAAGTGCAGCACCTCGATCGGGTCCTCGATCGTGACGACGTGCACCTCTTTGTTGCTGTTGATGTGGTCGATCATGCCCGCCAGGGTGGTGGTCTTCCCGGAGCCGGTCGGGCCGGTGACGAGCACCAGACCCCGAGGCTCCATGGCCAGCGACGCGAGCACCGGCGGCAGACCAAGCTCGGACAGCGGGATGGCGCCGACGGAGACCCGCCGGAAGACCAGCCCAGCGGACCCGCGGGAGCGGAACGCGTTGACGCGAAAGCGCCCCACCCCGGCCAGCGAGTAGGCGAAGTCGGCCTCGTTCGTGCGGGTGAAGGTGTCGATGAGGTCCTCGCGGAGCACTTCGGTGACCATCTGCTCGGTGTCGGCGCTGGTCAGGTCCCGGGTCTGCAGCTTGCGCAGCCGCCCGTCGATGCGCACGCGAGGGGGCGAGCCGACCTTGCAGTGCAGGTCGGAGCCGCCGCACTCCACCAAAGCGCGGAGGAAGGGCTCGATTGAGGTGGTCACACAGTGTGTTTCGGCGCGCAGTGGGCCGATCTTGACTCCGCCGTCCGGGCTAGTCCGTCACAGCAGCGACGCCATCCATGCCTCGACGCCGTCGGGGTCGCGAGGCAGCGCCGCCGACAGGTTCACGTAGCCGTCCTGGGTGATCAAGATGTCATCCTCGATCCGCACGCCAACGCCGCGCAGGTCCTCCGGGACCAGCAGGTCGTCGGGCTGGAAGTAGAGCCCCGGCTCGACAGTGAGGACATAGCCAACCTGCAGGGTGCCGTCCCGGTAGTTGTCGTTACGGGCCAAAGCGCAGTCGTGGACGTCGAGGCCGAGCATGTGGCTGACACCGTGCAGCGTCCAGCGGCTGTAACGCTTGTCCTCCTCCTCCAGCACCTCCTCGGCGGACTCGACGATCCCCAACGCCTCCAGGCCCTGCGCGAGCACTCGCATTGCTGCCTTGTGCGGCGCGAGGAAGGGGGCGCCAGGCTTGCACTCCGCGAGCGCCGCCTCCTGCGAGCGGTACACCAGGTCGTAGACCTGGCGCTGCCGGGCCGAGAAGGTCCCGTTGACCGGCAGCGTGCGGGTGACGTCAGCGGTGTAGAGCTCGCGCCCTTCGACCCCCATGTCCAGCAAGATCAGCTCACCTGGCCGAACCGCACCGTCGTTGTCGGTCCAGTGCAGGGTGCAGGCATGCGCGCCGGCGGCGCAGATCGAGCCGTAGCCCACGTCGTTGCCCTCGACCCGCGCCCGCAGACCGAAGACGCCTTCCGCCCAGCGCTCGGAGGTCGCCACGGCGGACGGCAGCGCGCGGACGACGTCCTCGAAGCCGAGCACCGTCGCGTCGACGGCGAGCTGCAACTGCGCGACCTCCCAGTCGTCCTTGACGAGCCGGGCCTCGGCGAGCCAGGTCGCGAGCTCGCGATCGGCCTCCTCCACCAGCTCGAACAGGCCGGCCACGCGCGCGTCGTACCCGCGCAGCAGACGCACGGTCGAGCCCTGAAGCTTCTCGAGCTCCTCCAGCGGCCGGGTGGTGATGCCGAGCTCCGCAGTCACCGCGTCGAGGGACGGGCGCGGCCCGACCCACAGCTCGCCGTTGCGATCGGTGAAGAACGCCGGCGTCATGCGGTCCCAGGACGGCGACTGGTAGAGCACCTGCTCGCCGTCGGCGCCGATCACCAGAACGGCGTCCGGCTCGCGCGAGCCGACCAGCCAGGTGAAGTCGCTGCCCGGCCGGAACGGGTAGTCCGTGTCGTTGGCGCGCACCTTGAAACCCCCGCTCGGGACCACCAGGACCTCCCCCGGGTAGGCCGCGGCGAGCCGCTCCCGACGGGCCCGCCTCAGTGGCGCTGCCTCAGCCTCAACGGGCAGGCTCGAGTCGCGGTCGGCCCATCCCGTGCTCATGAACTCGAGCAGCTTGGCGGGGTGCTTCGGGTCGTGGCTGGCGGTGCCGTCGACCTTCTCCTGCGGGGTCTCGTCGGTCATGCCCTGAGGGTACGGCGACCCGGCCCTGGGCGGTACAGCTAGCGACCTTTCCACTCCGGGGTGCGCTTCTGCAGGAACGCACCGATGCCCTCGGAGGCGTCCTCGGTCGAGTTGAGCAGCGACAGCTGGGCCTGCATGGCGGCCAGTCCCGCCGGCAGGGAGGACTCCATGGCGTCCAGGAACGCCCGCTTGCCCAGCCGCACCGCCACCGGTGGCTTGCCGGCGAGGGACTGCGCCAGAGCGAGGGACTCCCGCTGCAGGTCGTCGAACGGCACGACCCGGCTGAGCAGCCCCATCTCGAGGGCCTCCGCCGCCGGCACCCGACGGGCGCTGAGCATCATCTCCATGGCCCGCTTGGGACTGACGTGCCGCCCGAGCAGGGCGCTGACCATGAAGGGCCAAATGCCGAGGTCGACCTCCGGCAGACCGATCGCAGCGGTGTCGGCCGCGAGGACGATGTCGGCGCCGAGGATGACCGCGACCCCGCCTGCCAGGCACAGCCCTTGCACGCTGGCAACGATCGGCAGCGGGCAGGCCTGCATCGCCAGGACCAGCTGGCGGAACAGGCCGCGGCTCTCGTGCACCTCGAGCCCGGTGGCGTCGGGCGCCATCTGCACCAGGTCGGCCCCGGCACAGAAGACCTTGTCCCCCGCGCTGGTGATGAGGATGGCGCGGGCGTCGCCCGGATCCTGCACCGCCGCCAGCATCCCGCCGAGGATCTCGCCGTTGAGAGCGTTGCGCTTGGGTTCGCGGTCGAGGTGAAGTCGCAGCACCAGGCCCTCTCGGGTCACGACAAGGTCGCTCACATCACTCCCCAGCGGGTGTCGGCGGGGCTGCTCCCCGCTCGCAACGGCGACACTATCGGGGTGCTCCTCGCTGCCCTCGCCCTCATGGTGGCCCTCGTCCTGGGCTACGCGGCCGGGGGCAACCTGGCGCGGCTTGGCTCCCTGTCCCTGCGACGTGCACGCCTCGTCGTGGCTGCCGTGCTGGTGCAGCTGGCAGGCGGGCTGGTGGGGGGTCCGGCGTACCCGCTGGGGCTGGCCCTCTCAGCGGCGCTCGTCGGTGTCTTCCTGCTCGCCAACCGTGGCATCCAGGGCACCGGGCTGGTTGCCCTAGGGCTGCTGTCCAACGCTCTGGTGGTCGGGGCCAACGGCGCGATGCCCGTCTCGCGGCACGCCCTCGGTCGGGCCGGGATCAGCAGCCAAGACCTGCTCGATGGACAGGACCCGCGACACGAGCTGGCCGACGCGGCGACGCACCTGCGGGGGCTCGGGGACGTCGTACCCGTGCTGCTGCCGGTGCGACCGGAGGTCGTGAGCGCGGGGGACGTGCTGGTGACCGCGGGCCTGGCCCAGCTGGTCTTCGTCGGTATGACCCGTCGGCGTCGGTTCGTGCCGGTCGCACTGCGCCCCCGCTCGCCTGTGGCACTCTTGTTGTCGCCGTCAAACCGTGAGCCGGCGTCAGGAGGAGAACCCCATGGCCAAGAAGGGTCGCAAGCGCCGCGCCCGTAAGAAGAGCAACGCCAACCACGGCAAGCGTCCCAACGCCTGACCGCTGCACCGCACGTTCGAGGGCTCCCGCCGCAGGTGGGGGCCCTCGCGGCATCACCGGCACCGGCAGCAACATGACGTGGTAGCGGTAGCTGCCGGCACTGCGCCAGCCGCTGACCTGAACACGCTCGCGTGGGTCCAAACCGGGGTGGGTTGGCAACGGGACATCCTCCCGTCCCGCTGGCCGCCGGCGGTCCGCCAGGCCGTTGAGGTCGGGATGCTGCGCATCCTTTCGTGTCCTGGCTCGTTGACGGCCGCAGATGTCGGTTTTCAGCACGACGGTCGAGGTCTTGGCTTTGGCCGTGAGGGTTCCAGTCCGCTCGATTGTTTGTCTGCCTCGGGAGTGTCATGAGACGTCAGGTGCAAGCTGTGCTGGCTGCGAGTGCATTGGCCATCGTGTCGGTCGGTGGAGGACTTGGCTCGGTCAATGCCGCTGTCGTGGCGGCTGCACCGGCTTGGAGCCCGCCGTTAACGCTTGGGGCGGGGGCCGAGCCCAGCATTCGTACCCTGCCGGCTGGGGCGTTGGACAAGCAGGCGGCCATCGTGTCGGCGCCAGCGGGTACGGGCAGCAACTTCTGGTACATCGACGAGCTGCGCAATCCCGATGGGTCCTACCGGCTCAAGAGCAGCGCGCCTCAGCAGCCGGACCTTGGCACCGGGGGCGGGGACTCTGAGATCTCGGTGGGCCGGCTCCCGGCGAGCGGAAAATGTCCAGCGATCGCCTATACCGGCCTGCACAACATTGATCTGCTCGACAATTTCACAGCTGCCCGGTCGGACAGTTGCGGGGAGTCCTTCACCAACCCGCCAAACCTCTACGCGACACAGACCACGTTGACGGACCGGCAGTGGCAGAGCTTCGACGGCATCAAGACCAACCACCTCATTTACCACAAGGTTGACACGGGGCAGATCGTGGACAGCGTCTCCTACGACGGCGGCTTCACCTACGTCACGCAGTCCGGTCCCGCGGGACTCGCAGCGATCGGGAGCGTGATTGATCCGGCACACGCCTACACCCAACCTCAGGTCAAGATCGGCAACCTGGTCACCGACTACGCCCACCCGGTGACAGGTGCGCACTATCCGGCGGCTCCGCTGGGCAGCGGCGAGCAGATTCATCCCCTTTACGCCATTTTCGCAGGGACAGCGAACGCTGCTGAGACCGCCATGGCCCAGCTGCCGAACGCCATCTACGACTACCTCGACACGTTGTACCTGGCTAGCAGCAGAGACGGCGGGCGGACCTGGACCGACTCCAAGATCTACTCCGTGCCCGCCGCCTCTCACCGCGAGCTGGACTTGGTGTTCCCGGTGATCGGCATCGACAGCGCAGGCGGGTTGTACGCCGCCTGGAGTGACGGCTTCAAGATCTCCTACGCGAGTTCCACAAGTCATGGCGTGCGCTGGACGAAGCCGTTCCAGATCAACTCCGACAACCGCGGCACCACTCACGACCCTGGTCGGGCGGACCTGTTCCCCTGGCTGGTCGGCGGCGGACCAGGCAAGGTCGATGTGGTCTGGTACCACGGCCAGGGCGGAAACACCGACGCCTATCGCAATCCTGGTACGCAGGACGCCGCCCACGGAACCACGTCGTGGACGGTGGCCTTTGCCCAGCTGTTCAACGCCACCGCCGTCAACAGCTCTGGCGGCGCCAAGCCCACCGTGACGATGAACAGCCCAGCCATTACCCCGGTGATCCACAGGGGTTCGGTATGTAACAACGGGACGGTCTGCGGAATCACCAGACCGGGTGACCGCACCCTGCTGGACTTCTTCCAGGTCGCTATCGACGATGCGGGCCGGGCCAACGTCGCCTACGCCAGCGACATCACCTCACCCGGCACCGCCAGCACCGTGTACACCCGTCAGAACAGCGGTCTGTCCGCGCTGAATGGTTTGGCCGTCCCCCGGCTGGCCTTCAGCCAGCCCGTCGTGCCGACCGGCACGTCGTGCCCCGGGCCGCAGGTTCTGGACCCCGCCGGTGATGCCAGCGGCAGCACCACCAATGGCACGGGCGAGGCGGACATCGCCAGCGACGACATCCTCAACGTCCGCTTCACCACCCCTGACAGCACGCACCTCAAGGTGGCTCTGACGCTCAACAACCTCACCACCACGCCCGCGCCTGGAACCGCCTCGACGCAGTACCTGGTCCACTGGACGTTCAAGACGGTGGACTACTACGCCGCGGCAGACGTCGGCCCCGCCAAAGCGACCTACACCGTAGGCACCTCAACGGCTGGGAAGAACAACCCGGGGACCACCGTGACGGGGGCACTGACCCCCGGCCCTAAGGGGCGGATCACCTGGACCCCCGCCAGAGCTGCCATCGGGAATCCCCCCAACGGAGCGGCACTGTCCAAGCCCTACGCCGACGACCACGGATCCTTCACCGCACTGGGCACCGGCCTGCACTACGTCGCGGCAGTCGACCGCGCACCCGACGCCGGCAACGGCGCCACCTATCTGGTGGGCGGACGCTGCTGAGCCCAGTCCCGGCACGCCCGATCGGGTCGTCTGTGGCTCAGCCCTGCCGGATCCGGGCTAACCGTCCTCAGCCTCGGCTGAAGACGCACTCACCGTCGATCCAGGTCTGGTCCACAAGCGGTACTCCGGGACGGTAGGCCAGGTGCACGTACGACGGCGCGGCGAGCACCTGGAGGTCCGCCCGGGTGCCCAGCTCCAGCGTCCCCACATCACTGCGGCCCAGGGCCTTCGCGCCACCGGTGGTCGTCGCCCACAGCGCCTCCGCCGGGGTCATGCCCATGTCGCGCACCGCCAGCGCGAGGCAGAACGCGAGTGAGCTGGTGTAGCAGGACCCGGGGTTGCAGTCGCTGGCCAGAGCCACGGTCACACCTGCATCCAGCAGGCGCCGGGCGTCCGGCCAGGGCTGCCGTGTCGAGAACTCCACGCCAGGCAGCAGGGTGGCCACCGTCCCCGACTGGGCGAGGGCGTCGACGTCGGTGTCGGACAAGAAAGTGCAGTGGTCGACGGCTACCAGCCGCAGCTCGCAGGCAAGCTGCACCCCTGGACCCTGCGTGAGCTGGTTGGCGTGCAGCCTTCCCTTGAGCCCCATCCCCCGGCCGGCCTCGAGGACCGTGCGCGCCTGGTCGACGTCAAAGGCACCTCGCTCGCAGAAGGCGTCGATCCACGTGGCGTGCGGGGCGGCTGCGGTCAACATGGCGCCCGTAACGAGCTCGACGTACTGCTCCGGGTCAGTGTCCGGAGGGACGACGTGGGCGCCGAGGTAGGTCGTCTCCGGGGTGAACTCACGGGCTAGCCGCAGGCAGCGCGCCTCGTCGTCGACCGTCAGGCCGTAGCCACTTTTGATCTCCACAGTGGTCGTGCCCTGGCTGCGCATCTCACGCACCAGCCGCGAGAGGTTACGTCGCAGGTCGTCGTCGGTGGCAGCCCTGGTTGCCGTGACCGTGCTCAGGATTCCCCCTGCGCCGTAGGCCATCCCGGTCATCCGGGCTTCGAACTCCGCCGCCCGGTCGCCGGCGAACACCAGGTGGGAGTGGCTGTCGACGAAGCCTG
The DNA here is from genome assembly GCA_043740815.1 of Frankiales bacterium. GTDB lineage: Bacteria > Actinomycetota > Actinomycetes > Mycobacteriales > SCTD01 > RYN-111. Next base: position 16,653 of record JAYUBO010000251.1, on the reverse strand, counting down.
GGATCACGGCGCGACCCTCGACGTCCACCATCCGGTCCGTCTCCGGGGCCAGCGCTGACGGCCCGACCCAGGCGACGCTTACGCCCTCGATCACGAGGGCTGCATCATGCAAAACGGTGTGGCCGGCCTCGACGACCAGCTCGCCGATGTTGCTCAGCACGGTGCTGGTCATGCCCACACCGCCGAGATAGCCACGTCCAGGGCGCGCCCGATGTCGGACCGGTCCTCGCGGCGGGAGACGACCCGACCGTCGACCATGACCTGCACGACATCCTCGCCACTCGCGGCGAACACCGCCGTCTCCGCCCCGGCGCCGGTACCCGAGGTACGCGGGCTGCAGATGTCCAGGGTCACGAGGTCTGCCCGCTGGCCGACCTGGATCCGGCCGACGTCAGACCAGCCCAGGCTCTCGTGCCCGGTCGCGGTCCCGGCCGTGAGCAGCTCCGTTGCAGTCCAATGACCGCGCTGCTCGGTGGCCAGACGCTCGTCGAGCTCCAGCGCGCGCATTTCCTCGAACAGGTCGATGACGGCGTGACTGTCGCTGCCCAGTGTCAGCCGGGTGCCCGCCTCGTGCAACCGTCGGCTGGGCCCGATGCCGTCAGCCAGGTCCCGCTCGGTCGTGGGACACACGTCGACGTACACACCGCGCGAGCCGAGCAGCGCGATGTCGCCGTCGGTGAGGTGGGTGGCGTGCACGACGGTCGTGCGCTGCCCCAGGTGGCCGGCCTCGTCGAGGACCTGGGTGGGGCTGCGCCCGTACGCCTCCTGGCACTGCTCGTTCTCTGCCCGCTGCTCGGACAGGTGCACGTGGAGCAAGCGCTCGGGGTCGCAGACCAGCTGCTCGCGGGGGACCGCCCGGACCGAGTGGAACGCCTGGCCGACCTTCACGCCGTCCCCCTCCACCAGGCCGGACACCCGCTGGGCCCACTGCGCCGCGTCACCGTCGCTGAACCGGCGTTGCACCCCCTCGGGGGCCTTGCCGATGCCGGCTGCGAGATAGCAGGCGTCCAACAGCGTGATCCTCAAGCCGGCCTGCCTCGCGGCCTCAAGCAGCGCGTTGCCCATGGCGTTCGGCTCGTCGTAGGGCGTCCCGCCCGGCCCGTGGTGCAGGTAGTGAAACTCCCCCACGCTGGTGATGCCCGCAGCGACCATCTCCCGGTACGTCGCCAGCGCCAGCGTGAAATAGCTGTCCGGGTCGAGGCGGGCCGCGACGGCGTACATCTGGTCGCGCCAGGTCCAGAAGGTGCCGCGCGCGCCCTGGGTCCTGCCTCGCAGCGCCCGGTGGAAGGCGTGGCTGTGGCAGTTGGCCAGTCCGGGGATCGTCAGTCCGGGCAGCCTCGTTCCCGAGGCGGTCGAGGCCGTCTCCACAGAGGTGAAGCGGCCGCCTTCGACGGTGACCGCCACCTCGTCGGCGACCCCCGTCGGCAACAGCGCCCTCTCCAGCAGGTACGTCGTTGCCGGACCGCTCATCGGGCCAGGCCCTCGAGGGTGTCCGCCAGGGCGACGACGCCGGCCAGGCAGTCCGCAGTCTCGGCGTGCTCGGCGGGTGAGTGCGAGACGCCGGTGGGGTTGCGGACGAACAGCATGGCCGTAGGGATGCCCGCCTTCGCCAGAGTGCCCGCATCGTGGCCGGCCTGGGTCGCGATGAGGGGCCACCCGTGCGGGGCGGCGATCCGTCGGGCCAGGTCCGCGGGAAACGCCACCGCCGACGACACGGACTCCGGCGTCACCACCACGCTCGTCCCGTCCTGCTGGGCCCGCAGGGTTGCCCGCGCGGTGATGGCCTCCACCAGCCCCGCGAGGGACGCATCGGCGTCGGCGCGGGCGTCCAGCCACGCTGTCACCCTCGAGGGCACCGCGTTGGTGCCGTTGGGCTCAACCGTCAGCCGGCCAAAGGTCGCCCGCTGCTCGGTGAGGGCTGCCTGCTCGCTGGCGGCCAGGGCCGTCGCGGCATAGGTCAGCATCGGGTCGTGGCGGTCCTGCATCCGGGTAGCCCCAGCGTGGTTGGCCTCGCCCAGGAAGTCGAAGCGGTACCGTCCGTGCGGCCAGATCTCACTCGCGACGGCCACCGCCTCGCCGCGGTCGACCAGGTCGCGGCCCTGCTCGACGTGCAGCTCGACGAAGCAGCTGACCCCGTCGAGCAGGGTCGACCCCAGCGTCGGGTCGAGCCCGGCAGCACTCCAGGCGTTGCCCAGCGACACTCCGTCACGGTCCCTGAGGGCCTCGGCTCGGGACGTCGTCACGGCACCTACGGCCAGGCTCGAGCCGAGGCAGGGCAGGCCGAAGCGGGAGCCCTCCTCCTCCACGAACGCCACGATCCCGATGCGCTTGGTGGGCTCGAAGCCCTTGTCACGCAGGAGATCCACGGCGGCGAAGGCAGAGACGATGCCGAGCGGTCCGTCGAAGGCGCCGCCATCCAGGACGGAGTCCAGGTGCGACCCCGTAAGGACTGCCTCCGGCCCACTCCCCCACCAGGTGACCATGTTGCCAAATCCGTCCTGCTCGAGCCGCAGCCCCCGCGCGGCAGCCTCGGAGCGGAACCACGCGGCACACTCCCGCTCGGCCGCCGAAAACGGCTGCCGAAAGTAGCCGCCGGTTGCGGCAAGGCGACCGACGTCACGCAGGTCGTGCCACATCTGCTCGAAGCGCACGCTGTCAGCTCTCGTGCATCGGGATGCGGACGCCACGCTCTTGCGCGACCTCGGCTGCCAGCTCGTAACCGGCGTCGACGTGCCGGATCACCCCCATCCCGGGGTCGTTGGTGAGCACCCGCTCGATCTTCTGCGCGGCGAGCTCGGTGCCGTCGGCGACACAGACCTGGCCGGCATGGATGGACCGGCCCATCCCGACGCCGCCACCGTGGTGAATGGAGACCCAGGTGGCTCCGGAGGCCGTGTTGACCAGGGCATTCAGCAGTGCCCAGTCGGCGATCGCGTCGGAACCGTCGAGCATCGACTCCGTCTCCCGGTACGGCGAGGCCACCGACCCGCAGTCGAGATGGTCCCGTCCGATGACGATCGGCGCCTTCAGCTCACCGGACGCGACCATCTCGTTGAACTTCAGCCCCGCAAGGTGCCGTTCGCCGTACCCGAGCCAGCAGATCCGGGCCGGCAGACCCTGAAAGGCAACCCGCTCGGCGGCCATCGTGATCCACGTGTGGAGGCGCTTGTTGTCGGGGAACAGCTCGAGGATCGCCTTGTCCGTTGCGGCGATGTCGGCGGGGTCACCGGACAGCGCGGCCCAGCGGAACGGTCCGCGGCCTTCACAGAACAGCGGCCGGATGTAGGCGGGCACGAAGCCAGGAAAGGCGAAAGCCCTGTCGTAGCCGCCCTTTCGGGCTTCGTCGCGGATCGAGTTGCCGTAGTCGAAGACCTCGGCGCCGGCGTCCTGGAAGCCCACCATCGCACGCACGTGCGTGGCCATCGAGGCCTGCGCCTGCTTGGTGAAGCCAGCTGGGTCCTTCGCTGCGGCGGCACGCCAGTCGGCGATGTTCACTCCAATCGGCAGGTAGGACAGTGGGTCGTGCGCCGAGGTCTGGTCGGTCACGATGTCGATAGGCGCACCCGCTTCGAGCAGCCGCGGGAAGATATCCGCAGCGTTACCGAGCAGCCCGATGGACAGGGGTTGCTTCGCGTCGCGGGCTTGCAGCGCCCGGGCGACGGCGTCGTCGAGGTCGTCGGCCTGGACATCGAGGAAGCGGTGCTCGATGCGCCGGGTGATCCGGGACTGGTCGACGTCCACGCAGATCGCGACCCCGTCGTTCATCGTGACGGCAAGCGGCTGCGCGCCACCCATGCCGCCGAGGCCGGCGGTGAGGGTGATCGTGCCGGCGAGGGTGCCGTCGCTGTGCGGATAGCGCCCTGAGGCGGCGAGCTTGTCGGCCACCGCAGCGAAGGTCTCGAAGGTCCCCTGCAAGATGCCCTGCGTACCGATGTAGATCCAGGACCCGGCGGTCATCTGGCCGTACATCGTGAGGCCAAGATCCTCCAGACGACGGAACTCCTCCCAGTTCGCCCAGTCCCCCACCAGGTTGGAGTTGGCGATCAGCACCCGCGGGGCCCACTCGTGGGTGCGCATGACGCCGACCGGCTTGCCGGACTGGACGAGCATCGTCTCGTCATCCTTGAGCGTCGTGAGGGTCCGGATCAGGGCGTCGTAGGCCTCCCAGTTGCGGGCCGCCTTGCCGGTGCCGCCGTAGACGACAAGGTCCTCGGGACGCTCGGCATTCTCGGGGTCGAGGTTGTTCATCAGCATCCGCAGCGGCGCCTCGGTCTGCCACGACAGAGCGGTGAGCTTGGTGCCATGGGCCGCGTGGATGGGCAAACGAGGGTTGGACTCGGTCACAGCAGGTCTCCGATCACGGCTTCGACGGCGTGCAGGACGGCCCCGGTGCGGACCAGCTCGACGGCAGTCTCGATTTCCGGCGAGAGGTGCCGGTCCGGACCGGGACCCTCGATCCCCGCTGCGCGCAGCAGCGCGACGACGGCGCCGGTGGCCGGGGACGGCTCCAGCGGGCGGCGGTAGTCCAGGGCACGGGCGGCGGTCAGGACCTCGATGGCGAGCACCCGGGTAAGGCCGTCGACGGAACGCCGCAGCTTGCGTGCCGCCGACCAGCCCATGGACACGTGGTCCTCCTGCATCGCACTGGAGGGGATCGAGTCGACGCTGGCGGGTGCGGCGAGGCGCTTCATCTCCGAGACGATCGCGGCCTGGGTGTACTGCGCGATCATGTGTCCGGAGTCGACCCCCGGGTCGTGGGCGAGGAACGGCGGCAGCCCGTTGTTGCGGGCCTTGTCGAGGAAGCGGTCGGTGCGGCGCTCGGAGATCGAGGCGACGTCAGCGGCGACGATCGCCGCGAAGTCGAGCACGTAGGCGATCGGCGCTCCGTGGAAGTTGCCGTTGGACTCGACCCTGCCGTCGTCGAGGACCACGGGGTTGTCGACAGCCGAGGAGAGCTCGCGGGCAGCGACGGTGGAGCAGTGCTCGAGGGTGTCGCGCGCCGCGCCGTGGACCTGCGGTGAACAGCGCAGCGAGTAAGCATCCTGCACCCGGTTGCAGTCGGGACCGCGATGCGACTCCATCACCCCCGAGCCGGCCAGGACAGCCATCAGGTTCGCCGCCGAGAGGGCCTGCCCGGGGTGCGGCCTGATCGCCTGCAGCTCAGGGGCAAAGACCCGGTCTGTGCTGAGCAGGCCCTCGACAGACATGGCGGCGGCGATGTCCGCCGTACGCAGCAGGGTGGCCAGGTCGGTCAGCGCGAGCAGCAGCATGCCGAGCATGCCGTCGGTGCCGTTGATCAGCGCGAGCCCCTCCTTGGCCTCAAGGGAGACCGGGCTCAGCCCAGCATTCGCCAAGGCTTCGGCGGTCGGCATCAGGGTGCCGGCGGCATCGCGGACGCTGCCCTCGCCCATGTAGGCCAGCGCGCAGTGGCTCAGGGGTGCGAGGTCCCCTGAGCAGCCAAGCGATCCGTACTCGAACACGACCGGGGTGATCCCGTGGCTCAGCATGTCGGCAATCAGTTGAGCGGTCTGCGGTCGGACCCCGGTGTGTCCGGTGGCCAGGGTCGACAGCCGCAGCAGCATCAGCGCCCGCACCACTTCCCGCTCGACCTCTGGCCCGGAGCCGGCCGCGTGCGAGCGGACCAGCGAGCGCTGCAGCTGTGCCCGCAGCTCGGTCGGGATCTGCCGGGTCGCAAGCGCTCCGAACCCCGTCGAGATCCCGTACGCCGGTGTAGGAGCCGCAGCAAGTTCCTCGACGACGTCGCGGGCCCGAGCCATGGCCGCAAGCGCGTCCTGGCTCAAGGTCGTCGCGGCTCCGTTCCGTGCGACGGCGACGACGTCCTGTGGCGAGACCGGCCCGACGCCAACGGTGACGGTGACGGTGCCAGGGAGAGCGGTGTTGTACATGACCCCATCCAATGGCTATCGGAGGTGATGCCGCCAGAGCCCGAGTGGATCTCCTATCTCGGATCACAGACTTGCGCTAGCGCCGCCGATGCCAGGTCCCGGCCCAAGAACCAGGCACATACCTACCGTCCGACGGGCGCGCCCACTAGGCCGGTTGGCGGAGTCCCACGGGTCCGAATGGCCCCTGCTTGCGGAGTCGACCCTGCCGAAGCACCAGGGAAGGACAATCTGCGGCGAAAGGGTCGGCATGCGCGGCTATCGGCTCGACCGCGCCATCTGCGCCATCACCCTGCTCGCGACGTTGGCCTTCATCGTGTCGACCCTCCCCGGCGTTCGGGAGCACAGCGGCTACTCGCTGCTGCTCGACGGGTGGCTCAACAACATCGTCTACGCCCTCGCACCTGCGGTGTGCTTCACCCGAGCCCGCCGGGCCACCACGTTCCGCAGCAGCTGGTTCATGCTGACGGCCGGACTCGTCCTTTACGGCGCCGGCAACGTGTACTGGACCATCGCCGTCCGCCCCCTCGACCCGGAGCCGTTCCCCTCCCCCGCGGACGGTCTGTGGCTCAGCTTTTACCCGTGCATGTTCGCCGCGTTGGTGCTCATCCTCCGCCGGCACTTCACCCGGTTCTCAGCCAGCCTGTGGCTCGACGGGCTGGTCGGCGGCCTCGCGGTCACGGCGGGGGCCGCGGCCGCTCTGCTGGGACCCGTGCTGTCGGCCTCCGAGGGAAGCACCGCGGCCATCGTGACGACCACGGCCTACCCGTTGCTGGACCTGGTCCTGCTGCTGCTCGTCGTCGCCACCCTCTCGCTCTACCACTGGCGGCCACCGGTCGGGATGTGGGCCCTGATGGCAGGGCTGTTGCTGTTCGTCCTCGCCGACGGGATCTACCTGGTAGCCACCGCGAAGGGCACCTACGTGTCGGGCGGTCTCAACGACGCTCTCTGGGTCAGTGCGGTGGTCGTCATCGGGTTCTCACCGGCCTGGCCCGACCGGCTGGCCGGGCTGCGCCTTTCGGGTTGGACGCTGCTGTCGATCCCGGTGGTGTCCACGCTGTTCGCGCTCGCCCTGCTCCTCGCCGGCAAGGCGCACCCGGTGTCCCTCGGCCTGGCCGCAGCGACCGTCGTCGCGTCGCTGCTCCGCCTCATCGTCACCTTCCGCGAGGCCCTCGTACTGGCGGACAGCCACGAGCTCGCTCTCACGGACGACCTCACCGGCCTGGGGAACCGGCGCGCGCTGTACGTCCGCGCGGAGATCGCCCTCAGCGGGGTCGACACCACCGGGGCCGCACTACTGCTGCTGGACCTGGATCGGTTCAAGGACGTGAACGACAGCCTCGGCCATCACGCCGGGGATGAGCTGCTGCGCGTCGTCGCCACGCGGCTCACCACGGTCATGCCGAAGGAGTCCCTCCTGGTCCGCCTCGGAGGCGATGAGTTCGCCGTCTTCCTGCTGGGCGTGGATCAGACCGTCGCGGAGCGCGTCGCGATGGACATCCGGTCAGCCCTCGAGCGCCCCTTCGTGGTCGACGCGGTCACCGTCCGCATGGCTGCAAGCATCGGCGTCGCTGTCGCTCCAGATCACGGCTCCGACGTTTCGACCCTCCTCCGCAACGCCGACATCGCGATGTATAGGGCGAAGGGTCAGCAGACCGGGCACAGCGTGTTCTCGCGGGGGGAGGAGGACCTGGACGGGTTGGCCCGCCGACGGGTGATCGACGAGCTCCGGCAAGCCATCCAGCAGCGCGAGCTCACGCTGTACTACCAGCCGAAGGTCAATGCGCGCGACAGCCGCGTCATCGGGCTCGAAGCGCTCGTCCGCTGGGAGCACCCCACCCGCGGGCTGCTGATGCCCGGCGCGTTCCTGCCGCTGGTCGAAGAAGCCGGGCTCATGCACGACCTCACGATCGCCGTCCTGGAGCAGGCGCTCGACCAGGTCGCGCTCTGGTGCGCCGCTGGCCGACCGCTTCCCGTCGCCGTCAACCTCTCACCCTCGTCGCTGGTCGACATCGAGCTCCCCTCCCGCATCGCCGCCATGCTTGCGGCTCGCGGCCTCGATCCCTCGCTGCTCGTCCTTGAAATCACCGAGGACGTGCTGATGGGCAACCCCAATGGTGCACGCCTGGTGCTTCAGACCCTGCGTCAGAGCGGGATCGCCGTTGCCGTCGACGACTTCGGGACGGGGTACTCCTCGCTGGCCTACCTCCGCGACCTCCCCATCGACGAGCTTAAGCTCGACCGCTCGTTCGTCACGCACATGATGGGCGACGAGCGCGCCCTGGCGATCGTCGGCTCCGCGATTCACCTCGCGCACTCCCTGGGGATGCGCCTGGTCGCCGAGGGCGTCGAGGACATGGTCACCGCGCAGAAGCTGTCGGAGGTCGGGTGCGACCAGGCCCAGGGATTCTTCTTCAGCCCGGCCCTGCCACCAGACGCGCTCGACCTCTGGCTGATCGCGCACGAGTCCCGTCGGACCCTCGAGATTCCGCTGCCGTCATGACGTCGCTGGACGTCCGTCTGCACGACGGCACCGCGGGCCTCGTCATCGAGGTCCTGCGTGGCTCGGATGAGGTGCAGGAGCGCAGCGCGCAGCTCGCAGCCCTCGCTGCGCCGAGCACCGTCGCGACGTGCCGATGGCCCTGGGTGTCTGCCTCCCTGGCACGCGGACCAGCCGCCCACCCCTGGGCCGTGACCGTTCTGGACGGCACCTCCCTCGTCGCCGCGGCGGTGCTCCTTGACGTCGACGAAGTCGGCCAGCGGATCACCACCCTGGCCGGTACGGCCGAAGGGCATCGTGGAGCTCTGCTCGCCCACGACCCCGAGGCCGCTCGCGCCTTGGGCGTCGGCCTTGCCGCGGCCCTTCAGGCGGAGTCGCGCGCCTTCGTGCTCGGTCCCGTCGCCCAAGGTGAAGCGCTCAGCACCCTGCTGCGCTGCCTGCCCGAAGACGTCGCCGTCGAGCCGGTGGCGATCCCACTGCTACGACCCCGCCAGGACGTCGAGGGCGAGCTGAGCAAGGCGATGCGTCGCACCCTGCGCAAGGCCCGCAACCGCCTCGCCACCGACTCGGTGTTGGTCGACATGGACGTGCTCGACGATGGCCAGTCGGTGGCCGCGGCGCTACCCCTGATCCTCACGATTGCCTGCGACCGGGACCGCACGTGCGGGCGCAAGAGCCCGCTCGATGACCCATGGCTTCGCCGGCTGTGGCAGAACCGACTCCTCGCCCTGAACAGCGAAGGCACGCTGCGGCTGCTCACCCTTCGGCTTGACGACGAGGTGGCTGCCTATGCCCTGTGCATCCTGGATGGAAGCACGTTGCGCGTGCTCGACGGTCGCTACGTCGAGAGGTTCAGCCGGTACGCCCCTGGGAGGCTCTTGGAGGCTGCGGTCCTCGAGCGCGTGCGTGGATCGGCGCGGCTGGACCAGGTCGACTGGATGACCACGGTGGGGCCGGAGAGCCTGCTCGCCGCCAACGGCAGCGACCCTTACGTACTGCTGCGCAGCCCCGCTCGTCGCTAGGGCGTCGAGACCCAGAACATCGGCAAGCCGTCGGCCACGGCCCGCGCCAAGCGGTCCACGCTGAGCGGACTACCGCAAGGGCTTCCGCTGCTCAGCCGCGCTTGGCGGGCTGTCGGCGCAGATCGTGGGAAGAACGGGCGCCTAGCCGACGGCCGATCTCCGCCGCCGTCCGGGAGACGCTCGCAGCGACGACTTCACGATCGACGGGGTCGAGCTCCCCGGCCGGAAAGGTGACCGCTACCGCGGCGACCGGATGGCCCGCGTGGTCCAGGACAGCGACCGCCACGGAGGCATAGCCCGTGGTGATGTCCCCGTCCTCCTCGGCGATCCCCCACCGACGAGCACGCGACAACAGCTGACGCAGGGCGGAGATGGTCATCGGAACGGCGTCGTTGCGGACCACAAAGGCAGAAGGGTCAGGAAACAGGGCACGCACTTGCGCCGATGAAAGGACGGCCAGCATTGCCCGGCCGCTGGCAGTCAGGTGGGCTGGCAGTCGGACACCGACGTCGCTCACGAGGGACGGCCGTCCGGCGGCGCGTTCCTCGATGACGTAGATGACCTCGCGGCCGTGCATCACTGCGAGGTGCGCGTTGTGGCCGGTCCGGTCGACGAGGGACGACAGCGGCGCGCGGGCGAGTCGCTGAATCGGCATCTGCCGGTTGTAGCCGGAGCCGAGCTCATAAGCGCTCACCCCCAGCCCGTACCGTCGCTCCTCCGGCAGGTGCACGACGAAGCCCTGCTCCTCCAGGGTGTCGAGCAGGTGGTACGTCGTGGAGCGCGGCAGCGGCACATCTCGGCTGATGGCCGCCGCCGACACCGGCCCGGGCTGACGCGCGAGATAGCGCAAGACCTCCAGGGCGTGCGCCGCCGCGGGTACCACCGCCACCGCTCGCCTCCGGAGGGTCTCAGATACCAGACAGCGAAAGGCTACTGGGTGCGACACCAGGCGACGGTCTGGGCGATTCCCTCAGCCAGGTCCGTCACCGGCTCCCAGCCCAGGGCCCGCCTGGCAGCACCGATATCCAGGCAGATCGCCTGGAGCTCGCCGCTGCGGACCGGGGCGAACGACGGCGCGTCGGCAACTCCGACAGCAGCCGCCACCTGGGCGTGCAGCGACCGGATGGTGGTCGGGAGACCGGTTCCGATGTTGAGCCGCCGGCCGTCGCCCTTGCCGCCGAGGCAACGCAGAAAGGCGTCGACGACGTCGGCGACATGCACGTAGTCACGGCTGCTCGTCCCATCCCCGAAGATCATCGTGGGCCGCTGGGCGAGCAGCGCCCGCGCGAAGATCGTCACGACGCCCGCCTCGCCATGGGGGTCCTGACGTGGCCCGTAAACGTTAGCCAGCCGCAGCGAGACGCCCCCCAGCCCGTACAGCCGCTGGTAGGCCGCCAGATAGGTCTCCCCCGCCACTTTGGCTGCGCCATAGGGTGAAGCCGGATGGAGGGCAGCCCTCTCGGAGACGGGCAGCGACGGGGGTTCGCCGTACACGGTGCCCCCGCTGGAGGCGAAGACGACGCGGGGGACACCCGCTCGGACGCATGCCTCCAGCAGGTTGACGGTGCCCAGGACGTTGCTGCGAGTGTCGAGCAGCGGGTCCGCGACCGACTTGCGGACATCCATCTGTGCAGCGAGATGACACACCACGTCAGGGGCGTCGCGGGCTACCAGAGCGGGCAGGTCAGCAGAGGTCAGGTCGAATCGATGGAAGCCGAAAGCCTTGCTGCGTCGGGCCTCTGCCAGGTTGGCGAGCTTGCCGGTCGAGAGGTCGTCAAGGCCCGTAACGGTGTGACCGTCGGCGACCAGCCGGTCGGTGAGGTGGCTGCCGATGAACCCGGCCGCCCCGGTGACCAGGACCTTCACGGATGCGTGAGCTGCCACCCGGCCCAGGCGCTCCGGACCATCTGCGGCAGGTCGTAGCGGGCGTGGAAACCCAGCCCCGCGGCGATCCGCTCCACGGAGGCGACGACCCGCGCAGGGTCGCCGTCGCGTCGAGCGCGCACCTCGTGGCTGACGTCGAGGCCGGTGACCTCACCGATGACCGAAAGCACCTCGAGCACGCTGCTGCCCGTGCCGCGACCGATGTTGTAGGTCGCACCCTCGCCGCCACGGTCGAGAGCCCGAGCGGCCGCCAGATGGGCGTCGGCGACATCGGCGACGTGCACGTAGTCGCGGACGCAGGTGCCGTCGGGGGTGGGGTAGTCGTTGCCATTGACCCGCGGCCGCTCCCCCTTGGCCAACGACTGGAACACCATCGGGATCAGGTTGAAGATGCCGGGATCACCGAGCTCCGGAGTGCCCGCCCCGGCCACGTTGAAGTAACGCATCGACATACACCGCAACCCGAAGGCGACGGCGCAGTCGTGCAGCAGCCACTCGCCCACGAGCTTGGTCTCGCCGTACGGGCTCAGGGGCCGGGTCGCGGTGTCCTCCGTGACGAGCTCGACGTCGGGCATGCCGTAGGTGGCAGCGCTGGAGGAAAAGACGAACTGGTCGACGCCGCCATCGCGGCACGCCTCCACCAAGGCGAGCAGGCCGTCGAGGTTCTGCCGGTAGTAGTGCAACGGCTCCGCGACCGACTCGCCGACCTGCTTCTTGGCGGCGATGTGTACGACCCCGGAGACGCCAGCCATCGCGTCGGCCAGGGCCGCTGGGTGGAGCAGGGAGCCGTGCACGAAGCGGGCCCGGGGGTCGACCCGCTCCGACGCACCCGTCGAGAGATCGTCCAGGACGACCACCCGCTGACCGTCGTCCAGCATTGCCCGGACCACGTGTGCGCCGATGTACCCCGCCCCGCCCGTCACCAGCCACGTCATGGCTGCAGGCTAGTCCGGAGCGGCCGCCTCAGGTGGCGCGGCGCCCTTGCGCCCATCACTCCGCGCGGAACTCCACGTGGTCGATCTCGATCCGAACCTGCTTGATGCGCAGCAGAACTCGCTCCCGCAGGTCACTGGGGGCGTGCTCCGCGCACGATCGGGCCACCAGAGCCTTCACCGCCTGTTCGAGGCCGTACTGCCGCAGGCAGGGCGCGCACTCGTCGAGGTGGAGGCGGATGTGGCCGTGGTCCTCGTCTCCGTCCTCGCCGTCGAGGTAGAGGTAGACCTTCTCGAGGACTTCGCTGCAGTCAGTTTCGTGCGGTTCACCGCAGCTCACGATGCGCCTCCCTCTGAGGACGCCTTCACCAGTCCACGATCGACGGCGTAGTCGGCGAGCATGGTCCGCAGACCCCTGCGACCACGGTGCAGGCGCGACATGACCGTGCCGATGGGGGTCCCCATGATCTCGGCGATCTCCTTGTAGGAGAAGCCTTCGACGTCGGCGAGGTAGACCGCCATGCGGAAGTCCTCGGGCAACTTCTGCAGCGCTTCCTTGACGTCGGAGTCGGGAAGGTGGTCGAGCGCCTCCATCTCGGCGCTCCGCAGGCCGGTCGAGGTGTGCGCCTCGGCGGCGGCCAGCTGCCAGTCCTCGATCTGTTCGGTCGGAGACTGCAACGGCTGGCGTTGCTTCTTGCGGTAGCTGTTGATGAAGGTGTTGGTGAGGATTCGGTACAGCCAGGCCTTGAGGTTGGTGCCTTCCTCGAACTGGTGGAATGCGGCGAAAGCTTTGACGAACGTTTCCTGGACCAGGTCCTCAGCGTCAGCCGGGTTGCGTGTCATCCGCAGCGCCGCCGAGTAGAGCTGGTCGAGGAAGGGCAGCGCGTCGCGCTCGAAGCGCGCCGTACGCGCCTCGCTGGTCTCCTCGTTGCTGCTGACCGTGACCACCTCCTTCTGAGGCACCAACTCTACGACCCGCGGCTCGAAGGGGAGAATCGAAGGCAGCTCTGCCGCACCCGGCCAGGGTGCCAGGGACCGCGGGTCGACCGCGGGTCGCTCCAGGCAGCCACTCGAGCTCATCGCCAGGACCTCTCTTCTGCGTCGTTCCGCTGGCCGTGTCACCGTGGCCTCTGGCGACGTCAACGCGTGTGCATGACCGCGGCATTCCGGCCTAGGCACGTAGGCTCGCCTGCATGGCAGGAGCTATGCACACGGAGCGCAGCTCGGTGGCCCATGGCGCAACACACGGTGCTTCCCACAGCTCCTCCCAGGGCATGGGCCCCTCCGCCGGCCACCACCCCGCGGTCGAGCAGTACCTGGAGACGATCCTGGAGCTGGAGGAGTCGGGCATCCCGCCCATGCGCGCACGCCTTGTCCAGCGGCTCGGGGTCAGCGCGCCGGCAGTCAGCGAGACCGTGAAGCGCCTCGAGCGCGAGGGCTACCTCACCCTCGACGCCGACCGGGTGCTGCACCTCAGCGACACCGGCCGGGCCTACGCGACGGCGATGCTGCGCCGTCATCGACTTGCCGAGCTGCTGCTCGTCGACGTCCTGAAGGTCCCCTGGAGCCAAGTACACGAGGAGGCCTGCCGCCTCGAGCACGCCATCAGCGACAACCTCGAGAGGCACCTCGTCGAGCTCCTTGGCGATCCCGGCGCCTGCCCGCACGGCAACCCGATCCCCGGCTCGGCCAACCTCGTCGACCCCGGTCCGCTGCAGACCCTCGCGAGCGTCCCGATCGGTACGTCGTGCGTGGTCCGCCGCATCGACGAGCACCTGCAGACCCAGGTCGATCACATGCTGGAGCTCGAGGTGGGAAGGCTGCTCCCTGGCCAGCGGGTCAACGTCAGCGGCCTCCACGACGACGTCGTGGTGCTCGACGTCGAGGGCAACACCGTCACGCTCGAGCGGATCGTCGCCACCGAGGTCTACGTCAGCGTCTGAGTCTGCCCCACAAGGAACGCCCGTACCGCGGCCGCGACGCCAGGGATGTTCAGGGCGTGGTCGGCACCGTCGATGACGTGCGCGCCAGGCGGTACCCCGAAGGGGTCCCTGCTCCCCTGCACCACGAGCACCGGTACGCCAACCCCCTCTAACTCCGGCAGCCGTGACCGCTCCGGGCGGCCCGGTGGGCACAGCGGGAAGGCGAGGCACACGACCGCGTCGGCGCCGACCTGCGCCGCGGTGCGGCAGGCCACCCGCGCTCCGGCACTGCGCCCTCCGGTGACCAGCGGCGTGCCGTCGAGCGTCGCGAGGACGTCCAGCCACGCTGCGTCTAAGCGCTTGGGAGCCTCCGCAATCCTGCGGTCCCGAACCCGCCAGGGCTGCTCGACGAGGGCGACACTCCAGCCGAGGCTCGCGGCGGCGGAAGCGGCCGCCTCCAGGTCGGGAGCATCGATCCCTCCTCCCGCACCGTGGCCGAGGACGAGCAATGGCCGTCCCCCACGGTGCAGGTGCACCCGCGCGAGTCCGACGCTGGTCTCGACGTCGGTTGTGTCGGCGGGGGTAACACTCACCCGGGAAAGGGTAGGAGCAGCCCATGGGCGAACCTGTCGTGGCCAGATCGGCTCCGTGTGCCGTGCCGACCCAGGAGTCGGCATATTGGGCGTTCTACGAGCACGTCGCCGCAGCCCAGCTAGCCGCCTGGTTGCCGCGACGGCCGATCCGGGTCCTCGAGCTCTCCGGGCACGACAACCGACGAGCCCGGCAGCTGCGCGATGCCGGCCACCGAGTCCTGCGGGTCGACAGTTCCCCCCTCGGCGGGGCGCTGACCGTGAACGCCGACCCGCGCTCGCTGACCTGGTTGCAGGAGTCGTCGGTCGACGCGGTCGTGGCCGAGTCCCGGGTGCTCTCGACCTCGCTGGCTACCGAAGAGGCCGTACGGGACCTCGTGCGAGTCCTTCGCCCCGGGGGCCGGTTGCTGCTCGTGGTCGACTCGCTACTGACCGGCCTGGCCCGCCTGGCTGACCTGGGTCGGTGGGCCGAGCTCGCCGACGTGCCGTCAGCCGATGTCGTGCTCGTGCCCGCCGAGGACGGCACGATCAGCCGCTGCTTCTGGCCCGAAGAGCTCAGTGCGCTTTTGTCAGACGCGGGCCTCGTTGTGGACTGGGTGAGACCCCGATCCGTGCTCACACCCGCCTCGGTAGAGCACGCGTTGGCCGCCGGGAACTCCCTGCGCAGCCTGGTACGCACCGAGCTGCGCCTGTCGGAGGACCGCGCCGGTGAGGCCGTCGGCATCCACCTGGTCGCGAGCGCGGCCAAGCACGCCTGACGCTGCGTGGGTCACCCTTGGGCGTCCTCGAACTTCTCCTGGCAGGCAAGGCAGCGGGCCGCCTCGGGGCGGTACTCCAGGCGCGCTTCGGTGATCTTCTCGCCGCAGTCGACGCACACGCCGTACACGCCGTTGTCTAGGCGGGACAGGGCGCTCTCTGCATCGGCCTTGCGGACGACGGCCATCTCGACGAGGGCCTCCTCGCGGTCAGCCTCGCTGGTCTCGCTGGCGATGTCTTCGGGGTTGTGGTCCGGGTCGATCGGCGACTCGGCCTCCTCGGCCTCGTCGGCTTCGGCCACGGCAATGGTGGCGTCGCTTTCCCGCACGATCTGCTCGAGGTCGGCACGGATGGCGTCGAGGTCCACGGTTCGGGCTCCTTGTTGCTCAGGTCGTCGCTGGGGTTGCGTGCACGTCGATGTGCGCCGGTCAGCATGCCCTACCCCTGCCGGGGCGCCTGGTGAACCTTGGTCGGACCTGCGAGACCCACGCCACACAGTCCCCCGCCCTAGCCTCGGTGTGTACTCACGTTGGCGGTCCCCCTCCTGGTGGGCGCGCTCGCCGTACCCCCTGCGGGGGGCACGATCGAGTTGCCGACACCCCAGGTGGCGCGGGTACAGCAGGCCAGCCTGATCACCGCTGTGGGCGGTCGACCGGACCGGTTTCTGAGGTCCGACGTACCTGGTCCTATGGGCAATGCCGAGATCGTGCGCGTAGGCCTCGGCGCAGACGGGAGCGTCCGGACCGTGATGGCCGACCAGCGGCTCGAGCTGACGGGCGCGGGCGACTACGCCGTACGCGAGCGTGGCCCCGCCCGGTCCGCGGTCAGCCTGTCTCAGGAGCCTCCCCCGGTGACGCGTCGTGGCGCGGTCGTCTGGCAGGGCTTCTCCGCCGGTCGGCGCGACCTCGCGGCCCGCCTCACCCTCGACCCGCTCATCGAGGCCCAGCACCTGCCTCTGTCGGTCAAGGTCACCTTCACCGGCACAGCTGGTACGTCGATCCTCGACGGAGGCCGTATCCCCTCGGCGGGAACGGTGACGGTGAACCTGAGCAACACCACCAGCCAGCCGGCCGAGCTGCCGACCGCGGCCGACGCCAGCGCCACCGAGCAGCACGGGCTCCAGCAGCTGGACGTACTCGTCGAC
>JAYUBO010000250.1:0-37012 GCA_043740815.1 Frankiales bacterium | reverse complement strand
TCAGCACGACGTCTACGACGCCTCGCGGGGGCTCAGGCGCTCCTCACGACGGGTGTGACTGCCTGCCTTGCGCTGTCCAGCGGCCCCGTCTCAGCGGCGGGAGTGCCCGTGCCGGCGACCCCCGCGAGGCTGCCGGCTGGGATAGAGGCGCTCCAGCCCTACGTCGGCCAGAACACCTGCGACCCGGTCGCCAAGCCGGGTGTGCGCGCTTTCAGCACCCTGCTGCTTGCCACGTACACCGACTCGACCAGCCTCGGAATCGTGAAGGACTGCAACATCGGCGGCCAGAGCGAGCACAAGGAGGGCCGCGCCTTCGACTGGGGCGTCTCGGTCACCAACGCCCACCAGGTCGCTGAGGTGAACGCCGTCCTGAGCTGGCTGCTCGCCGCGGACGCCAGCGGCAACAAGGCTGCCCGGCTCCGCCGGCTCGGGATCATGTATATGATCTGGAACAGGCAGATCTGGAAGTCCTACCAAGCAGACCGGGGCTGGCAGGCCTACGTCGGCGACAGCGCGCACACCGACCACGTCCACTTCTCGTTCGGCTGGAACGGTGCCGAGCAGGTCACGTCCTGGTGGTCCGGCAGGGTCGCCCCCGTCGACAACGGCCCCTCTGGCGGGTTGCCGGTCAGCCCCGCTCGGTTACCGGCCAACCTGCTGGTGCTGGCGACCTACGGGGCGACGGTGCTCCAGCAGGGCAGCACCGACCAGGCAGCCACCAAGGTCGTACAGCAGGCGCTGGCGATTACCGTCGACGGCGACTTCGGCCCGAACACGGCCGTCGCGGTCAAGGATTTCCAGACCAGCCAGAAGCTCAGCGCCGACGGGGTCGTCGACAACAACGACTGGCTCGCACTTTTCCCGAAGCCACACGTGCCGTTCGGACTGCTCGAGACCAGCACCTTCGGGATTCCGGGCACCGTCTCGGTGCGGGGTTGGGCGATCGACGCAGACACCCCGGACCCGATCCGGGTGCACCTCTACGTGGACGGCACCCTCACGGCGGCGCCCATCGCGGGTGGCTCTCGTCCCGACATCGAGATGGCCTATCCCGGGGTGGGGCCTGAGCTCGGCTTTTCCACCGCCCTGATGCTCGCGGACGGCACCCACTCGGTCTGCGCGTACGCGATCAACGTCGGTCTGGGGACGTCCAACCCGAGTATCGGCTGCAAGACCGTGTCCGTTCGCCACTCGCCGTTGGGGCACGCGGACACGCTCCGGCTCGCCCCGGGTTCCCTGGTCTCCTCCGGCTGGGCCTTCGACCCCGACAGCGCCGCCGTGATCCACGTGGCGCTCACCGTCGACGGCCACCCCTTGTCGACCCTGTCCGCCTCCGGCGCCCGCCCCGACGTCGGCCTCCGGCACCCGACGTATGGAAATGACCGCGGCTACGCCGGCACCGCCGACCTGGCCGCCGTTCCCGTTGGCAACCACTCCTTCTGCGCAGTCGCGCTCAACGTCGACGCCGGCGCCGACACGTCCTTGGGCTGCACGATGGGCATCATTCGGCACAGCCCGTTCGGCAGCTTCGACTCGCTGCTGCAAACCCCCGACGGCCTCGCGGTCAAGGGCTGGGCGATCGAGCCCGACCAGGCCGGCCCCGCGACCGTGACGGGCAGCCTGGACGGCGTCCCTGTTCCCGCCTTTCAGGCAGGCCTCAGCCGCGCCGACGTCGGCCGGGTCTACCCGATCGACGGCTCCGCGCACGGATTCAGCACCGTGCTGCCGGTTCCGACGACGGAGGGCAGCCACACGCTCTGCCTGACCGTCACGAACATCGGCACCGGTCTGGCTGCCAAGGCGATGTGTCGCAGCATCGCGGTCAGTCACGAGCCGCGAGGGGCGTTCGACGCCGTCCACGTCAGCGCGGGCAAGGTCACCGTCCAGGGCTGGGCCCTCGACCCCGACACGAGGTCACCGATCAGTGTGCACGTGCGGATCGACGGAATGCTGTTCGGCAGCAGTGCTGCCCGCCTGCTCCGCCCCGACATTGCCCGCATCTTTCCCGTCTACGGCCCCGGGCACGGCTTCCTCTACACCACCACCACGGCGCTGCCCAAGGGTGGCCACAACGTGTGCGTCTACGCGATCAACGCCGGCGCAGGGACCAGCAATCCGCTGCTCACCTGCCGGCAGCTGACCGTTTCCTGACGCGCCGCTCCGTACTGGTCGGTGTGCTTGCCGGACCTCCTGGTGCGGCCTCGGCCGCCGAAAGGCCCAGCGGGCGACCCGGACGTCAACCGGCCCTCAAGGCCTCGCCTTCGACGCGAAAGGCCTCGGCAAGGGCCTCGCGCCAGCCCGGGAACGGCGGCAACCCCGCGCCGTCCCAAGCAGCTGGCGATAGCACCGAGTACGACGGGCGGGTGGCTGCGGTCACGAAGCTGGCCGAGTCCGTGGGCAACACTCTTACCGGGTCCGCGCCGAGCTCCTCGAAGACTGCCTTGGCAAAACCGTTCCAGGACGTCGCGCCCTGGTTGGTGGCGTGATACGCGCCGGCGGGGACCTCCGAGCGGGCCAGGGCCAGCAGGCCCTGTGCCAGATCACCGGCCCACGTCGGTGAGCCGACCTGGTCGGTGATGACGGTGAGCGTCTCCCGCTCGCGCTCGAGCCTGGCCATCGTCTTGACGAAGTTGGGTCCGCCGGCACCGTACAGCCAGGCGGTCCGCACGACGTAGGAGGCGTTCGGGAGGATCTCGCGCACCGCCCGCTCACCGGCGAGCTTGGTACGCCCGTAGGCGTTGGTCGGCCCCTTGGGGTCCTCGGGCTCGTAGGGGACGGTGCCGTCCCCGGGGAAGACGTAGTCGGTGCTGATCTGCACGAGGCGGGCGCCGACCGACCCGCAGGCGGCCGCGAGCAACGCCGGGGCGGCCGCGTTGACCGCGTAGGCGGTCTCCTCGTCCTGCTCCGCCTTGTCGACGGCGGTGTACGCCGCCGGGTTGACGACGACCAGCCGGTGGCTCGCCGAGTCACTACGGACGACCCTGGCCCACTCCTCGACCGTGTCGCGGACCGCGAACGGGTCCGTGAGGTCGACCTCGGGCAGGTCGATGCCCCGGGCGAACGGGATGTCGGAGGCACGCAGGGCGCGCCGCGACAGCTCGCTGCCGAGCTGTCCTTTCACCCCGGTGATGAGCATCGCAACAGTCATGCGGGGCAGTCTCCCAGACCGAGCTCGGGCCACCGCTCAGATCACGCGGTAGGGCAAGGGCGGCGCTATACCGGGCAGCGGCAGCCAGCCCTGCCATACGACTCCAAAGCGCTCCGACCCGGTCCGTGGCGTGCGCCCGTTGCCACCCAGGGCAAAGGCGAAGCGGCCGATCTCCCCAGGGGCCAGGAGGTTGGTTCCCGGACGGCTGAGGTTGCTGCGCAGCGCGGACGGACGAGAGACAGTGAGCCAGCTACGGGTCACCGACGGCGAGCCGCCCCGGGTCAGGACTGCTGACTGGATGGCGGCGTTGAGGGGCCAGGCGACATTGCCGGTGTTCTTGATGTCGAACCAGGTGAGGCCGGTCCCCATGCTGGGAACCGAAGCAACAGGGGCGACTCGGACGAGCGTGCCCGTGAAGACGGCACTGGTCACCTGCACCGTGAAGGTCGTCGCCGGCCCGTAGCGACCGGTCGGTCCCTGCGGCTGGAGGGTGATGTTGTAGGTCCCTGCGGCTTTCTGCGCGGCCGAGAGAGGAACCTGCCACTCCCCCACCTCGCCGGGGTAGACCTTCGCGTGGCCAGGCCGGCTGATGTTGGCGGCCAGCGCCGGCGGGGTGCCGGCTCCGGTCCAGGCGGAGGTGGCGAGGGGGGTGGCGGTCGCGGCGAGGGCCTCGTAGCCGACGTCCCAGGCGCCCCCGCCGACGTTGCGCAGCCGGAGCCGGACCGTAGCGGTGCCGGTCGGGGCGTTCAGCAGGCTCAGCGCCCTGGGGGCAACCTCGATCACGGCCTGCCGGGCCCGGGACGGGTCGACGCGTACGACGGCGAGGCGCCTGACGGCGCCGTCGATCCAGTGCTGGCCGTCCCACACCGGTTCGAAGATCTCGTTGCTGACGCCGAGCGGATGGCCGTTGCCGTGCAGGGTGACGTCGAACGTGCCGGTGCCACCGGGCGCGACGGCCGAGGATCCGCCAAGGGCCACCGGGCGGCCCTTGCTGAGCCACTCCGGCCCGACCGAGGGGCTGGTGCCGCCGTCGACCGGGGCTCGGGGACCGGAGACGCCGAGGCGCACACCGGACGTCGGCCACGCGACGTTGCCACCGTTCTTGACCGACAGCCTCAACGCGGTGCTTCCCACAACGGGTACCACGACCGTGTGACCGTCCGCGAAGACCGGTCCCGGCTGGTCGGAGGCCACTGCGGCGGGACGGGCGGCCAGGCTGACCGGGGGGCCGACGCTGGCGCCGACGAACGCAGGGGCGGCTACCGGGACCCGGAAGGTCGCGGTCGCCCCGAAGACGTGCCCCGAGGAGTCACTGAGCCGGTAGGATCGGGCCTGCACGCCGGGAGCAACCCCGTCACCGGTGAGGGCGAACCCGAAGACCGCGGTCTGGCCGGGGCCGACCGTCGACGCTGTTCCGGCGTACCGCCCTGGGGCAGTGCTACCTCCGACGAGCGGGTCCGCACTACCCGGAGACGAGGAGAGGACCATCTTCATCGCGCTCATCGTCCAGGTGGCGGAGCCGGTGTTCCTCAACATCACCGACAGGGCACCCCTGCTCACCCCGGGCGACCGGACAAGGGAAGGGGCCACGCTCTGGCTGACCAAGACGTTATTCAGGGGCGCCCGGACCGTCCACCAGGTGCCGCGCAGCCCGTCGCTGCTGGCCGGCCAGGTGTGCGCGTAGTAGACCCCCGCGCCGGTGGTGGTCACCGACGTCGCGGCCCCAGCGCTGTTGACACCCTCCAGCACGACCGTCTTGACCCGGCCACCCCACTCGCCGTTGCCGTCACGGCCCGTGATGCGCAGGCTCTTGAGGGTGCCGACGCTGGGGAAGCGGGCCTGCAGCTGCGCAGCGGTGACCGTCGCGGTCCAGCTGTGGACGGTGCTATACACGGCACCGTCCCAGTCGTCGCGCTGCGCGACGAGGTAGGGCTGGCCTCCGTCGGTCGACCAGCCGCCGTTGCTGGAACAGAACTCCGCGAAGATCGGCTGGCCCTGGTAGGTCCGCACCACGCCCGCGGTCTGCCGGACGGCGTCGTTGGTGCTGGTCGCCTCGAGCACGGTCCGTATGCCGCTGGCGCTGTAGGAGGAGACCCCGCCGTACACCTGGCACATCGTGGTGTCGCAGATGTCGAAGGCCTGGGTGCTGGGGGCGTGCGCGCGCTTGTAGGCGCTGTAGCTGCGAGCCGCGATCGACTGCGCCTGCAGGGCTGCGGGCATCCACGACGAAGAGGACTCACGCGGGACGACGCCCATGAGGTAGCTGTCGAGCGGGAGCACGTTGATGCTCTCGACCGCGGTGGCGCTGAGACGGACGACGCGCAGCGCCCCCCGGTACTCGCGGCTGCTGCCGTCTGCCGCGCCGAGGCGCAACGAGGGGGGGCCGCCGAACTGAATGGGACCGGTGACCACCGTCTTGCCGCCGAGGGCCAAGGGTGCCCAGGAGCCGCTGTAGGACTGCACGTGCAGTCCGGCCGCGTCGGTGACGGCCCGCCAGCGGGTCGGGCCGGAGGGGAGCGTCGCCTTCGTGCCGCTGGCGAGGTCGGTGACGGTGAGCCCCGTGGCCGGGTAGAGCTGGCTGTCGGTCTCACTGCGCGCCTGCAGCAGCACCCGGATCAAGGTGTTCGGGAGCGTCGCCCTAGCAGTGTTCGGATAGTAGAACGAGGTGATCTGGTCGGCGGTCTTGCCGAGGCTCGCACCGCCCTGGGCGCCGTACTGGGACAGCCCGTGGCCGTGCCCCCAGCCGTGCCCGTCGAGGCTGAAGGTGCCACCCGCCTGGACGGGGTAGACCTCGTTCACCGTGACGGCCGCGGCCGCGGGCCGAGCGGTGACAGCAACGGTGAGGCCACTGAGGCCCAGCGCGGTCGCGGCCACTCCCGCCAGCATCCGAAAGGTACGACGGTCAGCGTGCAGCCTCACAGCAACAGCCTCTTTCTCATCAACCCGAACGCTCTGCGGACCACAGCAGTCCCTACAGAGGCGTCGGCACCCCGCGCCTTGTCCTTGACCCGGTTGGCGAGCAGCGGTTCACCCCCGCCTTCTGCCTCCGAACAGGCACGAGGTGGAAGGAATACCAAAGGAAGTCGTGCAACCGGGGCGGATCAGGCGGTCTTGCTCGCGGTGGGGCGAGACGGTGACGGTTCGGTGAGCTCGCGCCCTTCCAGCGGCTCAGGGGCGGTGTCACCGACGCCGAAGCGCATCTTCTTGGTGTGCTCGAGGGTGTCCTCAATGAGCGACCGGTTGGTGCGCAACAAGTCACCCACAATGCCGATGATCATGCTGAGAAAGCTCATCACCAGCAGCACCGTGCCCACGAGCAGCGACTGCAGGTGGCTGCCGGGGTTGTCCTCGAGCTGAAGGATCGCGTAGCGGACGAAGGGCAGCAGGCCGAGCACCCCGAACAACAGCGCGGAGGCACTGAAAATCACATACGGCTTGTACATGATGTAGGCGCGGATGATCGCGCCGGCGCTCTTCAGGACGTGCTGGTAGGTGCTTTTGAACAGCCGCGACTCGCGGGTCTTTGCGTTGGTGCGGATCGGCACGCTGCTGATGGCCAGCTTCTTGTTGCCCGCCTGAATGATCGTCTCCATGCAGTAGGAAAAGCGGGTGATCGTGTTGAGCAGCATCAGCGACTCACGCGAATACGCCCGAAAGCCGCTCGCTGCGTCCGGCAGGTCGGTGCCTGCGGCCCTGTTGACGATTGTGCTGCCGATCTTCTGCAGGAGCACCTTCGGGCCGGAGAAGTGCTCCACGAGGTGCACCTGACGGTCGGCGATGACGATGTCGGCGGTCCCCGCGATGATCGGCTGCACCAGATCGGTGATCCGCTCCTGGGGGTACTGGTTGTCCCCGTCGGTGTTGACGACGATGTCTGCGCCGAGTTCGAGCGCTCGCTGCACGCCGTCGTGGAAGGACCGGCCAAGGCCTCGGGTGCGGGCGTGCCGGACGAAGTGCGTGACACCGTGCGCTTGCGCGACCTCGACGGTTCGGTCATTCGATCCGTCGTCGATGATCAGCACGATGATCTCGTCGATCCCCGGGATCTGGGTCGGGATCGTCTCGAGCACGGCCGGGAGCGTCTCCTCCTCGTTCAGGCAGGGGACCTGGACCACAAGACGCACAGCTGCAACCTTCGATCGGCTTGGCTTCGACCGGCGTCGGAGCGGGAGGCGAGTTTACGGCGTACCGCGCCAGGGGCCGGGGACGTTTCCGGCCAGGTCCTTCAGCTAGTGGCCCTGCCAGGCTCGGTCGTGAGGTCGGCGTCGACCATCCGACCGACCAGCTCGGCGAAGTCGACCGTTGGCTCCCAGCCGAGCCGGGTCCTGGCCCGGCTCGCGTCCCCCACCTGGAGCGCCGCGTCGACAGGTCGGACCAGTGCCGGGTCAACGCGCACATGCCGTTCCCAGTCGGCGATCCCGGCCCGGGCGAACGCCGCCCCCGCGAAGTCGCGGACGGAGTGCGCCTGGCCGGTGGCGACCACGTAGTCAGATGCGTCTACGTGGCGGGCGGCTCGGACGAGGGCGTCGACGTAGTCCGGCGCCCAGCCCCAGTCCCGGCGGGCGTCGAGGTTGCCCAGGACCAACTCGGAGGCGCCTCCCTGGGCGATCCGTGCCGCCCCCTGGGTGATCTTGCGGGTGACGAAGGTGGCCGGCCGACGCGGCGACTCGTGGTTGTACAGGATCGCGCTGACCGCGTGCAGCCCCCGCCCGCGGTAGACGCCCACCAGGTGGTGGGCATAGGCCTTCGCCGCACCGTACGGGCTGGTGGGACGCAACGGCGTGGACTCATCCTGGGGTGCGACCTCGGCGTTGCCGAAGACCTCCGCCGACGAAGCCTGCACGAAGCGCACCGCTCGGCCGGTGCGCTCCTGCTGTTGCCAGACCTGCTCGAGCAGCCGCGCGGCTCCCAGCGCGCTGACATCCGCCGTGCGGACTGGCTGCTCCCAGGAGAACGCCACCGAGCTGATGCCTGCCAGGTTGTAGACCTCGTCCGGCTCGGTAGCGGCCACGACGGCCGCGAGGGAGGTCTCGTCGAGCAGGTCACCGGTGTGGAGCTCGACGGACGGGCAGCGAGCCAGCAGGTCGCTGACGCCCGGATCACCGGCATGGACCAGGCCATGTACGGTGCTGCCGCCCGCAAGCAGCTGCTCGGCGAGGTAGCCGCCATCCTGACCGGTGATGCCGGTGATCAGCGCGGACGTCAACGGTCGGCAAGCTTGTGCTGCAGCTCAAGATCGCTGTCCACCATCAGGCCTACGAGCTCTGCGAACCCGACGGTGGGCTTCCAGCCGAGCAAGTCGGCAGCCTTGGACGGGTCCCCGATCAGCAGGTCCACCTCAGCGGGCCGCATGAAGGCCGGGTCCTGCAGCACGTAGCCCGACCAGTCCTCGATACCGACCCGCGCGAACGCGACGTCGAGCAGCTCCCGGATGGTGTGCGTCTCACCCGTCGCCACGACATAGTCATCCGCGACGTCCTGCTGAAGCATCCGCCACATCGCGTCGACATAGTCGCCGGCGAAGCCCCAGTCTCGGCGGGCTTCGAGGTTTCCCATGGTGAGCGTCTCCTGCAACCCCAGGGAGATTCGGGCAACCGCCTGCGACACCTTGCGGGTGACGAACTCCGGTCCGCGCCGCGGCGACTCGTGGTTGAAGAGGATCCCGCTTGAGGCGTGCATGCCGTAGGACTCGCGGTAGTTGATGGTCATGTAGTGCCCGAAGACCTTGGCCACGCCGTAGGGCGAGCGCGGCCAGAGCAGCGTTTCCTCGCGCTGCGGGACCTGCTGCACCTTGCCGAACATCTCCGAGCTGGATGCCTGGTAGAACCGGACCGCAGCAGGGTCGGACCCGGCGTACAGCCGGGTGGCCTCCAGGATGTTCAGCACACCCTTCGCCGTTACCTCGGTGGTGACGTGGGCGTTCTCCCAGGAGTAGGCGACGAACGAGATCGCCCCGAGGTTGTAGACCTCTCTCGGCTGCGCGGCGTGCAGCGCCCGCATCAGCGACGAGAGGTCCGTGAGGTCCCCGGTGAGCAGCTGCACGCCAGGGACGGTCGACTGCACCAGCTCGTACTTGGGATTGTTCTGCCCACGGATCAGGCCGAACACCTCGTAGCCCTTGTCGAGCAGCAGCTCGGCGAGGTAGAGGCCGTCCTGGCCGGTGATGCCGGTGATGAGGGCGCGCGGGGCGGAGGTCACGGCCGCAGGTTACTGCGGGAGCGCGACCCGGTGGCGGCGCGCCGCAGCCACCGCGATCCCGGCCCAGATGGCGTCGCCGAGGCTCATCAGGGCGCGGGAGACGAGCGCTACCAACAGCGCTTCCTCCTTGGCGAGCACCGGCGACAGCCCCACCACGAGCGCCGCTTCTCGGACGCCGGCGCCAGCGGGGGCGATCACGACCAGGAACCCCAGTGTCCAGGCGAGGGCGAACGCCCCGATCGACAACGGCAGCGCTCCCGACGCCCCGAGGGTCCGCGCCAGAAGCCACACCTGGAGTCCGAAGAACACCCAGGCCAGCACCGACCAGCCGAGGCCCATAGCCATGCCACGTGCCGTCAGCCGCTGTTCGAGGCCCCCACGCCGGGCCAGCCGGAGCAGCTTGTCCAGGACCGGGTTCCCGACCGCGGGGACCAGGCCGATGCCAAGCACCGGGACGGCGAGGAACGCGTACCAATAGTGAGCGAGCGCGTCGGCACTGGTGAACGGCAGCGTGACAGCGGCGGTCAGGAGCCCTGCGACCAGGCCCAGCGCGACGGTCAGGAGCCCCACCGTCCCAGACCGGGTACGGGGAACGCCATGCTCCTTGCCGAGCTCCATCTGGGCTAGCACAGGCCAGACCGAGCCGGGGATGTACTTGCCGAGCTGACCAAGGAAAAACACTCGCAGCGCGGCGGGCAGCGGCAGCGGTGAGCCGAGGTCGGTGAGCACCGCCCGCCAGCTGAGCATCGTCGCGAACAGCCCCGCCAAGACCGCGGTACCGGCGCCGACGACTGACGCGACACTCAGCTCGTCGATGTGGTTCAGGAGCTTGCCACCGCTCTTGCCCACCGCCAGCGTGCCAAGCACAAGAACCACGGCGAGCGCGCTCCCCCGGAGTACGCGACGGCGGGTCATGCCCCCAGTATCGCGGTCCGCCGCGGGTAACGTCAGACCATGCGCGTTCAGGCCTTCGGAAGCTTCGACGCGGTTCGCCACCCTCGCATCGCCATCCTCCTCGACGGCCTGCGGGCCCGCGGCGTCGACGTCGACGTGTGCAACGTACCGCTCGAACTCGACACCGCTGACCGCGTCCGGATGCTCAAGCAGCCGTGGAGACTGCCGCTGTTGGTCGTCCTCCTCCTGCGCACGTGGTGGCAGCTGGCCCGCCGGTCCCGGCGGCTGCCGACTCCCGACGCCGTACTCGTCGGCTACCTGGGCCACTTCGACGTTCTGCTGGCCAGGCTGCTGTTCCGGCGCCCGCTGATCGTCCACGACATGCTGATCTTCGCCTCCGACACCGCCCGCGACCGGGGCGCCGGAGGCCTGAAGCAACGGCTGCTCCGGGGCCTGGACAGCGCCGCGATCTGGGCATCCGACGTCGTCGTCGTCGACACCGACGAGCACCTTGCGATGCTTCCCGCCGGTACGGACGGGCTCGTCGTCCCCGTAGGTGCCTCTGCGGCATGGGCTGCCGAGCCGCCGACACCGCGGGAGGGCCCGCTCCGGGTCGTGTTCTTCGGTCTGTATACGCCGCTGCAGGGGGCTCCGGCGATCGGGGAGGCGCTCGCCCTGCTCGGGTCCGGCATCACCGTGACCATGATCGGCCATGGCCAAGACCTGGAACGCACCCGAGAGCTGGCCGGCAAAGCCGACGTCATCTGGCTCGACTGGGTCGAACCCGGCGACCTTCCCCTACTGGTGCGTGAGCACGACGTCTGTCTGGGCATCTTCAGCGCCGCGGGCAAGGGCACCCGCGTGGTGCCCAACAAGGTCTTTCAGGGCGCCGCCGCCGGTTGCTGCCTGGTTACCTCCGACACTCCGCCGCAGCGCCGGGCACTAGGAGCCGCTGCCGTGCTCGTCAGGCCCGGCGACCCCCACGTCCTCGCCGCAGCGCTGACCGACTTGAGCGCCGACCCTGCACGGCTGCTGGCGCTGCGGCTGGCCGCATGGGATCTTGCCCAGCACCAGTTCCTCCCCGAGGCGGTCGTTGCGCCCCTCTACGACACCCTCGCCCGGAAGGCTTCCGTATGACACTGCCAGTCCTCAGCCCCAACGCCTGGCTGCGATGGGACGTGGTGACCCGGCTGTTGCCACGCGCTGCCCGAACAGTGCTGGAGGTCGGCTGCGGGCAAGGCTCAATGGGGACCCGGATCGCGGCTACTACCGACTACCTCGGCGTCGAGCCCGACGCGACCGCCTGCGCTGTCGCGCAGGACCGGATCAAGGCCCTGGGTAAGGGAGAGGTCCGGCTGGGAATGATGGAGGACGTCGTCGAGCCCGACCGAACCTTCGACCTGGTCTGCGCCTTCGAGGTCATCGAACACATCGAGGACGACGTCGCGGCCCTCACCGGATGGGTTCAGCGGGTGCGTCCTGGCGGTTGGGTGCTGGTGTCGACCCCGGCCTTTGCGCATCGGTACGGCCCGAGCGACGCGATGGCCGGGCACTTCCGTCGCTACGACCCGGAGGTACTCGCCGACGTGATGCGCAACGCCGGCCTGGTTGACCCGGAGGTGGTGGTCTACGGGGCCGGGCTGGGCCACGTACTGGAGAACGTTCGCCACGTACTGGGGGCTCGACGGCTGCGTCAGGCCGGTCAGCCGGTACCCCGCCGCGGGGCACCGGCCAACCTCGATGCCGCCACCATGGCTGAGCTCACAGCAGGCAGCGGTCGGCTGTTCCAGCCACCCGCCGCGGCTGCTCGGGCTGTCCAAGTGGGGACAGCGCCGTTCCGGCTGCTTCAGCGGAGATTCCCGCTTCGCGGGACCGGGCTGGTAGCCCTCGCCCAGCGACCGGCTTGACGGGTGCGACGCCGTCCGGCTGTGCGGATCGGGTCATCGACGCGGCGCGGTCAGCGCCAGTAGCCGACGACGTCGGCGTACAGGTTTGAGGTTTGGGAGCTGAAGACGCTCATGCTCCCGGAGCCCAGCTGGACCACGACGAGGTTTGCGTCCACCACCCCGGGCACCTCGTTGACGTCGGAGGCCTGCGGCACCGGACCGGTGCCCGACCAGGTCACGACGTGGCCGCCCACCAACGCGCCGTTCGTCGTGAGCACGAGGGCCACCGCCGTGGCGTCGGCCGGGACCCCACCGCGCCCCGCCAGCTGCACCTTCGTCGTCGAACCGGCCGCAACGAGCGTACGGGTCGGCACTCCGATCGCTGTCCGCGTGTCGAGCACCCGAACGTGCTCGAGCAACGCCGCGTAGGTCGTGCCGCCGCCGGGCTGGTAGTAGCCGACGACGTCGACCACTACGTCCACCGGTCCGAGGTGGGACCACAGCGCCAGCTTCCCGCTGCCGAGCGACGTCATGACGCGGTTGGCCACGACCTGCCCCGCGCCGAAGCTCACGCTCGCCCCACTGGGCCGGGTGCTCCCCGCGCGGTAGGCCATGAGGTAGCCGGTCAGCGTCGGCCGCGCGACGGTGACGTTGGCGACGACCCCGGTGGCGTCCGCGGGGACGCCACCTACCCCGGCGATCTGCACGAGGCGGACCTGCGCCGCGGCCAGCGGCGCCTTCTTGGCCACGGTGTCCAGCACCCGCACCGGCCGTAGCGGCGTGTACGACCAACCACCCGTCGTCGGGAAATAGCCGACGACGTCCAGTATGGCGTGCGCCGGCCGGACCCCGTTGACGACGCTGACGTGTCCGTCGGTCCCGACGCGCGTGACCACCAGCGAGGTCCGGCTGTCCCCGGTGCGGGTCTGCACGTTGCCCAGACGCTGATACGGGCTGTCGGTGGCGTAGGCGCTCAGGTAGTCCGGCCCGTCGCTGGAGACGGCCGTCAGGTTGACAGCAACGGCGGCCACGCCGGAGGACGGGACCCCACCGACTCCCAGCACCTTGACCTCGACCCGACCGTCCTTCAGGAGCCGGTGCGGCCCGTCAGCGCTGCCGAGGCCGGTGCTGGTGTCGAGTACTCGGAACGGTGAGACGGGTGTGTAGCGGGTCGGTATCGGGGTCGACGGGGTGCCGGGCGGGGGCGGAGAGCTAGCCGTGGTGGTGATGTCGAAGGGCGCGTTCCAGGTGACGGCACTCCTGGTGCCCGATGACCCGCTCAGGTACAGCCGGTAGCCGCTCGGCGGCAGCGGCGCCCCGGTGGCGGCCTTGAGGTCGAACACCGCGGACAAGGTCGTGCTGGCGGCGCCGGTGACGGTACGGACGACCACTCCGTCGGTCGCCCGGCGGACGTCCAGCCGCCAGCTCAGCGGGGCGATCACCCGGGTGGTGACGGTCACCGCCGGACCGCCATAGGCGCGGGAGCGGGAGCTCGCGAGGGGCAGGACGAAACCGGGACCGATGGCCGACCGGACCGCCGACCGGAGGCCGCCGAGCTGGGAGTAGAGCGCATTGCCGGGGCAGGTCGTGTAGCCGGCGTCCCGGTGACCGCTGACCACGGCGAACGTGTGGTTGACACCGGCGGCGTAGGGGGTGTTCGGGCCTCCCGCCGACGTGAGGGTGGCGGTCGACGTCGGGTCCGCGAACGTGCGCCCGAGCTTCCAGGCGAACAGCCGGGTCAGCGCGCCGATCGAGGCCGCGGGCGCCTGCACCGACGTGTAGGTGCCGATCATGGAGGCGGCAAACGAGTTCGCGTTGAATCCTCCGGTGTGGGCGCCGATGACGGGTCGGGAGGTGCCGCCGTACCGGCCCTCCCAGGTGCGACCGAAGCGGTCGACGAGGAAGTTGTAGCCGATGTCGCACCAGCCGTTAGACGTCACGTGGTAGGCGTAGATCCCACGGATGATCGACGGGACCTGGCCGGCGGAGTAGCCATTGGGCGTGTCGGTGTGGTGCACGAAGCCGACCTTGATGGTGTCGCTGTAGTCCGGGACGGAACAGCCGGCGTGCAACGAGCGGAGCGACTCGTCGGCGCCCCACTGCGCCCGGCTGTAGATCGCCGGTTGGGGGGTGCTCGCCCTGGCAAGGCCCGGCCCCGAGGCGGCTCCGCTGGGATCTGCGTCAAAGGCACTCGCGCCGCTGTCGATCAGGGTGGCCCGCAGGCCCGCAACCCGTCCGTGGACGGCCCGCAGCTGCACCGCGTCGGCCACGCCCGCGAACAGCGGCTCGCTGACAGTGCGCCCCGACGCGTGGCGCGCATCGCGGGAACCCGCGTCGGGACCCCCGTCGGTCGCGTCGAGCGACTGCCACGGCGACCACGTCCTGCCGGCGCGGGTACGCACCTGGACGGTGCCGGTCGCTCCCCGGTCCCAGCTCGCGCCCACGGTGTCGAAACGGGCCGTTGTGACGGCTCCGTCGACCACGTCGAGCGACCTCACGCCGGGTGATACGGCGTGCGCCAGGTGGGGAGCGGGGACGGCCGCGACGGGCAGTACCACCAGGGCCGGGGTAAACAGCCCCACAAGAGCAGAGATGACAAGCAGGCGACGCAAGGGCACTCCTACGGCGGGCGTGGGGGAAGCCCCTTGCCTACCACCCGAGCAGGCCGGACGCCCGGATCTGGAGGCCACTCTCACCTGGCGGCCAGCCTGCTGTCCGCTGCAGGCGCACGTAGTAACTCAGGCCGGTCCTGCAACCGGTTGCGGAGCCGGGCCCCTTCTGAGGGCCAGACCCAGCAGCACCAGCACACCTAGCCCGCTCAGCACCAAGCCAGGCCGCAAACCCTTCGGGACGTAGCGCAGCCGGACGACGTGAGTGCCGGCCGAGACGGGCACGGCGACCAGCGCGTGGTCGGCGTCGAGCAGGGGCACGGCGCGGCCGTCCACGGTCGCCTGCCAGCTGGCCTGCAACCCGTCGGCGACAACGACGTAGCCGGAGCCCTTGGACTGCACCCGCACCTCGAGAGCGTCCGGGCCGTCGTGCACCGTCCGGACCGTCCCCGCTCCCCCGATGGCCTTGGCCGGGTTCGAAGCCAGCACCACCTGCCCGTTCACCGCGGGCGTGATGCCCGCGACCTTGAGGCTCGCCGGGCCCTGGGCCGCAAGAGACACCCTGGAGGCCCAGCGGACCCGGTCCAGCACGTGGGTCCGCTCCCATACCGTGCCGGAGACGGAGGCCTCAGCGACCCGGAGCCCGTCTGCTGCCGGCCGGACCAGCCGGACCGCCGGGACGCCCCCGACGGCTGCCAGCCCGAGGGGGACCGAGGTCGCGTTGCCGAGCCGCAGAACGAGCGGGCCGGTCGGCAGATTTTCCCCCGCAAGTGCCACGGGCAGCTCACCGGGCCGGCTCGTGGGCAGCAGGCGGCGGCCGGAGGACGCGACGACGCTGCCCTTGCTCAGCACCTGGACGGTCACGTCCCCGTCCGCGCCGGTGACGTCGGTCACGGGCAGGTCGACGCCGCGCAGCGCTCCGGTCACGGCCACGTCGAGGTAACCGCCAGGAGGCAGCGCCACCGTCCCCGTGGCCACCCCCGGCGAGACCACGGTGCCGAACGGCTGCACCTCCGGGCTCACCACGAGGTACTTCACCGCGAACCGGTCCAGCGCGGGCGAGGTGGCCGTCAGCAGCGACGGCGAGAGCGTGCTGAACGAGGTGGTCCGGAACGCTTCTGGGTCGGCGACCTGCATAAGCTGCCGCCATGTGGATGCGGTGAAAGAGTGCCCGCCCAGACTCCGCAACCCGTAGTAGACGTTGGTACCGGGCAACATCGTGAGCCCAGTGCCCTGGAACCGTTCGCCCCCGAGGTGGGCGGCTAGGTAGTCGTGCACCGGCGTCCGCGGGTAGAAGTCGTGTCGCGGGATCTGCGGCCAGAACGGCAGCACCACGTTCAGGGCCTGCGCGAGAACCACGACAGGGATCGCGCCGATCGCCAGCCGGTGCACCCGGCTGCGGGCCAGCACGACCGCGGCCAGCGCGATCAAGGCAGCCACCGCGGCGTAGAGGGTCTGGCGGTCACTGACCGCAAGGTGCCCGGTCGGCCGCAGGTTGTTCCGCAGTCGGATCAGCACCGGCACCGATCCAGCAGCAAGCACGAGCCACACCATCGGCTCCACCCACCGGCGCTGAGGCCGCTGCTCGGCCCGGGCGCGCAGCAGGGCGTCGTACCCGAACGCAGCAAGGATCGCCAAGCACAGGCCCAGGATGACGCGGATGCGCGGCACCGGGTTGTTGTGGAACACGGGTAGATGCTGGGCCAGTGCCAGCAGCGGGCCACCGACCCAGCCAAGGGCGACCGTCACCAGGACGGCGACCACGAAGAAGCCCCGGACCCCGGCGGGCGTCTGCGGCCGCCTTCGCCGCAGCAGCCCGACCACGACCAGCACAAGCACCGCACTGCCGATGAACGCGTTCGCCTCGATGTCGTTCGCCGGACCGACGTAGTCGCGGCCGGGGCAGCTGCCGAACGCCTTAGGAAGTGCCGTGGTGACAAGCGACAGCAGAGGCAGGTGTTGCCGTGACGTTTGGGCACGCGCAGCCAGGTCCAGGCCACTGAGCTGCGAGGCGAACGGCAACAGCTGAAAGGCAACGAGTAAAACACCCAGCGCCACCCCGACCCCGGCCAGCGTCACGCTCCGGACTTTCGCGACCACCTCCTGGCGGGTGGTCAGCACCCGGAACAGGACGTAGGGCGCCGCGAGGTATAGGGCGAACCCGGTCACCTCAGGGAAGCCGCCGAGCAGCATCGCCGCCACGCTGACCGCCACCGGGACCACGGCGCGAGCCGTCCGCAGCTGAATCAGGCGCTCCAGCGACCAGAGCAGGACCGGCACGAAGGCGGCCGTACGGGTGTGCGGCCAGTTCGTCCAGGTCACCATGAACCCGCTGGTCGTGAACACCAACCCACCGAGCAGCGCCGGTGCTCGCGCAAGGTTGAGCCGCCGGAGGAACAGGAACACCCCCCCGGTGCTGACGACCATCTCGAGCAGCTTCATCCACGCCGGCGCCAGCCAGGTCGGCAGCGCGAGCAAGGGCAGCGACAGCGGCGAGTACGTCGCGAAGCTGGGCGCCGCCGCAAGCGGGGCGCCGCCCGACGCGAGGTTATCCCACTGCGCGATGTCCCCATGGAGCAACTCGCGCCGGAACTCCGCGGCGGCGGGCAGGAACCCGTCGACCGGATCGCTGACACACCCGTTGTCGGGCTTGGCACCTGCCGGCTGGGTAGCACTCCACGGCGCGTACTGCAGCGCCAGGTCCGCACTGGCGAACACCCGCGCCCCGACCAGGGACGGTCCGACGGCGAGCGCGACGAAGACCGCGCACACCACCGCCACGAGCAGCGCGGCAGGGTCGCGCCGCCAACGCTGGGGGGTCATGACGCTCAGTGCGCTGCTGCAGCCGCGTAACGCGCCTCGGTAGCGTCCTTCATCGGTCGCCACCAGCCCTCGTTCGCCCGGTACCACGCAACCGTGGCCGCCAGGCCTGTGGCGAAGTCGGCGTATGCCGGGGTCCAGCCCAGCTCGGACCGAAGCTTGGTGCTGTCGATGGCGTAGCGCATGTCGTGGCCCGGTCGGTCGGTCACGTGGTCGTAGGCGTCAGCGGGCTGCCCGAGGGCGACCAGGATCGCCTGCACGACCTGTTTGTTGTTCTTCTCGCCGTCCGCCCCGATGAGGTAGGTCTCGCCGAGCCGGCCGTTGTCGATGACCGCCCAAACCGCGCTGTTGTGGTCGTCGACGTGGATCCAGTCACGGACGTTCAGGCCGTCGCCATACAGCTTCGGCGCGACCCCGTCGAGGATGTTGGTGATCTGCCGCGGGATGAACTTCTCGACGTGTTGGTAGGGCCCGTAGTTGTTCGAGCAGTTCGTCAGGGTCGCCCTCACCCCGAAGGACCGGACCCACGCCCGTACCAGCAGGTCGCTCGCCGCCTTGGTGCTGCTGTACGGCGAGCTTGGGTTGTACCGCGTGTCCTCGGTGAACCGGGACGGGTCGTCGAGCTCGAGGTCGCCGTAGACCTCGTCGGTCGAGATGTGGTGCAGGCGCACGTCGTGCCGACGGACGGCCTCAAGGATCGTGAACGTCCCAATGACATTGGTCTGCACGAAAGGCGAGGGATCGACGAGGGAGTTGTCGTTGTGGCTCTCGGCGGCGAAGTGCACGACCAGGTCGGTCTGGCTGACCAGCATGTCGACCAGGCCCGCGTCGCTGATGTCCCCTTGGACCAAGGTAACCGTTTCCCGCAGCGAGGCGAGGCTGCTGCCGTCGCTCGCGTAGGTCAGGGCGTCGAGGACAGTGATCTCCACCTCAGGACGGTGCCGTCGGGTCCAGTGGACGAAGTTGGCGCCGATGAAGCCGGCTCCGCCGGTGACGAGGATGCGCATGCCCGCCAGTGTTCCAGACGCGCCCACGTCGCCGGGCGTCGTCGACGACAGGGCCGGTCTACAGGTTCCCTTCAGACGTGTTTCGCCCCTTGTCTCGTACTCTGGAGTGAGCCCAAAGCGCTTTTTTGGCGTCCTAAGGGCACGAGACCACTGACGCGACGCTGGAGCCCTGCACGTGACGACCCCGAGAAACCCCTACGGCGATCAGCCGTCGGTGTCCTCCGGGCTTCCGCCGCACCTCGACCCGCGCGGCACTCCTCGCCGCGCAGCCACGGGCCCCCCGGCGCGCGTCACCAACGCCTCCCGGCAGGCCGCCCGTGGCGGTCCCGCTGTGCCGCCCGGACCGACAGCGCCCGCACGCGGACCCAGGCCCCGTCGCACGAAGGGAAAGCGGTTCGCGCGGGTCCTGTCCTGGGTCGCGCTGACCACCGCCGTCGTGGTGCTCCTGGTCGCGGGCGGGCTCTACGTCGCGTTCAACCACTACAACGGCCAGATCGACCGGATCGCGATCCCCGGGATCAGCGGTCACGCCAAGCCCAAGGCAGCTCCCCGCAACGCCGAGAACATCCTGCTCGTGGGGTCCGATAGCCGTGTGGGCGCCAACGGCGTCGGCACGCAGGGGGCCGGGGCGACCTTCGTGACGGGACAGCGCTCCGACACCGTGATCCTGGTGCACCTGTTCGGCACCAGCGAGAAGGCCGAGCTCGTCAGCTTCCCCCGTGACTCCTACGTCGAGATCCCGGCGTACACCAACCCCAAGACCGGTCAGGTGACTGCAGCCCACCACAACAAGCTCAACAGCGCCTTCTCCGAGGGCGGTCCGGCGTTGCTGATCGCCACCATCGAGAATGTCAGCAACATCCGGATCGACCACTTCCTGCAGATCGACTTCACCGGTTTCAAAGGCATGGTCAACAAGCTCGGCGGTGTCGACGTATGCCTGACCAAGGCTGCCCAGGACCACTACTCCGGCATCGACCTGTCGGCGGGCAACCACCACATCAGCGGTGACGTCGCGCTTGCCTTCGTCCGCCAGCGGCACGGCCTCGCCCTCGGTGACATCGACCGCATTGCCCGCCAGCAGCAGTTCATCGGCTCACTCGTGCGCAAGGTGCTGTCGGCCGGCACGTTGCTCGACCCCTTCAAGCTCAACGGGTTCCTCAATGTCGCGACCACGTCGCTGCAGGCCGACAAGGGCCTGTCCGGCAACGACATCAAGAACCTTGCGCTGCGGCTACGCAACTTCAGCTCCGGCGGGGTCAGCTTCACCACGGTCCCGATCACCGACTCCAACGGCAGCAGAGACGGTGCCAGCGTGGTGCTGCTCGACGACGCGAAGGCCGCCGCCATGTTCGGCGCTCTTCGCGACGACAGGGCGCCCGGGACCCCAGTTGCTCCGCCCAAGGGCGGCGCTGCCACCACCCCCACCGTGCCGCTCGTCGTCGCGCCCGCCAACATCCGGGTGTCGGTCTTCAACGGCTCGGGCGTGCCGGGCATGGGCCGCAAGGCTGCCTCCGACCTCACCGCCGTGGGCTTCTCGGTCGTGGACATCCCCACCAACCGGGGCACCGGCGCGAGCCTGACAACGATCTTCTACGGCGCTACCAAAGCCGACTCCGCCCGGACCCTGCAGGCCGCCCTGCCCGGGTCGGTGCTGCAAGCCGACAGCAGCCTCGGCCGCACCCTGCAGGTCGTTGTTGGCACCGGCTACCAGACGGCCCAGAAGGTCACAGTCACCACCGCCCAGCCCAGCGCGGCGCCGCCGGTCGGCACGACCACAGCGACTGCCCCGCTCAAGACGGCGCAGGACAACCCCTGCACGAGATGACCGGTGGGCTCGTCGGGCGTCGCGACCCGGCCCAGCCGCTGCTCACCTACCTCGACGGCTCCTCCCGGGTCGAGCTCTCCGGCGCGACGACCCGCAACTGGGTCAGCAAGACCGCCAACCTGCTCGTCGACGGCTTCGCCAGTCCCGAGCGGGTCGGGTTGCTGTTGCCCCTGCACTGGCAGACGCTGTGCCTGCTGCTCGGGACGGTCGCGTCCGGTGCCACCGCCGTGGTCACCCGCACCGCCGCAGACCTGGCCGGCTGTGCGCTGGCCTTCACCGAGTCCGGCTCCGCCGAGGCTGCACTCGACGTCGGCGTCGACGACGTCCTGGCCTGCTCACTGACGCCGTTCGCGACCCGGCTCGCGAATGTCCCGGCCATGGTCCTGGACGCTGCCGTCGAGATCCCCTCGTATGGCGACCACTTCCCCGGCCGGCCCCGCGCTGCCCGGATCGAGGTCGGCGGGCGGTCGGCGACGATCCCGTCGTACCCGTTGTCCGCGAACGACCGGGTGCTGACCGAGCTCGACCTTCGCAGCCCCACTGGCCTTGAGGCCGCACTGGGGGTGCTTCACACTGGTGCGGCGCTGGTGCTTCTTGCCTCCGGCAACCTGCCCGCAGCGTTGGCGCAGGAGCGGGTCACGGCCGTCGTCGACGACGCCGGCCTGCGTCGCCTCTGACACTCAATCCCGCCCGCTTTCCAGGGCGTAGAGCTCCTGCGAGCGTGGGTCAGGCTGGGCGAGGTCGAGCAACAGGCTGAGCGGGATCCCCGCCTCGAGCAGCGCGACCACGCAGCACCTAGCGTCGGTGCCTGAGTGGGGGCTCGCCCCCACCGGGAGGGGCAACAGGGAAAGCGACATCTCATACGTCCTGATGACGAGGTCTTCGGCAAGACTGACTCCCCTTGCATCGGCGCAGGGGAGTTTCGGCAGCAGGGCCAAAAGGGTGGTGGGGGCAGGTGTCCCACCTAACTACGCGTTGTTCGCCGCGTTGCTACCGATCGGCTGGGCGACGGGGCTCCCCGTCGTGAGGATCTCGCGCCCCAAGCCGACGAAGTCTCGACCCACCTCCTGCAAGGCGAGCCTGGCCAGCACCTGCTGCTCGGTCGCGACCCGCTCGGACCGGCCCCGGCCGAGGAAGCTCACCGCCCAGTGCAGGACCGTCGTAACCCGGCTCTTGAAGCCCACGATGTAGACGATGTGCACGGCCAGCCACAGCAGCCAGGCCAGGAAGCCGTGAAAGTGCAGCCCCTTGACGCTCGCTACAGCGTGGAAGCGGCTGACCGTGGCCATCGAGCCCTTGTCCTTGTATACGAAGGGTTTCGGGGGCTTGCCCATGATGGTCCTGGCGGCCTGCCGCGCTCCCTGGATCGCGACCTGAGCCACCCCCGGGTAGTCGTTGAGAGCCGCCATGTCGCCGACCACGAACACCTCGGGATGGCCGGGCAGCGTCAGGTCAGGCAGGGTCTTGATGCGGCCGGCCCGGTCCAGCTCGGCCCCGGACTGGTCCGCGAGCTGCCTGCCCAGCGGCGAGGCAGCGACCCCTGCCGCCCAGATCTTGCAGAAGGACGGGATGGTGCGGACCTTGCCGTCCGGGTCCTTGACTTCAATGCCGTCCTTGTCCATCCCGACGACCATCGCGTTCAGCTGCACCTCGACGTCGATCTCGCGTAGGTGTTTGGCCGCAGCGTCCGACAGCCGCTCCCCAAAGGTGGAGAGCACCTGGGGCGCGAAGTCGAGCAGCACGACGCGGGCGGTACGCGGGTCGACGTTGCGAAAGTCACCGGGCAGGGCGCGCCGGGCCAGCTCGGTGATCTGACCGGCCATCTCGACGCCGGTTGGACCAGCGCCGACCACGACGAAGGTGAGCAGCTTGTCGATCTCGGCCGGCTCGGTGGCTAGCTCGGCGAGCTCGAAGGCACCGAAGATGCGTCCCCGCAGCTCGAGGGCGTCATCGATGGACTTCATCCCGGGGGCGTAGCGCGCGAAGTGGTCGTTGCCGAAGTACGACTGCCCAGCCCCCGCGGCCACGATCAGGTCGTCGTACGGCGTGACCGTGGTGCGGTCGAAGAGTTGGTGGGTGACGGTCTTGGCACTCAGGTCGACCGCGACGACCTCCCCGAGAAGGACCGTCGTGTTCTTCTGTCGGCGCAGGATCTCGCGGGTGGCCGGTGCGATCTCGCCCTCGGACAAGATCCCGGTCGCCACCTGGTAAAGCAGCGGCTGGAACAGGTGATGGCTGGTCTTGGCGATCAGCGTCACAGCGACGTCTGCGCGGCGAAGTGCCTTGGCCGCGAACAGGCCACCGAACCCCGACCCGACGATGACGACGCGCCTGATCGGGCTGTCACTCTTGCTGGCCTCGCTGGCGCTCATGCCGCCTCACTTCCCTGGTTCGACTCCCATGATCCCACTTCGGCGAACCGACCCGCCGGCCGAGGGTGTGACGATCAAGACAGGCGTGCTCACAGGTTGCCCGCAGCCGGACAGGGCACAGTAGTCGTACCGACTCCCACCGTCTTGAGGTCCTTTCGTGCGTCGCACTGCTGTTGTCCTGATCGCCCCGCTGCTTGCCGTCGCCGTGCTCAGCGGCTGTGGGGCCGGCTCCGCCAAGAGCTCCACCGCCGGGAAGTCGCAATCGTCGAAGGACGGGTTGCCTGCGGTGTCGGGGGCCTACGGCAGCAAGCCGACGTTCACCTTCCCGACACCCACGGCGCCAGCGGGCCTCAAGAGCCAGGTCCTGCGCGAGGGGACCGGTCCGGTCGTGCAGAAGGGCGATCTGCTGGTAGCCGACTATCTCGGCCAGGTCTGGGGCGGCAAGGTTTTCGACAACTCCTACGACCGCAAGACCGTGGCGGGTTTCGTCATCGGCAAGGGCAAGGTCATCACCGGCTGGGACGACGTCCTCGTGGGCGCGAAGGCCGGCAGCCGCGTGCTGATGTCGCTCCCGCCGGACAAGGGCTACGGCGCCGCAGGCAACAGCCAGGCCGGCATCAAGGGCACCGACACGCTCGTGTTCGTGGTCGACATCGTGGCCTCCTACGGCAGCAAGGTGGCCGGTGACCCGAAGGCCGCCGTACAGAAGGTCAGCCCCAGCGGCGTGACCGTCGCCGGGCCCCTGGGCGGCGTGCCGACCGTTGCGGTCGCGAAGGGCGCCGCGGCACCCAAAGCTCCGGTAGTCACCCTGCTGGCCAAGGGCTCCGGTGCTGCCGTCACGGCTGGACTCATCGTCGTTCAGTACGTCGCCACGACCTTCGACGGCAAGACAGCCGGGTCGACCTTCGCAGACGGTTCGCCAGCCGCCGTCCCCGTGAGCGTCGGCGGAAACGGGACTCCCTTCGACGCCATCAAGGGCCTGCCGCTCGGCAGCCGACTGCTCCTGACCGTGCCCGGCACCAACGGTCAGCAGGCCGTTGCAGTGGCCGTAGACCTCATCGCGCAGCCGAAGACGGCCGCCGCAACCGGCTGACCGCTTCGAGCCTCCAGGTCAGCCGCGGGCACCGATCAGGTGCTCGAGGGCCAGTTGGTCAAGGCGCCCGAAGCCGTAACCCCGCTCGCCCACCGCGTCGGCGTCGAAGTCCTCGAACGCGGAGCGGTCGGCGAGCAGGTCGGCATAGCTCTCACCCGAAGCCAAGGTGGGCGTCGCAAGCTCCACGACCTTGCTCGCGACCATGGCCTCCTGGACCTCGGGGTCAGCCCGGAACGCTGTGGCCCGCTCCTTGAGCAGCAGGTAGGTGCGCATGTTGTCTGCCGCACTTGACCACACCCCGCTCAGGTCCTCGGTCCGTAGTGGCTTGTAGTCAAAGTGCCGGGGCCCGGAGTACGGCGCATCCCCCTGGGGGCCGCCATTCTCGAGCAGGTCGACGAGGAAGAACGCACTGAGCAGGTCGCCATGCCCGAACGTCAGGTCCTGGTCGAACTTGGGACCGTGCTGCCCGTTGAGGTCGATGTGGAACAGCTTGCCCTGCCACAATGCCTGGCTGATCCCGTGCATGACGTTCAGGCCCGCCATCTGCTCGTGGCCTACCTCGGGGTTCACACCGACCATCTCAGCGTGCTCCAGCGTCGAGATGAAGGCCAGCGCATGCCCGATGGTCGGGAGCAGGATGTCCCCGCGCGGCTCGTTCGGCTTGGGCTCCAGTGCGAAGCGGAGTCCATATCCGCGATCGGTGCTGTACTGCGCGAGCAGGTCCAGGCCCTCGCGGTAGCGGTCGAGTGCGGCCCGCACGTCCTTGGCGGCGTCGGTCTCCGCGCCCTCCCGGCCACCCCAGAAGACGTAGGTCGACGCGCCGAGCTCCGCGGCAAGATCCAGGTTGCGCATCGTCTTGCGAAGCGCGTAACGCCGGACGCTGCGGTCGTTGCTGGTGAAGGCGCCGTCCTTGAACACGGGGTGGGTGAAAAGGTTGGTCGTGACCATCGGCACGACCATCCCGGTCTCGTCCAGGGCCGCACGGAAACGCTTGAGGTGCGCGTCACGGCTGGCGTCGTCGGAGCCGAAGGGCACGAGGTCGTCGTCGTGGAAGGTGACGCCCCAGGCACCGAGCTCTGCCAGGCGGTGTACCGACTCGACCGGGTCGATGGGCGCCCGCGTCGCGTCACCGAACGGGTCCCTGGCCTGCCAGCCGACGGTCCACAGACCAAAGGTGAACTTGTCCTCGGGGCGGGGCGACAGCACCATTTCGAGCCTCCTACGGCATTTGTTGATCCATTGAACTTATGCTGTGCAGATGTCAGCGTCAAGGAGCACCACCAGCCTCGGACCGGGGCGACCTGCCCGCCAGCAGTCCCTGCGTGACCACAACTTGGCACTGGCGCTGCGCTTCGTCTCGGAGGCCGCCAGCCCGGTCTCCCGAGCACAGATCGCTGCCGCCACCGGACTGACCCGCGCCACGTCCTCCACCCTGGTGGAGCTGCTGCTGGCCGGTGGCCTGCTGACCGAGACGGCGCTGCTGACCGCCCAGGGCAGCGGTCGGCCCGCTATCGGACTGGCCCTGGCCCCCGGAGGTCTCGCAGGCCTCGGTCTCGAGATCAACGTCGACTACCTGGCGGTAACCGTTGCCAATCTGACCGGCGAGGTCGTGCTGCGCGAGGTCGTCGACGGTGACCAGCGGGGCCGTTCACCCGACGTCGTGTTGACGGCCGCGGCGCGACTTGCCGCCTCCGCGCTGGCGAAGGCCCACAGGCGTGGGCTCCGCGTAGCCGGAATCGCCGTGTCCGTGCCTGGGCTGGTCCGTGAGGGAGGCCTCGTCCGCGCCCCCAACCTCGGCTGGTACGACGTGGATGTGTTGGCGGCCCTGCGGCGCCACCCGTCGGTGGCCGCCCTGGACCTGAGCATCGACAACGAGGCCAACGACGCCGCTCGCAGCGAGGTCACCGCTGAGCTGCGCAGCTTCTTGTTCGTCTCCGGGGAAATCGGCGTCGGCGCGGGCATCGTCCTGGACGGGGTGGTGTTCCGCGGCACCCGCGGCTGGGCCGGCGAGCTCGGCCACGTCAACGTCGACCCAGCCGGCCCCCGCTGTAGCTGTGGCGCACACGGCTGCCTGGAGATGGTTGCCGGCCTGGAGGCAGTCACCTTGGCGGCAGGTCTGACGCCCACCCAGGGGC
The DNA here is from genome assembly GCA_043740815.1 of Frankiales bacterium. Lineage (GTDB taxonomy): Bacteria > Actinomycetota > Actinomycetes > Mycobacteriales > SCTD01 > RYN-111. The sequence continues at coordinate 11,022 of JAYUBO010000250.1, read as the reverse complement.
CACCACACGGCGTCGCGCTGGCGGCTGCCGCGGAAGCCGGCCACAGTGCCACACTGAGCGCGCTGGAGGCCGCAGCCGAGGCGCTGGCCACCGCGCTCGGCGGAGCACTCCACCTACTCGACGTCGGTACGGTCGTGCTGGGCGGTGCCTACGCCCGCCTGGCGCCCTGGCTGATCCCGACCCTCACCGGATGCCTGCAAGAGCGGCTGCTCTGGTCCAGCTGGGAAGCACCGGACGTCCGCCCCGCCGCCCAGGCGGCCGAGGCCGCGAGCCTCGGGGGTGCACGCGCAGTAGTCGCGCGACTGCTCTCCGAGCCGGGACGCTGGCTCGTAACCTGATCGTTACGGATAAGGGATCAAGAAACTGGCCGGAAACCTTGTGACCTGTGCCACGAGGTCCATATGTTGTGGCGCACAACAAAAGACCGGGGGCGTTGACCTCTCCGGAGCGGACGTATCGCGCAAGCCATCAGGGCTGACGGTCCGCGGATTCCAGCCACGAAAGGAACTGCGCATGCGCAAGACCACCTTGCTCGCGATCGCCGGCACCTCGGCGCTCACCATGCTGCTCGCCGGTTGCGGCAGCTCGAGCACGAAGAAGACCGACAACGCCGGGGCCGGCGCCAAGTCCGGCAAGGTGGGGGTCATCCTGCCCGACGCCACCACGTCCCCGCGCTGGGAGGCCAACGACCGTCCGCTGCTGGCCGCGTCCTTCAAGACCGCCGGCATCGACGCCGACATCCAGAACGCCAACGGCGACAAGTCCAAGTTCGGCACCATCTGCGACGGCATGATCAACGCGAGCGTCAAGGTCCTGCTGATCGTCAACCTCGACAGCGACTCCGGTTCGGCCTGCCTCAAGAAGGCTCAGGCGGCCGGCATCAAGACGATCGACTACGACCGCCTCACCCTCGGCGGCGGCGCATCGTACTACGTCTCGTTCGACAACGTCGCCGTGGGTGGCCTGATGGCCACCGGGATCGAGAAGTGCCTCACGGACGCCGGCAAGACCAAGGCCAACCTCGTCCTCATCGACGGCGACCCGACCGACAACAACGCGGCCCTGTTCAAGAAGGGCTACGTCGACGGACTCAAGGCCAAGGTCGACTCCGGTGACTACAAGATCGTCGGTGACCAGACCGGCAAGTGGGACGCCAACGTCGCCGGTACCGCCTTCGAACAGCTCTACACCGCTCAGGGCGGCAAGATCGACGGTGTCGTCTCGGCCAACGACACGATGGCCGGCGGCATCATCGCCCGCCTCAAGGCCAACAAGCTCAACGGCAAGGTGCCGGTCACGGGTCAGGACGCGAGCGTCGCGGGCCTGCAGGCGATCCTCGCCGGCGACCAGTGCATGACGGTCTACAAGGCCATCAAGGCCGAAGCGGACGCTGCCGCCTCGCTGGCGATCGCGCTCATCAAGGGCACCGATGCCTCGGGCATCGCCAAGTCCACCGTGAAGGACAGCGTCACGGGCAAGGATGTCCCGTCCGCGCTCGAGGTGCCGGTCGCGATCTACAAGGACACCGTCAAGACCGTCATCGACGACGGCTTCCAGAAGGCCGCCGACGTCTGCACTGCGGACTTCGCGGCTGCGTGCAAGAAGGCTGGCATCTCCTAGCATGACCAACTCGCTGGTGGCCTGGGTGTTCTTGCCCGGGCCACCAGCGGGAACCCGCTCCACCACCGCCGGGGTGATCCCGCGACCAACAGGCAGGACGGCGAAGACGCGATGACGAGCATGAGCAAGACCCCCCTCCCGGCCGAGCTAGGGGCCGGTGTCGAGCCGCTGCTCTCGCTGCGCGGTGTCAACAAGAGCTTCGGTGCCGTCCAGGTGCTGCAGGAAGTTGACCTCGACGTCTTCCCGGGTCAGGTCACCGCCCTCGTCGGCGACAACGGAGCCGGCAAGAGCACCCTCATCAAGGGCATCGCAGGGATTTACGGCTTCGACGACGGTCAGTACACCTTCGATGGGCACGTCGTCACCGTCACCAACCCCAAACAGGCCAACGCGCTCGGCATCGAGGTCGTCTATCAAGACCTCGCCCTGTGCGACAACCTCGACATCGTCCACAACCTGTTCCTGGGCCGTGAGCTGACCAAGGGCGGCCGCCTCGACGAGGCCACCATGGAGCGGCGCGCCAAGGAGACCCTCGCGAGCCTGTCGGTCCGCACCGTGAAGTCGATCCGGCAGCAGGTCGCCAGCCTGTCCGGCGGGCAGCGGCAGACCGTCGCCATCGCGCGCTCCGTCCTGTGGAACTCCAAGCTCGTCATCCTCGACGAGCCGACCGCTGCGCTGGGTGTCGCCCAGACGGAGCAGGTCCTGAAACTTGTCCGCCGCCTCGCAGACCACGGCCTCGCCGTCGTGCTCATCAGCCACAACCTCAACGACGTCTTCGAGGTCGCCGACAACATCTCGGTGCTGTACCTAGGACGGATGGCCGCCCAGGTCCGCTCCGAGGCCGTGACGCGCAACCAGGTCGTCGAGCTCATCACCTCCGGCCGTAGCGGCGACCTCGGCATGAATGCGGCGGACAGCCTCGCCACCCGACCAGCCGGCCATACCAGCACACTCACCGCGGAGGAGGTGTCATGACCGCGGTCCTGACACCCGATGAGGTACAGACCGGGACCCAGGAGCCATCGGTTCGTGACGCCATCGCCGACTACATCGCCCGCGTTCGCGGCGGTGACGTCGGTGCACTTCCCGCCGTACTCGGCCTGGTCGTGCTCACGGTCGTCTTCACGATCTTGCGGCCTTCGACCTTCACGAACTCCTTCAACTTCGCCAACCTGATCCACCAGAGCGCCGCCCTGATCGTGCTCGCCATGGGTCTGATCTTCGTGCTGCTCCTCGGCGAGATCGACCTGTCGGCCGGTTACACGGCCGGCACCGCCGCAGCCGTCATGGGCATCCAGCTCACCCGCGACGGCCACCCGTGGTATGTCGCGGTCCTCGCCGGCCTTGTCACCGGAACGGTGATCGGCGCAGCCATCGGCCTGCTCGTCTCCCGGCTCGGGATCCCCTCGTTCGTCGTCACCCTCGCGGCCTTCCTGGGTCTGCAGGGTGTCCTGCTCAAGCTCATCGGTGAAGGCGGCACCATCTCGATCCGCGACAAGACGCTGCTCGCCCTCAACAACAACAACCTTCCCCTCTGGGCTGGCTGGCTGCTTTTCGCCGCCATCATCGGCGGCTACGCGGGGGTCTCGCTCAGCCGGGCGACGGCCCGTCGCAAGGGGGGCCTGCAGGCCGACGCCCTCGGTGTCGTGCTCGGCAAGGTGGCCGTGTTGGCTGTCCTACTCGGAGCTGCTACCGCCTATCTAAGCCGCGAGCGCAGCCGCAACACCGCGGTCACCTCCATCAAGGGTGTCCCCGAGGTCGTGCTGCTGCTCATCGTCTTGCTGGTGATCCTGAACTTCCTGCTCGGCCGGACGGCCTTCGGCCGGCACGTCTACGCCGTCGGCGGCAACTCCGAGGCGGCGCGGCGCTCGGGTATCAACGTCCAGCGCGTCAAGCTCACCTGCTTCATGCTCTGCTCCACCCTCGCGTCCATCGCCGGTTTCCTGCTCGCCAGCTACGACAACTCCATCTCCCCGAAGACTGGCGGCTCGGACACCCTGCTGTACGGCGTGGGCGCCGCCGTCATCGGCGGCACCAGCCTGTTCGGTGGCAAGGGGAAGATGACCGACGCCGTCCTCGGTGGCCTGGTCATCACCATCATCATCAACGGGATGGGCCTGCTCAACCAAGAGTCCTCGGTGGTCTACATGGTGACCGGAGCCGTCCTGCTCGTCGCTGCAAGCGTCGACGCCATCTCCCGCCGACGAGCCGCCTCCACCGGCCGCGTCTAGGCCCGGCGGACCGATTCACTTGGTCGAGCGCCCGGCACCGGCCACGCAGGACGAGGTGCGTCGGCACAACCTCGCCAGCCTGCTCCGGCTCGTCCACGTTCGGGGCGCCACCTCCAGAGCCGACCTGACCCTGCTCACCGGGCTCAACCGCAGCACGGTGAAAGCGCTCACAGAGGATCTCGCCCAAGCTGGTCTGGTCCGCGAGTCCGCCCCCGTCATGAGTGGCGGTGCCGGTCGACCCTCCATCACCGTCGAGCCGGAGTCCGAGCTGGTCTACGTCCTTGCCCTCGACATCGGCGTGGAGCACCTGACCGCGGTCCGCGTCGGGCTGGGGGGCGTGGTGCTCGACCGGCACGAGCTGCGGCAGACCCCGAAGGATTTCGACGTCCGCCGGACCCTGCGCCGGCTCGACCAGTTGGCCACCAAGGTCCTCGCCGAAGCTCCGCTGGATGCCCGCTGTGTCGGCATCGGTATCGGGGTCTGCGGCGTGGTCAGCGCCGACGACGGCCTGGTGCGTTTCGCCCCCAACCTGGGCTGGGTCGACGTACCCATCCGTGACCTGCTCACCGAGGTGCTCGACTCACGCCTGCGGATAGAGGTGGGCAACGACGGCGACCTCGGAGCGCGGGCCGAGCACCTGCGCGGAGCGGCTGTCGGTCTCTCCGATGTCGTCTACGTGTCCGGGGAGGTCGGCGTCGGTGGCGGCATCATCCTGGGTGGCCGAGCGATGCGCGGCTACGGCGGCTACGGCGGCGAGGTCGGCCACATGTGCATCAACCCCCGCGGGCACCACTGCCGATGCGGCCGCCGGGGGTGCTGGGAGACCGAGGTCGGTGACGAGGCCGTGCTGCTGGCCACTGGCGCCCCGGCAGGCACCACCCTGCAACAGGTGCTTGACGCCTACGTCGGTGGTGAGCGTTGGCCCCAAGCCGGGATGCGCCAGGTCGCCCGCGCGCTCAGCGTCGGCGTGGTGAACCTGGTCAACATCTTCAACCCGCAGCTGATCTTGTTCGGTGGCTCCGTACGCCACATCTACCAGGCGACCCAACCGATCGTGCACCAAGCCCTGAAAGAGGCGCTGTCCGCTCCGGGTGAGCAGGTCCGGCTCGGGCAGGCCGGCCTTGGTGACGACTCGATCGCCATCGGCGCAGCGGAGCTCGCCTTCGACCAGTTGCTCTCCGACCCCCTCGGTGCACTGAGCCGGCTGCCTGACCTGCTCCGGGCACCGGCGTGACCGGCCTGCCCTCGTGACCCTCGTCGCGGGCGTGGACTCCTCCACCCAGTCGACCAAGGTCGTGGTGTGCGACGCCGACACCGGAGCCGTCGTGAGGGAAGGGCGGGCGCCCCATCCCGAGGGCACCGAAGTCGACCCGGAACGGTGGTGGGAGGCCTTCGAGATAGCCTGCGCACCAGGGCTTCTCGACGGGGTGAGCGCACTGTCGGTGGCGGGCCAGCAGCATGGGATGGTCCTGCTCGACGAGAACCGGCAGGTCGTCCGGCCCGCACTGCTGTGGAACGACGTCCGCTCTGGCGGCGCCGCCCGCGACCTCATTCGCGAGCTCGGCGGTCCCGCGGCCTGGGCGGCGGCCGTCGGTGTCGTACCGGTGGCGAGCTTTACCGTGACGAAGTTGCGCTGGACGGCGGAGCACGACCCCGCTGCGGCGGCACGGGCGGCCTGCGTCGTACTCCCCCACGACTACCTCACCTCGCGGCTGCTGGCCGGCTCATCGCTGGTCACCGACCGAGGAGACGCCTCCGGCACCGGCTACTGGTCGCCGTTGGCCGGCACCTACCGCCCGGACCTGCTGGCCCAAGCCTTCGGCCGCGAGCTGCAGACGCCCCGGGTGCTCGGGCCGCAGGAGGTCGCGGGCGAGACCGGGGACGGCATCATCGTGGCAGCCGGCACCGGCGACAACATGGGCGCCGCCCTCGGGCTGGGCGCCCAACCCGGCGACGTGGTGGTGTCGATCGGCACCAGCGGCACCGCCTTCGCGGTCCACGACACGCCGGTCAGCGACCCCTCGGGCACCGTGGCCGGTTTCGCCGACGCCAGCGGCAGGTTCCTGCCGCTGGTCGCCACGCTCAACGCCGCCCGAGTCCTCGTCGCGTCGGCGCAGCTACTCGGCACGGACCTGGCAGGGCTCGACGACCTGGCCCTGGCCGCCGGCCCGGGCGCAGCCGGCCTGGTTCTGCTGCCCTACCTCGACGGAGAGCGAACGCCGGATCTCCCCGACGCCACCGGCACGCTGCGGGGCCTGACGCGGGCGTCCATGACAGCCGCCAACGTTGCACGGGCCGCCGTGGAGGGGGTGCTCTGCGGCTTGGCAGATGCCGTGGATGCGCTGCGGTTACTGGGGATCACACCCCGACGCATCCTGCTCATCGGTGGCGGAGCGCGCTCCCTCGCCGTCCAGGCTGTGGCGCCGGCGCTGTTCGGCGTACCCGTGGTCGTTCCTGAGCCCTTGGAGTACGTCGCGCGGGGAGCTGCTCGGCAGGCGGCCTGGGCGCTGCGCCCCGACACGCCACCGGACTGGGACCTGCCGCTGACGTCTACGCACGAGGCCGACCCCCAGCCGCACGTCCGCGCGGCCTATGCAGCTGCCCGCGACCTGGACGTGGCCCGGCCATGACACTCGGCTGGGGAGTGGCCGCTACCGGCCGGATTGCCCGCGACGTGGGGGGCGTGATCGCCGCGCACCCACGGATGCGGGTCGCGGCGGTGGGCTCCCGTGACCTCGCTCGGGCACGGGCGCTGGCGGCCGACCTCGGCGGCACCGGCTACGGCTCCTACGCCGAGCTGATCGCCGATCCCGACGTCGAGGCGGTCTACGTCGCCACTCCGCACGCTCTGCATGCCGAGGTCGTTCAGATCGCCCTCGACGCCGGCAAGGCAGTCCTGTGCGAGAAGCCGATGACCCACCGGCTGGACGAGACCGAGCGGCTCGCAGCCCTGTCCGCCGAGCGCGGCGTGTTCCTCATGGAGGGCATGTGGATGCGCTTCAACCCACTCGTCCAGCTGCTCGCTGCCAGCGTCACCGGTGGCCAGCTGGGTGAGATTCGCTCTGTGCAGGCCTCTCTGGGGTTGGTCGCCCCGGACGATCCGCAGCACCGCCTGTGGAACCCCGATCTCGGCGGAGGCGCCCTGCTCGACCTGGGGGTCTATGCCGTGGACCTTGCACGCCTGCTGCTGGGCGAGCCCGAGCGGATCGAGGCGGTCGGGTCGCTGCACGCCACCGGAGTCGACGCCGAGTGCAGCATCCGCTTGAGCTTTGCTCACCGATCGGTTGCCCTGCTGGGGATATCGCTGGTCTCCCGCGTGCCCACCCGAGCCGTCGTCATGGGGTCGAGAGGCTACGCCGAGCTCGGGCCGACGTTCTACGCCCCGACCAGCTTGCACCTCGACGTTGACGGCGCAGCCCCCGAGGACCACCTCATCGAGGACCGGCAGGCCGGTTTCGTCGGCGAGCTGGAGGAGGTCGCCCGGTGCCTCGAGGCCGGGTTGATCCAAAGCCCCGTGCTTCCCGTTGCCGAGACGGTCGCGACGATGCGCGTGCTCGACAGTTGCGCCCAGCAGCTCCGTGCCTGAGCCGGTGCCGCCGGTGGTCACGGTCATCGACCCGACCCGCCCGGACAGCCCCCTCGTCGAGGTCATTGCCGCTGCCAGTCAGCCCTGGAGTGCCCGCACCAAGCGTCTCACCGCCATCGCGACCTCCCTGGTACTGCTGACCTTTGCGGTCCTGCTGCTGCTGCGGCACCACCGTCAGGTGGAGCTGTCTGCGGAGGCCCGGGGCGTGCACCTTCGGCTGGGCTCGGCTGTCGCGGTGGGTACCGCGGAAGGCGTTCCCGGATCTGACGTCCAGACCGTGCAGGTGAACATCGACGTGGTCAACACCAGTGGCTTCGGGGTGCGGTTCGTCAGCAACCAGGTCGACGGTGGCACCCGGGCGCTCGAGCTGCCCAGCCAGGTCGCCCCCGGCAGGAGCCGCCGGCTGCTCGTCCAGTGGCCGGTGCGCTGCGCCGAAATCGGGGCCGTGAGAGGGCCACGCGCGCTGCTCGTGAACGTCCGCGGACCACGTGCGGGGCACGTCGTGACGCTGTCCCTGCTGCCGCTGGACGAGCTCTTCCACACCATGGCGACCGACCTGTGCGCCGTCTTGCTCCCCGGAGGCAACCAATGACCCGCGTCGCCCTGCTCGGATACGGCCTGGCCGGTCGCATCATCCACCGACCCGTGCTGCAGGCCGTCCCCCACCTGGAGATCACGCACGTCGTGACGGGCGACCCCGAACGGTCGGCGCAGGCCCGGGCCGACCTGCCGGCTGCGCAGGTCCTCCCCAACGCCGAGGTCCTCTGGGACCGTCACGCCGAGTTCGATGTCGTCGTGGTCGCCACCACCAACCCCTCGCACGTCCCGCTCGCCACGCGCTCCCTGCAGCTCGGCAAGCTGACGGTCGTCGACAAGCCACTGGCGATCACCACCGTCGAGGCACTCGCGCTCGTGGCCCTGTCGGATCGAAGCGGCGTCCCCCTGACCGTGTTCCAGAACCGACGGTGGGACAGCGACACCCTCACGGCGGCCACCCTGCTGCGGTCGGGGACGCTCGGCGCGGTGGTCCGGCTCGAGTCACGCTTCACCCGCTTCCGCCCGCAGGTGGTCGACCGCTGGCGGGAGGACGCCTCCGCCGGCGGTGGTGTCCTGCTGGACCTCGGGTCGCACGTGGTGGACCAGGCCCTGCACCTGCTCGGGCCCGCGGTCGAGGTCTACGCCGAGGTAGACACCCGCCGAGCAGGCGGTCAGGCCGACGACGACTGCTTCCTCGCCCTCACGCACGCCTCCGGTGCCCGCTCCCATCTCTGGGCGTCGATGAGCGCACCCTGGACCGGCCCACGGCTGGTGCTGCAGGGGACGGCAGCCGGCTGGTCGAAGGACGGGCTAGATGGGCAGGAGGACGCGCAGCGGGCGGGAACCACCACCGCAGCGGAGCCTGATGGGCTGCTGTGGACCCCGGAGGGCGCGCATCCATACCCGAGCATGCCCGGGGATTGGGCGGCGTTCTACCGGGACGTGGCAGCCACCGCAACGACGGGCAGCGCCGTACCCGTGGACCCGCACGAGGCGGTGCAGGTCCTGCGGGTCCTCGATGCCGCCCGGGAGTCCTCGGCGACGCGGACCGTCGTACAGCTGTGAGCTAACCAGCCGCGGCCAGGCCGGCCTCAATCGCAGCAAGCTCCTCCGCGCTGCCCTGCACCTTGGGCCCGGTGAACCACTTGCGGGCCGACAGCCACCAGGTCGCCGTGGCGTAGCCGATGACGACCAGGAAAGCGAGCGGTGCGTAATTGAACGACGCCCAGCTGAACTTCCCCGCGACGTGCAGGGTGAACTGCGGGAGCAGGAAGGGAAGGCTGATGATGCCCACCCAGATGATCGCACCCCAGCCGATGACCGGGCTCCAGCGGCCGAGGTGCCACGGTCCGGGGACGAAGGCGTCCCCAGCCAGTCGGCGCAGCAGGACGGGCATCACGTAGGAGATCTCCAACGAGACCACAGCGACGGACACGATGGCGAAGAACGCGACGGGGGTGCCGGTGCTGTTGGTCAGCAGGGACGGGATTCCCAGCAGGAAAGCAAAGCCGGCTGCGAACCAGATGGAGTTGGTCGGGGTTTGCGTCCGCGGGTTGATGCGGTGCCACAGCGCAGAACCGGGCACGGCACCGTCCCGCGCGAAGGCGTAAACGACCCGCGAGTTGGCGGTGATGGAGGACATGCCGCAGAAGAACTGCGCCACGATGGAGATGAGAATGAGCAGCTCCGCCGTGTGCCGTCCCAGGACTGTCAGCATCTCCTGCGCCGCAGCTGTCGAGCCGCCGCCGGCGACCGTGTTGTAGGCGCCACTGCCCACCGGCCCAGGCAGCGCCCAGCACAGCGCCACCAGCAGCAGGAACCCCGCGATCACCGAGATCAGGATCGACATCACGATGCCCTTGGGGCCTGAGCGGGCCGCGTCGTGGGTCTCCTCCGTCATGTGCGCAGAGGCGTCGAAGCCGGTGATCGTGTACGCCGCCAAGCCGAACCCCACCAGGGTGATGTAGATCCCCGAGCCGGGAAACCAGTCGAGGCCGGTGGAGTTGATGTAACCGCCGAACACCTGCGACAGCGGCTGGTGCGACGACGGGGCGAAGAACAGCACAGCCACGACGACGACGGTCCCGATGACGTGCCAACCCGCGCTCACGTCGTTCAGACGCGCGACCAGGTTGACGCCGAACGTGTTGAGCGCCCCGTGGCTGGCCAGCAGAATCCCGAAGATGAGTAGGATCTGCCAGGGTTTTGCCGCGAAATGGGGCAGGACCGTGAGCTTCAGGAAGAACCCGACGAACGTCGCAAGACCGAAGTCGATGCTGGCGGTCACCGCGATCTGTCCAAGCAGGTTGAACCAGCCGGTGAACCACGACCACGCCGGCCCATGGCTCTTGGCCAGCTTCGCCGACCAGTAGTAGAGCCCCCCAGCCGTCGGGTAGCTCGAGCAGATCTCGGCGATGGCCAGCCCGATGAGGGTGACGAGTCCACCGACGAGCAACCAGCCCCACACGATGGTGCGGGGACCGCCGGCGAGCAGGCCGAGGTAGTAGGTCGTGATCCCACCCGTGAGAATCGAGATGATGGTGAAGGACACCGCGAAGTTGGAGAACCACCCCATCCCGCGCCTGAGCTCTTGCGCATAGCCGAGCTCGTGAAGCCGTTGTTCGTCTGTCAGGGACTCCTGCTGTGTCGTCACGCGTTCTCCGTCGGCTCGAGGTCCCTGGGACGTTGCCAGCGCTGCGCTCCCGAAGCAAGTCCTTCTGGGGTTGAGGTTGTGCCTGACTGGTTCTGCGCCGTCCCGAGGGAGGGGCTGTCGTCCTTGAGCGCGACACCCGACAGCTGCCTGAGGCGAGCCCCGACGAGCAGCCCCGCGAGGATTCGGGCAGCGGTGTCGAGGGCCAGTCCGTGCGGGGGCCGGATGTTGGAGACGCAGTTGCGCTCGGAGTCCTTGCGTCCCGGTCGGGGGTCCCAGGTCAGGTAGGCGCCAAGGCTGGCGCGCTCAGCCCGGGCCGCTCACCGAGCACCACCAGGACACACCGGGCGCCCAGCCGCTGCGCGACCTCGTCCCCCAGCGCGACCCTGGCCATCGTC
>JAYUBO010000249.1:0-9296 GCA_043740815.1 Frankiales bacterium | reverse complement strand
TGTAGAGACCGCGGCCGGTCTTGCGGCCGAGCAGCCCTGCGGAGACGTACTGCTTGAGCAGCGGCGCGGGGGCGTGCCGGTGGTCGCGGGACTGGCGGTACATCGTCTCGAGGATCTCGTAGGCGCTGTCGAGGCCGATCAGGTCGAGCAGCGCGAGCGGACCCATCGGGTGGCCACAGCCGAAGCGCATCGCGGCGTCGATGTCCTCGCGAGAGGCATACCGCGACTCGTACATCTTCACTGCGTTGTTGAGGTAGCCGAACAGCAGCGCGTTGGCGATGAAGCCCGCGCGGTCACCCGCGGTGGCTTTTTGTTTGCCGACCTGTCCGACGAGCTCCTCGACAGCAGTGACGACGCCGGGGTCAGTGACAACGGTCCTCACCACTTCGACCAGGCCCATGACCGGGGCCGGGTTGAACCAGTGCAGACCGACGACGTGCGAGGGCCGGCCGGTGGTCGTGGCGAGCTCGGTCACCGACAGCGCGGAGGTGTTGGTGGCAAGTATCGCCCCGGGGGCCAGTAAAGCGTCCAGGCGGGCGAACAGGTTCTTCTTGAGCTCCATCCGCTCCGGGATCGCCTCGATGACGAGCTCGCAGTCCTTGACCGCGGCGACGTCGGTGCCGAACGTGATCCGCCCGACGAGCGCCTGCTGCTCCTCGGCGGTCAGCTTGCCACGCGTCACGGCCTTGGCGGTCGAGGTCGTGATGTGGCCGCGGCCGCGCTCGAGCGCCTCGTCGTCCACCTCGACGCCGACGACCTCCACACCGGACCGGGCCAGCACCTCCGCGATGCCGGCGCCCATGGTCCCCAGGCCGATGACCCCGATCCTGCTGAACGCCACGACATCTCCCTCACGCTGCGACCGGTTGTTGCCAGGAGGTTACCCGCGGGTAGGACGACGACTCAGAACAGCGTCGGTCGAAGCGACTCCAGGCCCTTGAGCGCCTCGTAGTCGACCTGCACGCAGGTGATCCCCCGGTCGGCTGCCAGGACCTTTGCCTGAGGCTTGAAGCTCTGCGCCGCAAGGACTCCCTGTACCTCGCCCAGCACCGTCGACACCCGCTGCAGGTAGCGGGTGAGCTGTTCGACGCTGTCGATCTCGGCATGCCGCTTCACCTCAACCAGCACGTGCGCACCGCCGGCGTCACGGCACAGCAGGTCGACGGGGCCGATGTCGGTGAAGTACTCGCGCTGCACCAGCGTGAAGCCCTCCCCCAGCACGTGGGTCTGCTCGGCAAGCAATGCCTGTAGCTGCTTCTCGACGCCGTCCTTGACCAAACCCGGGTCGTTGCCGAGCTCGTGCGCGACATCGGACAGCACCTCGTGGACGGTAATGACCAGCTCCTCACCGCTTTTGTTCGTCAGGGTCCAGGTGCCCTCGCCGACGGCGAGACTGCACGGTGGCGTCATCCAGTTCAGCGGTTTGTAACCAGACTCTGAGTGGATGCTGATGGAGCCGTCGCCCTTGAACAGGATCAAGCGCACGGCCGCTGGCAAATGCGTGCCGAGCCGTCCCTTGTAGTCGACGGAACAGCGCGCGATGACCATCCTCACGAGGTAGAAGGCTACGGCCAACGGCGCACCTGCTGAAGCAGCCGCATTCATTCGGCCTTGCGCAGCCGAACCGCCCCTTGGAAAGAGCGCGTCGGACTGCTACCAAGGAACCGAAGATACCGAGGAGGTCCGCATGCTGGAATGGCTCACTGATGGTGGCTTGGAGACCGACCTGCTGTTTCTCCGGGGAATCGAGCTCCCCGAGTTCGCGGCGTTCCCCCTGCTCCTGGACCCCGCCGGGGTGGCGGTGCTCGAGAGCTACTACGACGACTACGTGGCGATCGCCCGCTCCGCTGCCGCAGGTCTCGTTCTGGAGACGCCGACGTGGCGGGCGAACCGCGACTGGGGCGAGCGGCTCGGTTACGACACCGCGGCGCTCGACCGCGTCAACCAGCAGGCGGTCGGTCTGCTCCGGCGGGTGGCCGCTCGCGCTGACCTGGCCAAGGTGCTGGTATCAGGGGTGATCGGTCCCCGTGGTGACGGCTATGTCGCCGCGGGACATCGTGCCGACGAGGCGGCGGCCTACCACAAGCCGCAGCTCCAGTCGTTCGCTGAGGCGGGAGCAGACGTGGCGCACGCGCTGACGCTCAGCGAGCCGGCAGAGGCCATCGGGATCGTCCAAGCCGCCCGGTCGGTGGGGGTGATGATTGGCATTTCTTTCACGGTGGAGACCGACGGCCGACTCCCCGACGGGACTTCGCTCCGGCAAGCAGTGGAGGCCGTGGACGCGGAGGCTGCCCCGGACTGGTACGGCGTGAACTGCGCCCACCCGACGCACGTCCTACTGGCCCTCGACGGCAGCCAGTGGCAGGCGCGCCTGCACGTCTTCCGCCCTAATGCCTCAACGCTCACCCATGCCGAGCTCGACGTGATGGACGTACTGGACACTGGTGACCGCGAGCTGCTCTGTCGCTCGACCGTGGAACTGCTCACAAAGGTCCCTTCGATCACCACCCTGGGCGGCTGCTGCGGCACCGATGCCTCCCACATCGCCGCACTGTGGAGCGCTGCCGAGCGCCTCAGCTGACGGTGGCGTCATCCACATCAGCGGCTTGTCACCGCCGGTGTCGGAGTGCACCAGCACTGGCCCGGCTGCCTTGACCATCAGCAGCCGCACCGCATCGGCCAGGTGCGCGGTCAGCCGCCCCACGTAGTCGACGGTGCAGCGGGCGATCAGAAGCCTCATCACGTACGACGGTAGGCGGTCCGCCGGGCTGTCCCTAGGCAGGCATGTCGACCAGAGCCGCACGCACGGCGCAGCGGTCGATCAGCGAGAATGGTCGGGCCATCGCGAGAGGAAGCTTGTTGAGCACGCCCGAGCAGCACCGCCCGCCCGTCTACGCCTGCGCCGCCGGCGCCGTCCTCCACGCCCACAGCGCCAACACGCTCGAGCCGGCCGTCGTCCTCTACACCTTCCTGCCGTCAGGTGGGGGGGACCGGATCGACGCGCTCGAGGCGAAGGTCGACGTCCACGGCAACGGACCTGGGTCGGACACCCTCACGGTCCGAGTCCTCGCCGACGGCGTGTCGATGTCGTGGCAGCTGCCCATCGCGCCCTTCGTCGCGGCGCTGCCCGGTCAGCCCGGCGATGACGGGCGGATGGTGCTGCTGGCCGTGATGGACGCCGAGCCCGAGGAGGGCTTCTGGGCTGAACCGGTGGACTGCGACCGGCTGTCCGCCGAGCTCCAGCTGCCCGTGACCGACCTGGCCGACGCGCTACGCGGCCGCCTCACCCCGTGGCTGGCCGACGACGTCGACCTGCTGCTCCACGACGACGCGCACGAGCACGCCGCTGACCTGTCGCCTGCCCAGACCCTGGCCAACGCGGTGCTGGCCCACTACCGAGGTGACCTCGAGGCCGAGCCGGCCTCCGACCGGGTCCTGCGCGCCTTCGACTACGCCCCGAAGGAGTTCTCGGCCGAGCTCGGGGCCCGCCTGTGCCTGGCGCTGTCGACCGCTGTCGTGGTCGCCGGCGACGCCGGGGTGGCCACCGTCTTGGAGCAGACCGGACCGTTCGAGCCGGAGCTGTCCCGGCTGCTGACCGAGCTGCCGCAAAGGCTTCGCCCCGACGACCCGAAGGCTGACGATCCCGACACCACCGCGGACGTCCTGCTCACTGCTCCCGACCACGGCGAGTCGCTCAAGGCCGGGGTGTCCGCCATCGCCCGCCTCGCCCGGGTCGTGCTGGGCGAGGGGCGGCCCGACGAGGACGTTCTGCGCCGGCTGTCGATGGTCAACGACGCGGGCCAGCAGCGCCTGGCCGCCCTCTGGGTCGACCTTGCCGTCGCCGCCGCAGGCAGCGACGACGCCGACCCCGTTCTCGCCTCCGACCTGGCCACCCGCGTCGAGGCCGAGGGCAGCCCCGGTGGTGCGTGGCTGCGGGCGACAGCGACAGCTCTGGCGGCCTTCGGCACCGAGCTCAGCGGCCGCGGGTCCTCTCGCGCCAGCGCCCCCGTCACGGCCCTCGGCGCCTTCCTCGCTGACCGGCCCCGGGCCGGCGTGGCGATCCCCGCCGAGCAGGCCGCCGCCGCCTTGCGACACTGCCTGACGCTGGCCCGCTTCATCAGGACGCGCGCCGGCATCAACCCTGGCTACTGGCGCCAGGTGTCGGTCGAGTCGGCCGCTCAAGCCGTCGGAACGGCGGTTATCGAGGGCCTGTCCCACGAGCATGCCGTCGACCTGCTCGACCAGCTGCTCGCCGACGACGTCGAGGGCGAGGACGTCCTGGAGGCCTTCATCTGCGTCGCCGCCCAGCTACTGCTCGAGGTCGACCCCTACGAGCCGCCCGGCGTCCTGCAGTCCCGCGTCGACGAACTTGTCGTCTCCGTCACCGGTCCCCGCAACCAGCGCTGGCTGCTGCTGAGCTGCCTGCGCGAGGCCCCCGACCACGACCCGGCAGCAACCGACCTGCGCAGCTACCTCCCGCCGGACCGTCCCGCCAACCGCGCCGAGGCCAACAAGCTGGCGCACAAGGCCGGTCGCCGAGCGCTGCTCACCGCCGGCCTGGTCTGCGTCGAGGCCCTCGCCGGGCTGGTCTCGGATGGGATGGGGCTGTCGCGCGAGGAGCTGCTCGCGATGACACTGCCGGGAGCGCTCATGGAGCACGACCTGCTGCTGCCGCCGCCCGCCCTCTAAGAGCGGTCGAGGCTCTCGACGGCCGCGGCGACAGCGACCTCGGTGGCTCCGGTCGGCGCGTAGCACTGGCGCTCCAGCACCTCCAGCGCCGGCCCCACGCCAACGGCCGGACCGCTGCCGGGCAGCACGTTGCCGGTCCCGTGCTCCAACCGGATGCGCAGGTCGCGCAGCGACTCCCCCGGCCGGCGGGCCTCGGTCCCCAACCGGGCGTCGAAGCGCTCGAACGCGGCCAGCAACGGTCCGTCGCCGTCGCGCCGGCCCCGCTCTGACCGCGATCTGCGCACCCCGCGACGGGTCACGAGCAGGGCCACCAGCGCGGTGGCGAGCAACAGCACCAGTGCCAGTGCCGGCCGGCCACCCGGCACGCTCGCCGCCGACCGGAGCAGCACGGTGAGCTGTCGCGCCACCCGGGCCCGTAGACCCACCGAGCTGGACGCTGCAAGCTGAACACCGGCAGTCGGGTCGGAGGTGACCCAGCCGGTGCCTTGGACCCACAGCTCGACCCAGGCGTGCAGGTCCGCAACGCGGTAGAGCCGCTGGCCGGAGGCGGCAGGCACGCCGTACGCGAGACCGGTCACGAGCCGGGCCGGGATGCCGACGGCGCGCAGCAGGACAGCCTCGGCGCTGGCGTACTGCTCGCAGAACCCGGTCCGGTCAACGAACAAGAAACGGTCCACGGCGTCCTCGCCGGGTGCGGGCACGGGCGAGTCGAGCCGGTAGGTTCCGTTGGCCCGCAGCCAGGTCGCGATCGCCTCGGCCGCGTCCCAGCGGTTGGTGGTCCCCGCGGTCAGCTGCCTGGCCAGGCCCACCACCCGGTCCGGCAGGGACCGCGGCAGGTCGCGCCAGCCGGGCAGGTCAGTTCCCGCGGCAGACCGCAGCCGGGCCAGGTCGGTCACCGGCGGTTCGCTGGTGACGGTGTAGCCGCCGGTCAGCCCCGGCAGCTGCAAGCCGCCGAGCCCGTCATCGATCAGCCGCTGGGCGTCGCCGACGCCGACCTCATCGATGGGTCCCGGCGACCAGACCGTCCCGTCGGTAGCGGTGCGCAACCTCACCCGGTCGGTGCGTGCCTGCGCGGACGGCTGCGCCAGCCGGTACGTCGGCCCCTGGACATCGGTGAGGGTCCCGCTCGTACGAGTCCAGCGGGTGCCGTCGTACCCGTCATAGGAGGTGGCGCGCCACAGGGTCGGCGAGTCCGCGGGTACCTCCGCCACCGGGTCGGTGGACAGCGCGCCGCGACGGCGCAGGTCGAGGCTGTCACCGCTGAAGGCGGCCGCTCCGGCCTCCCCGCGCCCCTGGGCGGCAGGGACGTCGGCGGACCCTTTGGCGAGGCGGCTGCGGAGCCCGGCGGACACCGGGGTGGGCACGACCAGGAACGCGACGAGCCCGAGGACCAGCGCCACGGACACCGCCGGCAGCACCTGCGACAGACGCGCCCCCTGCAGTTGCGCAAGGGCCACCAGCAGGGCGGTCCAGCCGACCAGTATGGGCAGCCCGACGAAGATGTCCGGGGAGTAGGACGCCGCGAGTACAAGGACACCCAGGGCGATGAACAACCCGCTGCGGCGCTCGCGGGCGACCTGCCAGCTCACCGCCTGGCAGACCTGGATGGCGACCAGGACCAACCCCAAGGTGCCCTTGACGGCCTGCACGTCGGCCACCCCGATCACGCCGGGGAGGAACGCAAGGGCGACGACGAGAGCGACGGTCGTGGCGCCGCGGCGCAGCAGCAGCGCTCCTCGCTCGGAGGCCCGCAGGCCGAGCCAGACTGCGACGACAAACAGCGTGGCGGTGAGAGGGAGAACCGGCCAGGGCAAGATCGCGACGATGGCGGTCGCGACCTGGCCGCAGAGCCCGGCAGCAACGCCGGCGAGCATCCCGCGGGGTACGACGACGCGGTCAGCCACCGAGCACCTCGTGGACGCAGCACCCAGCGCCGGGCCCGAGGCCCATCCCGGCCGACGCGCCGGCGAGCAACAACACCGTCCCACCCGGGTGCACGGCCTTCATCGCCAGCCTCACTTCGGCCTCCGACAAGGCGCCTGCCCGGTCGATACCGGCGAGGACGTCGAGCACGCCGGTCGCGTCGAGGGTCCGCGGCACGACCGGACCGCCGTCGCCGACGACCATCGTGACCCGGCGACCGTCCCGCAGCGCGGCCAGCGCGGTCGACGCGACCGTGGACACGTGCCGCTCCCAGGCCTGCCCAGCGCTGCCACCGGCGGCGAGCACCAGCAGCGCCGGTCCCGCGGCGAGCTCGCGCTCGCGCTCGAGCACCACCGGCCGGCCGTGCCGGGCGCTCGCCCGGGCAGAGACGCCACGCGTCGAGTCGCCCGGCCGCCACGGGCGCAGGCCCAGCACCTCGAGCCCAGCGCCTGCGACCGGCGCCGTCCGCTGGTCCGTGCGCATCCCGCCACCGGTCAGGCGCCGCCCACGGTCGGTCTCCGGGTGCACCCTCAGCACACGTCCGCCGGGCACGGCCCGCTCCCAGCGCAGCGCCCCGAACGGGGCCGCGGTCCAGAGCAGGGCCGACGCCCCGTCGTACACGCCCCGACTCAGGGCTGGACGGAGCACCGGAACCTGGGTGCTGCGACCCGGTCCCAGAGCGGGTACCTCGACCTCGATGGGCCCGAGACCGTCGGTGCGGTCGACCCAGTGGACCGGGGGCGTCGACCGTCGGCTGGCGTTGCGCACGTGCAGCACCTGCTCGATCGATGCCCCGGCTACCACCCGCTCCGGGCCCTCGAGGTAGACCTCCAGCGAGCCGAGGGCCGGCCGCATCACCAGCGACGTCAGGGGCACAGCAAGCGCCGCTGCCGAGCCGAGGGCAAGCCAGCCGACGCCGGTGACCCGGGTCAGCAGGTGAAGGACCACTGCGACGACCACCGCCGCCAGGGTGGCCTTCGTGAGCCGCACCGACACCCTGGTCCGTGTCCGGCCCGCCGTCATGCCCGCCGTCATGCCCTCAGCGGTACCGGCAGCGTGGCGACCAGCTCGCTCACCAGCCGCTGTCCCGCAGCCATGCCTGACGCACCGTCCCGCAGGACAAGGCGGTGGCCCAGGACGACGGCGGCAAGGGCCTTCACGTCGTCGGGCAGGACGTGGTCGCGGCCACCGAGCAACGCCCGCGACTGCGCGCAGCGGACCAGGGCGAGCGCCGCCCGGGTACTCGCACCGAGCGCGACCAACGGATGCTCGCGGGTGGCCTCGACGATCCGGACGGCGTGGTCCATGACGGCGTCGGCGACGTGCGTGCGACGTACCTCGGCACGGACCTGGACGAGCTGTGAGGGGGTTGTGACGGCCTCCAGCTCACCGACGGTGGCGTGGTCGAGCTGCTCACGGACGACCCGGCGCTCGGTTGCCGCGTCGTTGGCGCCGAGCGAGAGCGTCACGGCAAAGCGGTCGAGCTGGCCTTCGGGCAGCGGGTAGGTGCCGTACTGCTCGAGCGGGTTTTGCGTGGCGAGCACGACGAACGGATCAGGCAGTGGGTGCCGCGTCCCGTCCACGGTGACGGCCGCCTCGTCCATAGCCTCCATGAAGGCGGACTGGGTCCGCGGTGGCGTCCGGTTGAGCTCGTCGACGAGCACCACGTTGCCGAAGACCGGCCCCGGGACGAAGGAAAACGCCCGTCGCTCAGGCTCCCAGACGCCGCTGCCCGTGATGTCGGCCGGCAGCAGGTCGGCCGTGCCCTGGATCCGGCGGAAGCTCCCGCCGAGGGACTTGGCCACGGCCCTGGCGAGCGTGGTCTTGCCGCTGCCGGGCACATCCTCGACGAGCACGTGCCCGCCGGCGAGCACCGCGCCGATAACGGCCTCGACAGCCCGGCGGCGGCCATGCACGACCTGCTCGACGTTGCTCACCAGCCGGGCGGCGACCAGCGCTGCTTCTGCCCTCGAGGGCAGGGACAGCACGTCGGCGAGGTGGGGGGACGTCACAGTGGCTCCGGGGGTGAGTGTCAGCGGTCCCCCGGTACATCGGCGCCCCCTGGCCCGGCCTCAAGCCACAGCCGACGGCGTGTGTGAGGTCTGCACCACGCCACAGCCGCCAGTCCGGTGCAGACGTCACGCACGGACCGCCAGGTCAGCCCACGATGGCTCCGGGGTCCTCACCGACGGCACCGTCCGCCTGCTCGCGGAGCAGATCGAGGTGACCGAGGTGCCGCGCCGTCTCCTCGACCAGATGCAGCAGGATCCAGCGCAGGGTCATCTCGCGGGTCGCCGAGAGGTCGTCGAGGGAGGAGCGGGCCACGACCGCGTCGCACAGCACCGCCTCTGTGGCGTAGTCGGCAAGCAGCTGCTCCATCGTCACCCCGAGCGGCACCTGCAGCTCACCGTCGGGCTCCTCGTCGGTCCAGTCGTAGCCCAGCCCGACCTCCCCCGCGAAGACGTCCCGGATCCAGGACCGTTCGACGTTGGTGAGGTGACGGACCACCCCGTGCGCGGTCAGCCCGGTAGCGGTCTCCTGCCCACGCAGGGCCTGGTCATCGGCCCCGCGAACCTTCCAGGCGACCAGGTCGCGCTGGCGCTGCAGGAACCCGGTCACGGCGGTCCGCTCGTCGCCGTGGTGGGCGGGCTCGGTCGCGCCGTACCGCTCGCCGTTGCTGGTGC
>JAYUBO010000248.1:0-4674 GCA_043740815.1 Frankiales bacterium | reverse complement strand
GACCCCTTCGGCTGCGACCTCCGCTACGTCCGACGAGCCACAACCCACCGCGAGCGCGGAGGCCAGGACGCAGGAGGGTGCGGACGTGGGAGAGACGTTCCAAGCCCGCCGGCTGGAGGTACCTGGGGTGAGCCGCGACGGAGCGGCCGGACGTCGGTCGCGCACGCAGGGCGCCGCAGGTCGCCTCACCGGAGCTCGCGTGGCGAGCGGACGGCTCCAGTCTCTGCACCTGACCGCGACCTTGCGGGCTGCCGCACCCCACCAACGTGCGCGCGGCAGACAGGGCGCCGGGGTCACGCTGCGAGCCGGCGACCTGCGAGAGGCGGTCCGCGAGGGCCGCGAGGGCAACCTGGTGCTGTTCGTCGTGGACGCCTCCGGGTCAATGGCGGCCCGGCAGCGGATGAGCGCCGTGAAGGGGGCTGTTTTCGCGCTGTTGACGGACGCCTACCAGCGGCGCGACAAGGTGTCGCTCGTCAGCTTCCGGGGTCACACCGCCGACCTGCTGCTGCCTCCGACGTCGTCCGTCGACGCTGCTGCCGCCTGCCTGACCGACCTGCCCACCGGTGGTCGCACCCCGTTGTCGGCCGGCCTGCTTCGTGCCGTGGAGGTGCTCCGCGTCGAGGCTGTGCGCGACCCCGCCCGTCGGGCCCTGGTCGTCATCGTGACCGACGGGCGTTACACCAGCGGGCCGGATCCGCAGCTCGCCGCGGCCCACCTCGTCCGGACTGGCGCGGCCTGCGTCGTCGTCGACTGTGAGAGCGGCCCGGTGCGGCTCGGATTGGCCAGCGACCTGGGACGGTCGCTCGGCGGCGTCGCCCTGCGCCTGGAGGAGCTGTCTGCGGACGCGCTCACCTGCGTCGTCAGGGCCGCCTGATGCCACAGGGCCAGCCGACCGTCGTCCCCGAGGACGGCATGACGACCCGGCAGCGACGCAACCGTCCTCTGGTGGTGGTCCACACCGGCGAGATGAAGGGCAAGTCGACGGCGGCCTTCGGGCTGGCGCTGCGAGCCTGGAACCAGGGCTGGTCGATCGGGGTCTTCCAGTTCGTCAAGAGCGCGAAGTGGAAGGTCGGAGAGGAACACGCGCTCCAGGTCCTCGGGGCCAGTACCGAGGGCGGGACGGTGGCCTGGCACAAGATGGGCGAGGGATGGTCCTGGACCCGCAAGCAAGGGACCGACGACGACCACGCAGCCAACGCCCGAGAGGGCTGGGAGCAGGTCAAGCGCGACCTGGCGGCCGAGACCTACCAGTTCTACGTGCTCGATGAGTTCACCTACCCCATGACGTGGGGGTGGGTCGACGTCGAGGACGTCGTCGAGACCCTGCGGATCCGTCCCGGCACCCAGCATGTCGTCATCACCGGCCGCGACGCCCATCCCATGCTCGTCGAGGCGGCCGACCTGGTCCTGGAGACCACCAAGGTCAAGCACCCGATGGACGCCGGCCAGAAGGGTCAGCGTGGCATCGAGTGGTGACCATCCCCCGCCTCGTGATCGCGGCACCGTCCTCCGGTGCGGGCAAGACGACCATCGCCACCGGCCTGATGGCGGCCTTCCGGACCCGCGGGCTGCAGGTCAGCCCGCACAAGGTCGGGCCCGACTACATCGACCCGGGGTACCACGCGCTCGCCACCGGGCGACCCGGGCGCAACCTCGACGCGGTGATGGTCGGGGAGGACCTGGTGGCGCCGCTGTTCGCTCATGGGGCAGCGGGGGCTGACCTGGCGATCGTCGAAGGTGTGATGGGGCTGTTCGACGGGCGCGGCTCGACCGAGGTCGGTTCGACGGCCCACGTCGCGCACTTGCTCGAAGCGCCGGTCGTGCTCGTCGTCGACGCGTCCGCGCAGTCCCGGAGCGTTGCCGCCCTCGTTCACGGCTTCACCTCCTACGACGAGGACCTGCTCCTGGCCGGCGTCATCCTCAACCGGGTCGCGTCCGACCGGCACGAAAAGGTGCTGCGCGAAGCTCTTGCCGGCCTTTTGCCCGTGCTCGGCGCGCTCCGCCGCGACGCCAAGGTCGCCACGCCGTCCCGACACCTGGGGCTGGTCCCCACAGCCGAGCGCACGCCCGAGGCCGTCGCCACCGTAGAGCGACTGGGCCGGGTCGTTGCCCAGGCCTGTGACCTCGACGCGCTGTACCGGATCGCATGTGCCGCAGGCAATCTCGACGTCACACCGTGGGTTCCGCCTGCCCCGCACAGCCTTGACTTGACGGTGCGGCCGGTGGTTGCGCTGGCCGGCGGAGCCGCTTTCACCTTTGCTTACGCCGAAACCGCCGAGTGCCTGGCCGCGGCGGGAGCGGATGTGGTCGTGGTCGACCCGCTGCGGGACGAGGCGCTGCCGGAGGGCACTGCGGCGGTGGTCCTGCCCGGTGGCTTCCCCGAGGTGTACACCGAGCAGCTCACCGCCAACCGAAGCTTCCTCGCCAGCCTGCGGTCGCACCTGGCCGGCCGTCGCACGACCTACGCCGAGTGCGCCGGACTGCTGGTCCTGTGCCACAGCCTCGACCGGGTGGAGATGGTCGGGCACTTCGACGCCCGCGCCGAGATGACACCACGGTTGACGCTGGGCTACCGGACCGTCGTGGCGCACTCCGACACTCTGGTCGCCAAGGAAGGCACCGTCCTGGTCGGCCACGAGTTCCACCGCACGGTCGTCGAACCGCGGGCTGGCCATCGCCCGGCGTGGCAGCTCGAGGATGGCAGCCTCGAGGGCTTCACGACCAGCGTCGACGTGGTCGCGTCCTACGTGCACCTTCACCCGGCTTCGGTCCCGTCGCTGAGCCGCAACATCGTCGCGCGGGCCCTGCGCCCGCTGGCCGTCGCATGAGGCTCATCGGGGTCGGGATGGGCCCCGGAGACCCGGAGCTGGTGACCGTCAAGGCCGTCCGCGTCCTGCGGGAGGCCGACCTCGTCGTCGTACCCGTCATGAGCGACGACGAGGTCGGGCGGGCCGAGGCGACCGTCCTTGCGCACCTCGACCACGACCGCGTCCAGCGGCTGGTCTTCGCCCTCGACGACAGGGGAGGGGCCACGCCCGAGCGGGTGCAGGCCTGGGACGTCGCCGCCGACGCGGTGGCAGAAGCCCTGCGCAGCAGCGACTCTGTGGCCTTCGCGACGATCGGTGATCCGAATGTCTACAGCACGTTCACCTACCTCGCCGACGCCGTGCGGGAGCGCCTGCCCGAGGTGGTGGTGGAGACGGTCCCAGGCATCACGGCCATGCAAGCCCTCGCCGCCCAGTCAGGGACGGTCCTGTGCGAGGGCACCGAGTCCCTCGCCCTGCTGCCGCTGACGGCGGGGCTGGAGGTCTTCGAGCAGGCCCTCTCCCATTTTGACACCGTCGTCGCCTACAAAGGTGGCCGCCACCTCGTCGCCGTCCGCGAGGTTCTCGCCAAGCACGACCGGCTCGACACCGCCGTCTTCGGCGCAGCGCTCGGCCTGCCCGACGAGCAGGTTGGCCCGCTGCCGACCTCCGCGGCGCCCTACTTGTCGACGGTCATCGCGCCCGCTCGTCGTACCACTCGTGGAGGAAAGCTGTGACCGGCCATGTCTCGTTCGTCGGTGCGGGCCCGGGGGCTGCCGACCTGATCACCCTGCGGGGTGCGCAACGGATCGCCGAGGCCGACATCGTGATCTGGGCCGCGTCGCTGGTTCACGAGGATGTCCTGCAGCACGCGCGTCCCGACGCGCTGGTCGTCAACTCCGCCGAGCACTCCCTGGAGGGGATCACCGAGCACTACGAACGGGCCGCGGCGCAGGGGCTGCGGGTCGCTCGCATTCACTCCGGGGATCCAGCGCTCTGGGGTGGCACACAGGAGCAGCACGAGCTTTGCGCAGCCCTGGGGCTGGAGACGGAGGTCATCCCCGGGGTCTCATCCTTTAGTGCCGTGGCCGCTCTCGTACAGCGTGAGCTCACCATCCCGGAGGTGGCGCAGTCGGTGGTGCTGACCCGCCTGGAAGGCGGAAAGACGCCGATGCCCCCACGCGAAACCGTCCGCGCGTACGCCGAGATCGGCGCCACGATGTGCCTGTTCCTGTCGGCTGCCCGCACCAGGCAGCTGCAGACCGAGCTGCTCGCCGGTGCCTACGACGAGGACACGCCCTGCGTCGTCGCGTACGCCGCGACCTGGCCCGAGGAGCTCGTCTTCACCTGTCGGCTCGGCGATCTGGCCGAGAAGGTCAAGGAGCACAAGCTGTACAAGCACACCATGGTGCTGGTCGGTCCGGCACTGGCCTCCGGCGGGACCCGCTCTCACCTCTACCACCCGGGGCACTTCCACGAGCACCGCAAGGTCGAGTCGCAGCAGGCCCGGCACACCCTCAGGCTCGCCAAGGAAGCGGCCCGTTGAGCGAGCTGCGTGAGCCCTCCCTCCCGCGTACGGCGAAGGTCCGCACGGGCCCGCTCCGCAGCGGGTGGACGACGGGCACGTGCAGCTCGGCGGCAGCGAAGGCAGCTGCCCTCGCGCTGCGGGACCAGGCGCCGGTGACCGACGTCGACGTGGCCCTTCCCAGCGGGCAGCGGGTGTCGTTCGCGGTGGAGTCCTGCGTCTTCAGCGCCGAAGAGGCGACGGCAGTGGTCATCAAGGACGCCGGTGACGACCCGGACGTCACCCACGGCGCGGCGCTCACCGTGACCGTGTCCTGGGCGCCGGAGCTGCTCCTGGAGGCCGGCG
>JAYUBO010000247.1:0-2253 GCA_043740815.1 Frankiales bacterium | reverse complement strand
GACGAGCTGGCCCGGCTGGCCGAGCCGGGGCTGATGGCGATGGGGTCGGGCCGTTTCTTCGGCTGGGTGATCGGGGGGACGCTGCCGGCGGCCCTGGCTGCAGACTGGCTGGTGAGCTCGTGGGACCAGAACGCGGGGATGCGCTCTGCGACGCCCGCGGTGGTCGCCGCAGAGGAGGCCGCGGGGGCGTGGCTGCTCGACGTGCTGAGGCTGCCCTCGACCTGCGACGTGGGCTTCGTGACAGGCGCGACCATGGCCAACTTCACCTGTCTCGCGGCCGCCCGCCAGCACGTCCTCACCGAAGCCGGCTGGGACCTCGATGCCGACGGCCTAACTGGAGCGCCCAAGGTTCGGGTCCTGGTCGGGGCAGAGCGTCACGACACCGTCGATCTGGCGCTGCGCTACTTGGGGCTGGGGACGCCGACAGCCGTCGAGGCGGACGCCCAGGGCCGCATCGACGTGGACGCGCTTAGGGCAGCCCTTGCGGGAGGGACGGGTCCGGTGATCGTCTGCCTGCAGGCCGGCAACCTGCACTCAGGCGCGTTCGATCCGATCGCCGAGGCGGTTGCCGTCGCCCACGAGCACGGCGCGTGGGTCCACGTCGACGGGGCCTTCGGCCTGTGGGCCGCGGCGACGCCGGACCTCAGGCACCACCTCGACGGCCTCGACACGGCGGACTCCTGGGGCACCGATGCCCACAAGACGCTCAACGTCCCCTACGACTGCGGCCTGGCTATCGTCAGCCGCCCTGCAGCTGTGCGGGCCGCCATGGGAGTGCACGCGAGCTACCTCGTCGAGGCCGGCGCCGACGGTCCCGGCAACCCCTATGGCAAGGTCCCGGAGCTCTCCCGCAGAGCCCGCGGCGTGCCGGTGTGGGCGGCACTGCGCTCCCTCGGACGGTCCGGCGTCGAGGAGCTCGTCAGCGGGCTCGCCGCCAACGCGCGGGCCATCGCCGAGGGCCTCGCGGGCATCGAGGGCGCCGAGATCTTGAACGACGTGGTCTTCACCCAGGTCTGCGTCAGCTTCGGCAGCGACGAGCGGACTCGAGCCGTCACCGCCCACCTGCTCGAGGAGGGTGACGCGTGGATGTCGGGCTCGCGCTGGCAGGGCCGGGACGTGCTTCGGGTCTCGGTGAGCAACTGGTCCACCGATGCCGAGGACATCCGCAGGTCCATCGAGGCCGTGTCCAGGGCGGCCGCCGCAGCGGGCTGAGACGAGCCGGGGCGGGCCCAACCCAACCAGGCCCCGGGTCAGGCCCTCCTCGACACCGGTCGCCGCCGACCGCGTAAGCGCCAGACCAGTGCGGCCCCGACGAGGAAGCCGATGACGTGTGCGCCGTAGGCGACACCCGAGCCGGCCGCGACGCCGGCGCCGCGGAAGTAGACATACTGAAGGACGAACCAGCTGCCGAGGACGAGCCAGGCTGGCAGCTTCACCGGCAGGAAGAAAAAGAAGGTGAGCAGCGACCAGACCCTCGCGCGCGGGTAGAGCACGAGGTAGGCCCCGAGCACGCCAGCGATCGCCCCCGAGGCGCCCACGAGCGGCTGGGTCGAGGAGGCGTCGAGCAGCGCGAAGCCGTACGTCGCGACGTAGCCGCAGCCAAGGTAGAAGCCCAGGTACCGCAGGCGACCCAGGCGGTCCTCGACGTTGTTGCCGAAGACGTAGAGGAACAGCATGTTGCCCAACAGGTGCAGCCACCCGCCGTGCAGGAACATCGCGTAAAGCACCGACAAGAACGGCGTCTTGGCAAAGGGCGCAGGGAGCCGCTCGACGCACCCGGACCGGCCGTGCGCCGTACCGACCTCACCGGTGGCTCCCGCCGGCTCCTGCCGGTTGTGGACCAGCTCGTCGGGGACCGCGGCGTACCGGTCGAAGAAGGCGACCTGCGTGCACTGCTGCTGAGGGGAGGTGCTTCCGAACAGGTGCACCGCGACCGGGCTCAGAACAAAGGCAACGACGTTGACCGCGATGAGGGCGTAGGTCACGACCGCAACGCGGCGTGTCGGGTTCTCGTCGTGCACGGGCAGGACCATGGGCGGCTCCGATCAGGCCGTAAGGACGAGCTTGCCGAACACGTCCCCGCCAGCGAGCCGACCGAAGCTCACCGCCGCATCGGACAGCGGCCGGACGTCGTCGACGCGGGGTCGAAGCCCCGTCGCGGCGCAGAAGCCGAGCAGATCCGCGAGCTCCTCCCGGGTGCCCATCGTGGAACCGATCACGCGCAACTGCAGGAAGAACAACCGGTTGAGGTCG
>JAYUBO010000246.1:0-1732 GCA_043740815.1 Frankiales bacterium | reverse complement strand
GTTCGGCCTGCGGTTCAAGACCAGGGTCGCGAGTTATGGAGCGTATCACACGAGATGAAGTGACGGTCTCGATGGTCCCGCCCGAGGTCACGTCCGATTACCGGGACGGTGGGGCAGGGGCGTCTCCACCCCCGCGCCGGCCGAAAGTGTCCCTGCTGGCGGACGCCGGAAGCGGGGGTGACTACGAGGTGCGGGAGTTGCTGCGGCTGCGGCTGCGGGCGATCGCGCTCGTCGTGGCGGCCGCCAACGCGATCAACCTCGTTCAGTACGTCCTCACCTTCGCCGCGAGTACGGAGACGAGTTACCTGGCGTACGTTCTCCGCAGCCCGCTCCGGACCCTGAGCCACGTCTACGTTGTGGCTTACATCCTGTCGGCGGTCCTCGTCTCGAACCGGCCGCCCCGATCGTTGCCCGTGCTGCGGGTGTACGAGGGCCTCATTTTCGCCGGCGGGATCCTGTTCGTCGCCATCTGGAACTGGCGGTTGCTGACCGTGAGCGGGTGGCTCCCCGAGGTTTTCCGGTATGGCGAATTGCTCCCCTACGCGGTGTCGATGAACTGGTTCTTCATCATCGTCGGCTACGGCACCCTGATCCCCAACACCGGCCGGCGGTGCGCGCTGGCGGTCGGTCTGATGGCCGCGCTCCCGCTGGCTCTGAACGTCTTCGGGCTGGCCGTGAACCCCGTACCTGGCAGCGAGTTCGTTGACTACGTGCTCAGCCTGATCCTGTGGATGATGTACGCCGTGGTCATCGCCATCGTCGGGTCGCACCGTCTGGAGAAGCTGCGGCGCGAGGCGTCGGCGGCCCGCCAGCTCGGTCAATACCGACTGAAGGAGCGGTTGGGGGCGGGCGGCATGGGCGAGGTCTTTCTCGCCGAGCACGTGCTGCTGCGGCGGCCGTGCGCGATCAAGCTCATTCGCCCAGATCGAGCCGGCGACCCGCAAAGCCTCCTCCGGTTCGAGCGGGAAGTGCAGACGACCGCCACGCTGTCCCACCCGAACACGGTGCAGATCTATGACTACGGGCATACCGAGGACGGCACCTTCTACTACGCGATGGAGTACCTGCCCGGGTTGACGCTCGAACAACTGGTCGAGCGGCACGGCGCGCTCTCCCCGGCCCGGGCCGTCCACTTCCTCCGGCAACTCTGCGGGTCGTTGGGCGAGGCCCACGGGGTCGGACTCATCCACCGCGACCTGAAACCCGGGAACGTCATGGTGTGTGCCCGCGGCGGCGTATACGACGTGGCCAAGCTCCTCGATTTCGGCCTGGTATTGCCGCAAGCGGAGAACGCCGGCGAGGAGAAGTTGACACACGACGGTACGATCACCGGCACGCCGGCCTACATGTCGCCCGAGCAGGCCGGCGGGCAAGTGACCCTCGACCCGCGGAGCGACATCTACAGCGTGGGGGCGGTGGCGTACTTCCTGCTGACCGGGCGGCCGCCGTTCGCCGGTCGGTCGGTCGTGAAGACGCTAGCCGCCCACCTTTACGAGAAGCCGGATCCGGTGCGGCAGAACCGTCCGGACGTACCAACCGACTTGGAGCACGTCGTGGCGCAGTGCCTCGCCAAGGAGCCGGACGAGCGGTTCGTCCGCGTTGACGAATTGGAAGCCGCTCTGGTCGGTTGTGAATGCAGCCGGCAGTGGTCGCCGCTGGACGCGGCCACCTGGTGGCGCTCACAGCCTGGCGTGATCGTGGCGACGGCTCCGACACGCGGTTCGGCCGAACC
>JAYUBO010000245.1:0-6746 GCA_043740815.1 Frankiales bacterium | reverse complement strand
CCCCAACGTCAGGCGTGCGTTCGCGCGCCGCGCAGTGCGCATGGACCCGGTACGACGAAAGGCGCCTCCCCGTCAGAGAAGCGCCCGTCGAGGCACTGGTGTTCGTGACCAGCTGGCCCGACCGATCAGGTGGGCCGACCGGTCAGGTGAGGATGTGCTCGTCGGTGAGGACGCGGATGTCGTCGTCGACGTGCACCGACGCGACGAGCGCCTCGTTGACCGCCTTGGCGTGGGAGAGCTCCGACTCGAGCTCGACCACCCGAGCGCGCAGGCGACGGACCTCGGAGGCGAGACGGAGGTCGGTCCCTACACCGACATGACCGAACAGGGCCTTCGCCATCGAACAAGCCTCCACGCTGAGGGGTAGCCCACAACTGGCAGAGAGCACAGCTGCGGACACCCAAGATTGCCACGTGATCATGTCAAGGTCAAGGTCCAGGTCACGAACGGGTCACGATCACAGCGCGATATGAGCCACCTAGAGACCTCCCCTCAGCCTTCCCGAAAACCGTCCTCCCCACGCGGTTCGCCCCAACGCTCGGCGACGAAGTCGACCCGACCTGGGCCGGACGGCAGCAACGCCAGCAGCGCCCGGCAGGCCGGCGCGGACCCCTCGGCGACGACCTCAACCCGTCCGTCCGCCAGGTTGGTGGCCGACCCGGCCAGTCCCAGCTCGAGCGCCCGGGCCCGCGCCCACCAGCGAAACCCCACCCCCTGTACGCGGCCTTTGACGAAGGCCTGCAGCCGCACGGCGGGCTCGGTCTCCTCCACTTGCACGAGGCTAGGACCACGAACGTGGAGCT
Organism: Frankiales bacterium; assembly: GCA_043740815.1. GTDB lineage: Bacteria > Actinomycetota > Actinomycetes > Mycobacteriales > SCTD01 > RYN-111. Next base: position 5,943 of record JAYUBO010000245.1, on the reverse strand, counting down.
TTGAGCTGTCAGTACCGCGGGCGGACGAGAACACCGGGCGCGCAGTGTCGTCGCGATCAGGTCATCCGCGGTCAGCGGGCAAAACCTGCTCCTGCCCGGCTCATCGGCCACAATGACCACGTGCTCACCGTCTCGCCCTGCCGGCAGCTCTGCGACTGGTCGCCCGTAGCGCCTGAGGTCGGCAAGGCGTACCCCGCAGAGCCGATGTTCGCGTGCGCGGGCTGCGGGTCGCAGTGGGTCCGCGCTGAGCGGTGGACGCCGCGCCAGGCAGACGGCACTGTCCCCGACGCCGTCCGGGCAGAGCGTCAGCGGACGTAGCGCGGCATCAGCGCGGGTGGCGGGGCCGTGGCTGGCAGGTCGGGCAGGAGTACGACGAGCGGTTCATCCAGGCCTCCCGACGCAGTGGGGTCCCGCAACGGTCGCACGGCTCACCCTCGCGGCCGTAGGCGTGCAGAGATCGCTCGAACAGCCCACTGACGCCCTCGGTCGAGACGTACAGCGCATCGAAGGACGTCCCGCCCTGGGCGAGCGACTCGGTCAGGACGTCGCGGGCGTGCCCGAGCAACGACAGGGCCTTTGGCCTGGTGAGGAGCTCGGTCGCCCGACCGCCGTGCAGTTGGGCGCGCCACAGCGCCTCGTCGGCGTAGATGTTGCCGATGCCGCTCACCAGGGTCTGGTCCAGCAGCGCCCGCTTGACCCCTGTCGTCCTGGCCCGCAGCCGGGTCGCGAACTTCTCCTCGTCGAACTCGGGGTCCAGCGGGTCCCGTGCGATGTGCACGATCGTCGACGGGAGGTCAGCTCCGCCGGCCACGACCTGCAGCCCACCAAACGTCCGCTGGTCGACGAAGCGCAGCTCTGTTCCCCCGTCAGTGAAGGCGAACCGCACCCGCAGGTGCGCCTCCAGGGCTTTGTCCCCTGGTACGACGAGCAGCTGCCCGCTCATCCCCAGGTGCCCGACCAGCGCATCCCCCGAGTCCAGCGGCAGCCACAGGTACTTCCCGCGCCGCCGGGCCGACTCGACGGTCTGCCCGGTCAGCAGGCCCACGAAGTCGGCGGGCCCGGCTTCGTGCCGGCGTACCGACCTGGGGTGATGGACCGAGACGGCCGCGATCGTACGACCCACGACCCCCCTGTCCAGACCGAGGCGCACGACCTCGACCTCGGGCAGCTCCGGCACCGGCTAGTCCCCTGGCTCCCCGTCGGGCAGCGGGTCGAGCTGCAGGGCCCGCCACGCCCCCTCCGCCGCCTGCTGCTCAGCCTCCTTCTTGCTCTTGCCCGCGCCCTGTCCAAGGACGTCGCCGGCCACCAGCGCGCGTGCCACGAAGGCCTTCGAGTGGTCCGGCCCGCTCTCCGAGATCGCATACTCCGGTACGCCGAGCCCACGGGTCGCCGTCAGCTCCTGCAGGGCCGTCTTCCAGTCGAGCGCGGCGCCATCCTGCGCAGCGGCCTGCATCAGCGGGTCGAACAATGCCCGCACCAGCTTGGTCGCACCCTCAAGGCCACGCTCGAGGTAGACCGCCCCGATCACGGCCTCCATCGTGTCGGCCAGGATGCTCGCCTTGCCCCTGCCCCCCGTGACGTCCTCGCCCTTTCCCAGTCGCATCCATCGACCGAGCCCGAGGTCACGGGCCACGCCGGCCAGCGCGCGCGTGCTGACGACCGACGCGCGCAGCTTCGCCAGCGACCCCTCGGCCAGGTCCGGATGGTCGGCATAGAGAGCGTCGGTAACGACCAGCCCGAGCACGGAGTCGCCAAGGAACTCCAGGCGCTCGTTGGTCGGCAGACCGCCGTGCTCGTAGGCGTACGACCGGTGCGTCAAGGCCCGCTCGAGCAGCGCCGGGTCGACGGCGGTGCCGAGGGCGACCTCCAGCAGGGTGTACTGCTCGGCCTTCTTCACCGATTGCTCACCGGGACCAGGTCGGCGCGGCAGCTAGCCGGGCGACCGCGTAGGCAAGTGCGTCACCGACGGTCAGGAAGTCATCCAGGTCCTCGTCCGCGATGGCGAACCCCGCTTCTTGCGCGGCAATCTGCTCCTCGACCGCCTCGACGATCTCGACGAGGGCGAGCGAGTCAGCCCGCAGGTCCTCGACGAACCGCAGCGTGGGCTCAACGCTCGCCGGGTCGACCTCGAGCACCGTCGCGACCGCGGACTGCAGCACCGCCAGCACCTCTTGCGGCGTCAGTGTGACCTGCTCAGACGGCCAGGACCGTGCGCTTGTCGTACCGGCCGCACTCCGGGCAGACGGTGTGCGGGCGCGTGGTGTGGCCACGGTCGCAGGTGACCAGCGTGGGGACGCCGGTCTTCCACTGCGCACGGCGCGAGCGGGTGTTGCTGCGCGACATCTTGCGCTTCGGGACGGCCATGTTCTCTACTCCTGGTCTGTCTGCTCGAGCAGCCCGGCAAGGGCACCCCAGCGGGCGTCGGTCGTGTCGTGCGTGTGCGGGTCAGGCAGCTCGTCCAGGCGCTCGCCGCACGTGGCGCAGAGGCCCTTGCAGTCCGGCTGGCAGAGCGGGTTGAGCGGTAGTGCAAGGACCACAGCGTCTCGTAGCGTCGGGGTGAGGTCGAGCAGGTCCCCGTCCAGCTGCGCGACCTCGTCGTCGTCGTCGTGGTCGGTGCTGGCCTCCGGGTAGACGTAGAGCTCCTGGATCCGGATCGCGAACTCGTCGCTCACGTCCGCCAGGCACCTTCCGCACTCCCCGGACACCGGCGCCGTGACGACACCGCTGACCAGGACGCCATCCATGACACTCTCGAGCCGGAGGTCCAGCGCGAGGGCGGCACCGAGGGGCACCCCGATCAGGTCGGCGATCCCGAGTCCCTCGGGCGCGGGGGCAGAGAGCTGCACCGGACGCATCGACCCTGGCCGCCGCCCGAGCTCGCGTGTGTCGAGCACGAGCGGGTTGCGGGGGTCGAGGCGCTGCTGCGGCTTCCTGTTCTCGGGCACGAGGATCTTCGGGCTCGGTCGAGTCCGCGGAGAAGTCTAGCCGAGGTCCCCGTGGGCGGGACAGCGTCAGCCGGGCAGGGGCTCGTCGATGAATGAGTCGGTGTCTCGGTCCTGGTCGCCGAGGGCGTCGAGCTCGTGCCGGCCCGACAGCTTCTCTCGGCCGCGCTCGACGGCCGAGAGCGTCTTGCTCAGGACGATCTCGAAGTTGGCGAGCTTGGCGTCGACGTAGTCCTCGACCTCCGCCCGCATGGCCTCGGCGGACGTACGAGCCTCCTCCACGATCCGGCCAGCCTCACCGGCGGCCTCGGCGTAGACGTCGTTGGCCTCCACGAGCCGACCACGCTCGAGCCGCGCGGCCGCAATGATCTCCGCAGCCTCGCGGTGGCCCTCGTCGACCACGGCCTGCTTGTCACCGAGCACCTCCCGGGCACGAGAGATCGTCTCGGGCAGTAGCAGCTCGATGTCGGCGAGCAGGGCAAGCAGATCGCTGCGGTTGACCACGCAGGACGCCGACATCGGCATCGCGCGGGCCTTGTCGACAAGGGCGATGGTTTCGGCGAGCTTGACATGCACCTGATCCACGAGCGGACCTCCTCTTGCTGTCTTGCTCAGGCGTTCTGATCCCTCACGCGCGCGAGGAGACGAAGGCGAACGGCCTCCGGGACGGAGGCCGACACGTCCCCACCGTACGTCGCGACCTCCTTGACCAGGCTCGACGACAGGAACGAGTACAGCGGGTTGGTGGTCATGAACATGGTCTCGACGCCCTGCAGTCCATGGTTCATCTGCGCCATCTGCAGCTCGTAGTCGAAGTCGCTGATGGCCCGCAGACCCTTGACGATGACCTGGATCCCGTTGTCTTTGCAGAAGTCGACGATGAGGCCGTCGAAGCTGTCGACCCGAACGTTGGGGTAGTCGCCGACCGCCTCGCGAAGCATCTCGGTGCGCTCCTCGAAGGAGAACATCCGCTTCTTGCTGGCGTTGAGTCCGACCGCGACCACGAGCTCGTCGTACAGCAGGCTGGCCCGCCCGATGATGTCGAGGTGCCCGAGGGTCACCGGGTCGAACGACCCTGGGCACACGGCCTTTCTCATACGCGGTCCGTGCTCGCGGGAGCCGTCTTCATGGGCGCGAAAAGTACCAGAGCGTCGCTTCTCCGTAACGCCGGGACCGGTCCTCACGCAGCCCCGGCGGCGGCACCGGTGCGGTCCCGCGGGTGCGCCGCTCGACCACGACCAGTCCCTGCTCGGCCAGCCACGGCAGCAGGGCGCCCAGCACGCCGTCCACGTCCAGCTCGTACGGCGGGTCCAGAACCACCACGTCGTACGGCGACGGATCGGTGCCCAGGAAGCGGGTCACGTCGGCCTCCACGACCGTCGCCGGCAGCCCGAGAGCGTCGACGTTGCTGCGGATCGCGGCCAGCGCCCGTGGATCCTGCTCGACGAGGGTGGCCACCGCCGCCCCTCGAGACAGCGCCTCCAAGCCGAGGGCGCCGGTCCCGGCGTACAGGTCCAGGACGCGGGCGCCCTTGAGGTCCCTCAGCGACTGCAGGCTCGAGAACAACCCTTCGCGGGCGCGGTCCGACGTGGGGCGGGTGGCCGAGCCTGCGGGCGTCACGAGCCGCCGCCCCCCGACCGAGCCGGCGATGATGCGGGTCACGTCAGGCCTTCTCGATGAAGGCCTGACGCTGCTGGCCGATGACCGCGTCGACGGACAGCTGGAGTGCCGGGTGGTCGAGCAGGGCAGGGTCGGCCTCGACCACGGACGCCGCGAGCGCCTTGGTCCGCTCGATGACCTCGACGTCGTCGAGCCGGAGGAAGGCCAGCGACCGGCGCCCACCGGACTGGCTCGTGCCCAGAACATCACCCTCCTGGCGGACCTTGAGGTCGAGCTCGCTCAGCGCGAATCCGTCGGTGGTCGCTGCCACGGCCTGCAGCCGCTCGTACGGTGGCGCCCCCAATGGGAGGGACGTCGCCAGGAAGCAGCTGCCGGCGTGCGTCCCCCTGCCGATGCGTCCCCGCAGCTGATGCAGCTGGCTGATGCCGTAGCGCTCTGCGTCCATGACGACCATGACCGTCGCGTTGGGGACGTCGACGCCGACCTCGATGACCGTCGTCGACACGAGCACGTCGATGTCACCCTTGGCGAAGCGGCCCATCACGTCGTCCTTGGCCTCGCTGGACATCCGCCCGTGCATCGCCTGGACCCGAAGGCCCGGCAGGAAGTGGCTGCGCAGCCGTTCGACGGTCTCCAGGACCGACAGCGGCGGTCGCTTGCCGTCCGCCGACGGCGCCGCCGGCTCGTCCCCGATCCGGGGGCACACCACGAACGCCTGGCGCCCCTGCGACACCTCGGCCCTGAGGACATCCATGGCGCCCTCGAAGCCCGGGGTCCTGAGCTGTACGACGGAGGTCTCGATCGGCTGGCGTCCCTGGGGCAGCTCGCGCAGCGTCGAGATGTCAAGGTCGCCGAAGACGGTCATCGCGACGGTCCGCGGGATCGGCGTCGCGGTCATCACGAGAAGGTGGGGATGACTTCCCTTGGCCCGCATGGCATCTCGCTGCTCTACCCCGAAGCGGTGCTGCTCGTCGACGACCACCAAGCCGAGGTCGTGGAAGTCGACGCCTTCGCTGAGCAGGGCGTGCGTCCCGACCACGATGCCCGCCTCGCCGGACACAATCTCGGCCAGCACCCGCTTGCGGGCAGCCCCCTGCAGCGAGCCCGTGAGCAGCGTCACGCGGGTGCCGTCGCTCGTGCCACCGAGCTGGCCGCCGGTAGCGAGCGGCCCGAGCAGCTCCCGTAGCGAGTGGGCGTGCTGCTGGGCCAGGACCTCGGTCGGCGCGAGCAGGACAGCCTGCCCACCGGAGTCGACCACGGTGAGCATCGCGCGCAGGGCCACGACGGTCTTGCCGCTGCCAACCTCACCCTGCAGCAGCCGGTGCATCGGGAACGACCGGCCGAGCTCGGTGTAGAGGGTGCGGCCCACCTTGTCCTGGCC
>JAYUBO010000244.1:0-3003 GCA_043740815.1 Frankiales bacterium | reverse complement strand
CACTTCTCCAAGCACCCGGTGCGCTACAAGCTGTGGGGCTACGTCTCGACGCTCAACCACAAGCACATGCAGCTCGCCTGGGTCTCGCTGTTTGGCGTGGCCCTCACCGACGTCTACGTGCTGCTGGTCAGCTCGGGTGCGTTCACCGACCCGCGCTGGGTCAGCTGAGAGGACGTGCCTACATGATCGACAGCCATGCGTACGACGTGATCGTGATCGGTGCCGGCGGCGCTGGTCTGCGGGCCGCGATCGAGGCCCACGACCAGGGCGCCCGGGTCGCCGTGGTCTGCAAATCCCTGCTCGGCAAGGCCCACACCGTCATGGCCGAGGGCGGGATCGCCGCCGCGATGGGCAACGTCTACCCCGACGACAACTGGCGCGTGCACTTTCGCGACACCATGCGCGGCGGCAAGATGCTCAACCACTACCGGATGGCCGAGCTGCACGCCAAGGAGGCCCCCGACCGGGTCCGCGAGCTCGAGGAGTGGGGGGCCCTGTTCGACCGCACCAAGGATGGGCTGATCTCCCAGCGGGACTTCGGCGGCCATCGCTTCGCCCGGCTGGCCCACGTCGGTGACCGCACCGGCCTGGAGCTGATCCGCACCCTGCAGCAGCGCACGGTGGCCCTGGGCATCGATGTGTTCATGGAGCACACCGTCACCAAGCTCCTTACCGACGGGGGCGCTGCGGACGCTGCGATCACCGGCGCCTTCGGCTACCGCCGCATCGACGGGCAGTTCGTCAGCTGGTCCGCGCCGTCGGTCATCCTGGCAACGGGCGGCGTCGGCAAGGCCTACATCGTGACGTCGAACTCCTGGGAGTACAGCGGCGACGGGCATTCCCTTGCCCTCGGTGCCGGCGCCTCCCTGGTCAACATGGAGTTCCTGCAGTTCCACCCGACCGGCATGGTCTGGCCCATCTCGGTCAAGGGCATCCTCATCACCGAGTCGGTGCGCGGTGAGGGCGGGGTGCTGCGCAACTCCGAAGGCAAGCGCTTCATGTTCGACTACATCCCGCCCTACTTCGCCGCCGAGACCGCCGACAACGAAGCAGAGGCGGACCGCTGGTATGACGATCACGCCAACAACCGGCGCCCCCCTGAGCTGCTCCCCCGCGACGAGGTGGCCCGGGCGATCAACACCGAGGTCAAGGCCGGCCGCGGGTCCCCCCATGGCGGCGTCTTCCTCGACATCGCCTCCCGTCGTAGCGCGGAGGACATCAAGCGACGGCTGCCGTCGATGTACCACCAGTTCAAAGAGCTGGCCGAGGTCGACATCACCCAGGAGCCGATGGAGGTCGGGCCGACCTGCCACTACGTGATGGGCGGCGTGGAGGTCGACCCCGAGACGCAGGAGGCGAGCGTCTCCGGTCTTTTCGCTGCCGGCGAGGTCTCCGGTGGGATGCACGGGTCGAACCGCTTGGGGGGCAACTCCCTGTCGGACCTGCTGGTGTTCGGCAAGCGCGCCGGTACGGCGGCCGCCGCACACGCCAAGCGCACCAGCGCCGTGGCCCCGACCGAGGCAGACCTTGCGACCGCGGAGGCAGAAGCCCTGGTGCCCTTCACGAACGAGACGGGCGACAACCCGTACACCGTGTGGGCGACCCTGCAGCAGGCGATGCAGGAGCTGGTCGGGATCATCCGCCACGGCACGGAGGTCCAGCAGGCGCTCGCCACTATCGAGGAGCTCAAGACCCGCCGGCTCAAGGTCGGCGGAGACCGAGTCTTCAACCCCGGCTGGAACCTCGCGATCGACCTGCGCAACCTGCTCCGGGTCTCGGAGTGCATCGCGAGGGCCGCGATCGAACGCGAGGAGAGCCGCGGCGGGCACACCCGCGACGAGTTCCCGACGCCCTCACCCGAGTGGGGCAAGCTCAACTTGATATGCACCCTCAACGACAGCGGGTCCATCGAGCTGACCCGCAAGGACCTGCCCGTCATGCCGCCCGAACTGGCCGAGATCTTCGAGGAGGCGACGACATGAGCTACCTGGGAAAGCTGAGGGTCTGGCGGGGTGGACCCGACGGCGGCGCCCTGCAGGACTTCGAAGTCGAGGTCCACGAGGGCGAGGTCGCGCTCGACGTCCTGCACCGCCTGCAGGCAACCCAGGTCGGTGACCTCGCCGTCCGATGGAACTGCAAGGCCGGCAAGTGTGGGTCGTGCAGCGCCGAGATCAACGGCAAGCCGCGGCTGATGTGCCTGTGCCGGATGGGCGACTTCGCCGAGGACGACGTCGTGACGATCACTCCCCTGCGGGCCTTCCCGGTGATCCGGGATCTGGTCACGGACGTGTCCTTCAACTACACCAAGGCCGCGGCCGTCCCGGCCTTCACGCCGAAGGCACGCGAGGCCGACGGCACCTACCGGATGCAGCAGGTCGACGTCGAACGTTCGCAGGAGTTCCGCAAGTGCATCGAGTGCTTCCTGTGCCAAGACGTGTGCCACGTGGTCCGTGACCACGAGGACAACAAGCAGTCCTTCTCCGGCCCCCGCTTCCTGATGCGGATCGCGGAGCTCGACATGCACCCCCTCGACACCGTCGACCGAAAGGACTTCGCCCGCACCCAGGCCGGGCTCGGGATGTGCAACATCACCAAGTGCTGCACCGAGGTCTGCCCCGAAGGCATCCACATCACCGACAACGCGCTGATCCCCCTCAAGGAGCGCGTCGTGGACAAGAAGTACGACCCCCTGACCTGGCTCGGCCGCACCATCGGCCGTCGACCGAAGGACACCTGATGAGCAACCACATCTACCGCATCACCGAGGTCGTCGGGACCTCTACCGAATCGGTCGCCGAAGCGATCCGCAACGGTGTTGCCCGCGTCTCCAAGACCGTTCGTAACGTCGAGTACTTCGAGGTGACCGAGACGCGCGGAGCCGTCGGCGACGATGGCACGATCACCTTCCAGGTCGGTCTGAAGGTCGCGTTCCGCCTCGAGGGCTGACGTGACGCCAGCCGGCGACGCGCTGTCGGACGCTGTCCGGGGCGCGTCATCCCGCCA
>JAYUBO010000243.1:0-1767 GCA_043740815.1 Frankiales bacterium | reverse complement strand
CGGCTGCTCTCCCGGCAAGAACCGGAAGCGGTCGTCGTCCACCATGATCAGCGTGCCGTCGCGGTCCACGACGGGCCGCTCTGCGGCAAAGTAGAGGGGCACGATCTCGATGCCCTGCTGGCTGATGTACTGCCAGATGTCGAGCTCGGTCCAGTTGCTCAGCGGGAAGCAGCGGATGCTCTCGCCGGGGTGTACCCGCGCGTTGTAGAGCCGCCACAGCTCGGGGCGCTGCTGCTTGGGGTCCCAGCGGTGCTCCTTGGTGCGCACGCTGAAGATCCGCTCCTTGGCGCGCGACTTCTCCTCGTCGCGGCGGGCCCCGCCGAAGGCGAGGTCGAAGGCGCCCGCCTCCAGGGCCTGCTTGAGGCCCTCGGTCTTCCAGATGTCGGTGTGCACCGCGGAGCCGTGGTCGAAGGGGTTGATGCCGAGGCGGACGGCCTCGGGGTTCTTGTGCACGATCAGCTCCGCGCCGAGCTCGGCGGCCTTGGTGTCGCGCAGTGCGTACATGTCCTGGAACTTCCAGGTCGTGTCGACGTGCAGCAGCGGGAACGGCAAGGTCCCGGGGTAGAAGGCCTTCTGTGCCAGATGCAGCATGACGGCGCTGTCCTTGCCGATGCTGTACATCATGACCGGCTTCTGCGACTCGGACACGGCGTCGCGCAGGATGCTGATCGACTCGGCCTCGAGCCGCTGCAGGTGGGTCAGCGTCGTCATGCCGACACCGCCGCACACACGTCGATTGCGGTCTGGGCGTATTCCGGCCGGCAGATGAGAAGGTCTGGTAGGTAGGGGTTCTCATGGTTGTAGACCAGTGGCGAGCCGTCGAGCCGGCTGGTGTGCAGCCCCGCCGCGGCCGCCACGGCCGCGGGGGCGGCGGAGTCCCACTCATACATCCCGCCGGAGTGCGCGTAGATCTCGACCTCGCCAAGGACCACGGCCATCGCCTTCGCTCCGGCGGAGCCCATCGGCACGAGCACTCCGCCTAGAGCATCGGCCAGGGCGGCGCTGTGGGTGGTCGGGCGGGTCCGGCTCACCGCCAGGCGTGGCGGGCCGTCGTACGTCGCCGGCTCGGGCAGGGGGTGACCCGTGCTGAGCGTCAGGGCGCGCGCCGGTAGGGCGACCGACCCGACCGTGGCGGCGCCGTCGACGGTCAGCGCCACGTGCACGGCCCAGTCGTTGCTGGCTGGCTCGCCGTACTCCCTGGTGCCGTCCAGGGGGTCGATGATCCAGACCCGCGACCTTGAAAGCCGACCGGCCTGTACGGCGCTTTCGGCGACACCCTCTTCGGACAAGACCCCGTCACCAGGGGCGCGGTGGGCGAGCTCGGCCATCAGCAGGACGTGCGCGTTGCGGTCGCCGGCGTCCTTCAGTGCGGCGCCGTGCAGACCGGTGGTGCGTAGCTGCATCAGCAGCTCGCCGGCGGAGGTGGCCAGCTCGCGGGCCAGCGCGTGGTCGTTCACAGGTGCGTTCCTTCGGAGCAAGAGGGGGAGCGAGTGCGGAGGCGCCACGGACAGGGACCGAGCTGGCGAGGGCGCGGTCAAAGCGTACGTACAGCGAACAGGTCGTCATGCCCTACAGCACCGATGCGGTGCAGAACATGCCGCGACGTAGGTTGCCCGGCATGCAGGCATTGGTGGCGCACGCGCTGGTGGCCGGACCGCTGCGCGGCGTCGACCTGACGTTGACCAGTGGACTGACGGTGCTCGTCGGGGAGGCCGAGTGCGGTGCGTCCACGCTGCTGCGGGTGCTCGCCGGCCGGCAATCGCCGGA
>JAYUBO010000242.1:0-12545 GCA_043740815.1 Frankiales bacterium | reverse complement strand
CAGCAGCGCCAGTCCCAGGCACAGGAACGGGACCGACGGCAGCGCGTAGAACAAGAACATCGTGCGGCCCTTGAGGTCGCTCGGGACCCAGGCCAGGATGGAGACGGCCATCATCAGTAGCAGGGATGCTCCGCGCCAGTCGCGTTTGCTGACCCAACGGGCAGTGAGCCCGATCGCCACCGGGATCATCGACCACCACAGCGCCGGCGTGCCGATCGCCAGGACCTCGCGGGAGCACGACTTGGTCGTGCAGCCGTAGGTCCCCGACGTGAGCCCCGGCGGGTAGTAGTAGTTCACCGGACGGCCGAGGAACGGCCACGACAACGGATGCGACTGGTAGGGATGCTTGGCCGCCAGGTGATTGTGGAAGTTGTAAATCTCCCAGTGGTAGTGCCACCAGGAACGCATCGCCTCGGGCATGAACAACCAGCTGGTGCTCCGGCCGTGCGCCCACATTCGGTCGTAGCCCTCGGTCGACAGGAACCAGCCGGTCCACGAGGCGACATAGACCGCTACCGGCACCACGACCAGGGCGGCCAGCAACGACCACGTCGTACGGCGCAGGGTCACCCGCCAGGGGCCCCTGATCCCGGCCGCCCGCCGGGCACCGACCTCCCACGCGACCGCCAGGACCAGCATGACCCCGACCGGGAACAGCGCGCTCCACTTGGTCGCGAGCGCCGCCCCGAAACACAGGCCGGCCGTGAGCTGCCAAGGACGCCAGCCCAGGCGCCCGCCCCGGCTGAGCTGCTCGTCCTGTGCCCACGCGAGCTGCTCGCGGACCCGGTCGCGGTCGACGACCAGCGCTCCGAAGGCCGCCACGATCCAGAAGCACAAGAAGATGTCGACCATCGCGACGCGGCTCTGCACGAACGACAGCCCGTCCAGGGCCAGCAGCAGACCAGCCAGCCCGCCGAGCAGGTCCGAGCCGGTCATCCGCCGACCGATCCGGACGACCAGCAGCACCGTGAGGGTCCCGAACAGCGCCGCGCTGAAGCGCCAGCCGAACGTGTTGAAGCCGAACAGCTGCTCACCGGCGCCGATCAGCCACTTTCCCAGCGGTGGGTGCACCACGAAGGCACCGGTGCTCTCGGGGGTGCAGAAGGCCTTACCCGCCGCGGAGGCGTGCTCCACGCCGTACCGCAGGAGGTTCTTGGCGTCGCAGGCGTAGTAGACCTCGTCGAAGATGTCACCGGGCCCCTGGATCACGCCCTTGTCGCTGAGCGTCGACGCGGGCTGGTCGAGCCGGACGAAGCGCAGCAGCCCCGCGATCAACGTGACAAGCAGGGTGAGGCCCCAGCCGCCCGGGCTGACGAGCGGGAGCAGCCGCTCCCGCCACGGCGCCGTGGGGGCGGCGGTGCTGGGGGCCACGAGGGTCGCCGTCATGGCTGCGAGCCTACGGAACGGTGGGTGCGAAAGGATGCTGTCGTGCCCCTTCTGCTGGCTGGTGTCCCGATCGGCCAGCCCGGCGACGCCAGCATCCGCCTGCGCGAGGCCCTCGCCACCGCCGCCGTCATCGCGGCCGAGGACACCCGCCGGCTCACCAGGCTGTGCCACGACGTGGGGGTCACCTACACCGGACGGCTGGTCAGCTACTTCGACGGCAACGAGTCCGAGCGCACCCCGCTGCTGCTTGCCGCGCTGCGCGCCGGAGACACGGTCCTGCTCGTCACCGACGCGGGGATGCCCTCGGTCTCCGACCCCGGCTACCGGCTCGTCGCCGCGGCCGCCCTCGAGAACCTGCCGGTCTCCTGCCTGCCTGGGCCCTCGGCCGTCACCACCGCCCTGGCCGTCAGCGGTCTGCCGTCGGACCGGTTCTGCTTCGAGGGCTTCCTGCCGCGCAAGGGTGGCGAGCGACGCGCCCGCCTGGTGGAGCTGGCCGCTGAGCGGCGTACCGCCGTGTTCTTCGAAGCCCCGCACCGCCTGGGCGAGTGCCTTGCGGACATGGCCGCCGTCTTCGGCGGGGCCCGTCGCGCCGTCGTCTGCCGAGAGCTGACCAAGACCCACGAAGAGGTACGCCGGGGATCGTTGAGCGACCTTGCCGACCGCTTCGCCGGGGAGGTCCGCGGGGAGGTCACGGTGGTGGTCGAAGGCGCCCTGGCTCCGATCGTGGACGTGTCGCCTGTCGAGCTGGCCCGCCTCGTCGCTGTCCGTGAGGGCACCGGGGAGCCCCGCAAGGAGGCGATCGCGGGCGTCGCGCAGGAGCTCGGCGTCCCGCGACGCGAGGTCTATTCGGCGGTGCTTGCCGCGAAGACCGTGGTGGGGCCGTAACCGTCCAGCCGGAGCTTCGTCCCGGTCGACGGCTCGATCTGCATGTTCTGCCCCCGCACGCCACCCCCCGTCCTCCAGGGCTGACCCCCGCCAACTGGGCCAGCCGGCCGGGGTGTTCGGGGGCACGCCCACGCCCGCACGCCTAGGGCCGAACACCTCGGGACGCGCCTGGCCTGGGACAACGGCTCGGTCCCCTCGGACGTCCCGGTCGGGGAGGGGCGCACTCGCGCTGGTGGGTTGGGGCGACGCGGCTTGCCCACCTGGGCCGGGGATCAGTCGTAGGAGCGGACGGCGCGGACGTTGAGGACGACCATCACCGCGCCCAGGCCAAGGACGACAGCGAAGCCGCGCGCGACGACGGTGGCATCCGCGCCCAGGATCAGGGACCGCAGCCCCTCCATGATGTAGGTCACCGGATTGAAGGTCGCGGCGATCTCCATCGGCCGCGTGAGCAGCGAGCGGGGCACGAAGTTGGGCGTGAGGAACAGCAGCGGAAAGAACAGCAGGCTGCCGGAGTTGGTGGCGGCGGCGCTGCGGGTCTTGAGCGCGATCAGCTGCATGAACCCGGCGTAGGTCACCGCCCAGGCCGCGGCAAGGACCAGCAGCAGCAGGAAGCCCAAGACGCCGGAGGCGACCCGGATACCGAAGGGCAAGGAGATCAAGATCAGCACGGCGGTAAGGACGACGCTCTTGACGGCCTCGGCGAACAGCCGTCCGACCACGAGCGAGGTCCGGCCGATCGGGGCCGCCCGGAGCTTGTCGAAGTAGCCCCCCTCGATGTCTTCGACGAGGTAGAGCGCCGCCGTGCCGAACGAGGCGGCGAGCAGCAGGGAGCTCGGCAGCTGGAAGGCGGCGTAGCTCTGCCCCTTCAGGAAGCCGGTGGAGGAGGCAGGGAAGATCTTGCCGGCCTGCCCGACGTTGACGATCAGGAAGAACAGCGGGATGAGCAACGTGGGGGCCAGGGACTCCGGCGTGCGCAGCGTCTCCCGGAGCGCCCGACGACCGAGCAACAAAGCCTGCTTCATGCCTGCACCTGCTCGACATCGCCGGCTGCGCGGCTGCGGGTCCGGCCGGTCGCTTCGAGGAACACCTCGTCGAGGGTGGGGTCGTGGTCGAGCCCGCGTCGTTGCCGGAGCGAGGCCTTCAGCGAGGCGGGGGTTCCTTCGAGCACGATGCGTCCTCCGTCGATGATGGCGAGGCGGTCACAGAGCTGGTCTGCTTCTTCGAGGTACTGCGTCGTCAGGAACACCGAGGTGCCCTCCGCGTTGATGCGGCGGACCTCGTCCCAGACGGTCAGCCGGCTCGCCGGGTCCAGCCCGGTGGTGGGCTCGTCGAGGAACAGCACGTCGGGCCGGTGCACCAGGGCGGACGCCAGGTCGAGGCGACGCTTCATGCCACCGGAGTAGCCCTTGATCCTCCGGTCACCGGCGTCCACGAGGTCGACGAGCTCGAGCAGGGACTGGGCCCGGTCGCGGGCCGCCGCCGGCGGAAGACCGAACAACTGGGCCTGCAGCGTCACCAGCTCGCGGCCGGTCTGCCGTGGGTCCAGACCTGCCTCCTGCAGGGCGACCCCGATCTTGCGTCGGACGGCGTCGGGGTCGGACGCGACGTCGACCCCGGCGACCCGGGCCACGCCGGAGGTGATCGACAGCAGCGTCGTGAGCATCCGGACGGTGGTGGTCTTGCCCGCCCCGTTGGGACCGAGGAAGCCGAACACCTCACCCTGCTCCACCGCAAGGTCGACGCCGCGCACGGCCTCGACGTCTCCGCCTTTGCTCGGGAACGTCTTGACCAGAGCTACGGCCTCGATCGCCAGCGTCACGTCGTACTCCTCTGCGTTGGGTCTGGACATTGTTGACGGTCGACGGCGACAAAACTCCGGGGGCCCGGCGCAGGCGCCTTACTAGGCTCATAGGCATGTCCCGCAGCATCCTGACCGCCGTCGCCTGGCCTTACGCCAACGGCCCTCGCCACATCGGCCACGTCGCCGGCTTCGGCGTGCCGTCCGACATCTTCAGCCGCTACCAGCGGATGGCGGGCAACCGGGTCCTGATGGTCAGCGGGACGGACGAGCACGGCACCCCCATCCAGGTGCAGGCCGATCGGGAGGGCGTGAGCGCGCGCGAGCTCGCCGACCGTTACAACCGGGTGATCGCCGAGGACCTGCAGGGGCTCGGCCTGTCCTACGACCTGTTCACGCGGACGACGACCCGCAACCACTACGCGGTCGTCCAGCAGCTGTTCACGGCGCTGCACGACAACGGCTACGTCGTGGAGCGCTCCCAGCTGTCGGCGATCGACGCCAAGACCGGGCGCGGCCTGCCGGACCGCTACGTCGAAGGCACCTGCCCGATCTGTGGGTACGACGGTGCGCGGGGCGACCAGTGCGACAACTGCGGCAACCAGCTGGACCCGCAGGACCTGATCGACCCGCGGAGCAAGATCGACGGGGCGACGCCGACGTTCGTGGAGAGCGCCCAGTTCTTCCTCGAGCTGCCGGCCTTCGCCGACGCTCTGAAGAGCTGGCTGGGGGAGCGGACGGACTGGCGGCCGAATGTCTTGAAGTACAGCGAGAACCTCATCGGGGAGCTGCGGCCACGGGCGATCAGCCGCGACCTGGACTGGGGTGTCCCGATCCCGCTGCGGGGGTGGGTGGACCGGGAGGACAAGCGCCTCTACGTGTGGTTCGACGCGGTCATCGGCTACCTGAGCGCATCGATCGAGTGGAGCCGCCGTACCGGGGGTGCGTGGGAGGACTTCTGGCACGGTGGGGCGGCCGAGTCCTTCTATTTCATGGGCAAGGACAACGTCGTCTTCCACTCCGTGATCTGGCCGGCGATTCTGCTCGGCGCCTCCGGAAAACCGGCTGGAACCCCTGGTGCGTATGGGGTTCTGGACCTACCGGACGAGGTCGTGTCCGCGGAGTTCCTCACCATGGAGGGCAAGAAGTTCAGCTCCTCGCGGTCGGTGGTCATCTACGTCAGGGACGTCCTGGAGCGGTACGGCCCGGACGCGATCCGTTACTACCTGGCGGTCGCCGGGCCGGAGAGCGCCGACACCGACTTCACGTGGGAGCAGTTCGTCACCCGCAACAACACCGAGCTCGTCGCGGGCTGGGGCAACCTCGTCAACCGGGTGATGTCGCTGGTCAACAAGAACCTCGGCGCGATCCCGGACGCCGGCGACCTCACCGCCGACGACCTCGCCGCGCTGGCCGCCTCCCAGGCCGGCTTCGACAGCGTCGGGCAGCTGCTCGGACGCAACCAGGTCAAGGCCGCGCTCCAGGAGGCCATGCGGATCGTCGGCGAGGCGAACGGCTACCTGTCGGCTCAGGAGCCATGGAAGCTCAAGGACGACCCGGTACGCCGAGCCTCGGTGCTGCACGTCGCCCTCCAGCTGATCGACGACGCCAAGACCTTGCTGACGCCGTTCTTGCCGCACAGCTCGCAGAAGGTGTTCCAGATGCTGGGCGGGACGGGAGCGTGGAGCGGGATGCCGGAGCTGCGGGAGGTCGACGACCTCGATGGCGGGCCGTCGTACCCGGTCCTGATGGGGGACTACGCGAGCGCGCAGGCGGTCTGGACGTCGCGGCCGATCACGCCGGGCGCCCCGATCGGACCGCCGGTGCCGCTGTTCACCAAGCTCGACCCGTCGGTGATCGAGCAGGAGCTGGCCCGCCTCGACCCAGGCGAGAGCGCGTGACCCACCCCGTGCGTCCTAGCTCCCAGGCTCACCCAAGGGGGCAGTTCCTATGACGCAGCGGGGGTCGCGGAGCCAGCAGGAAGCCCCGCCGGCGCCGGCGCCGCTGGCCGTGGCTGTGGCCGACAGCCACTGCCACCTCGACATCATGGGCGGTGACGTCGCCGAACAGCTCCGGGCCGCGGCCGCCGTCGGGATCGACACCGTCGTGCAGATCGGGGTCGACGTGGAGTCCAGCCGGTTGTCGGCGCAGCTGGCCCTTGAGTTCGCGAACGTGCACGCGGCGGTCGCGCTTCATCCCAACGAGGCCGGCCGGGGGCAGGCGACGGCGGACGCGCTCGAGCAGATCGCGACGCTCGCCAGGCTGCCCCAGGTGAAGGCCGTCGGGGAGACCGGCCTGGACCACTTCCGGACCGAAGGCACCGACGGTCACCGGCTGCAGGAACAGTCCTTTCGCGCGCACCTGCAGATCGCCAAGGACACCGGCAAGGCGGTGGTCATCCATGACCGTGATGCGCATGAGGACGTCCTGCGGGTCCTGCGGGAGGAGGGCGCCCCCGAGACGGTCGTGTTCCACTGCTTCTCGGGCGACGCCGCCATGGCTCGGGTCTGCGCCGACGCCGGCTACTACCTGAGCTTCGCCGGACCGGTCACGTTCAAGCCCAACGACGAGCTGCGGGCGGCCGCGGCTGTGTGCCCGCAGGACCGCCTGCTGGTCGAGACCGACGCCCCGTTCCTGACACCCATGCCCTACCGCGGACGGCCCAATGCGCCGTACCTCGTGCCGTTGACCGTGCGGGCGATCGCGGCGGCGCGGGGGGCGGATGTGGACGAGGTATGCCATGCCCTCGCGGCCAACACCAAGCGGGCTTTCGCCCTCTGAGCCCCTTCAGCTCTGAGCGCCCGGCTGATCGCTGCGATGAGAGCGGGCTCACACCAGACGGCCGGCTCAGGCCCGTGACCTGCGGGTTTAGATCACAGGTGCTGTCCGTATGACACCGTTTTGTCCACCGACTGCCATCCGATCATTTGGCATGTCGCAACCAATCCCGTTACGTTGCTGAGACATCCGCCGGGGTCGGGGAAGTCCACGGCGGTGCAGGACAGGGGGCCCACTCGGCCCCCTGCGCTGTGCCGCCCGCCCGTGCCCGGGAAGCTCGAGGTTCGGAGTTCTGTGAGCGTCAGCTCTCTCGCCATGCGCCCTGTGGCCCTAGGTCTCACCCTGCTCGCCGTCACCGGTGGCCATGCCGCGTACGAGGCGTCCGCCAAGACGATCACCGTCTCCGTCGACGGCAGGCCTCAACAGGTCCGTGCCCACGTCGACACCGTCGGCGACGTCCTTGCCGCGGCGAATCTCACCGTCGGGCAGCACGACCTGTTGGCCCCCCAGAAGGCCTCGACGGTCACGGACGGCAGCACGATCGTCCTGCGCCGGGGACGCGAGATGAACCTCACGGTCGACGGCAAGGTCCGCAACGTGTGGGTCACGGCCATGTCGGTGAGCGAGGCGCTCGAGCAGATCGGGCTGCGTGCTCCCGGTGCGATCTTGTCGGCGGACCGCTCCCGTGCCATCCCCCTCAAGGGCTTCTCGCTCGAGATCCGGACTCGCAAGACCATCCAGGTCCTCGACGCCGGGCGGGTCCGCAAGATCGTGACCAACGTCCTCACTGTTCGCGAGCTCCTCCAGCAGGCCCGCATCGGGGTCCGCCGCCAGGACAAGCTGTCCCTGCCCGCGACCTCCCCGGTGCGCAACGGCTTGGTCATCCGGATCACCCGGGTCGACGGCCGACGCGTCGGCCAGGATTTCCCGGTTGCCTTCGCCGTCGTCCAGCGCGCGAACTCCACGATGTATTCGGGCACCAGTAGTGTGGTCCGTGCGGGTCAGGTCGGCGTGCTCCACCGCACCTTCGCGCTGACGTTTGTCAACCACAAGCTGCGCCAGCGGGTCCTCGCCAGCGAGGCGATCACCGAGCGGCCGATCGCCGAGGTCATCGACGTCGGCACCCTGGCCCGCCCCGTCGCGCCGCGCATCGTTTCGAGCACGGGTGGACTGAATTGGGGGGCGCTGGCCGGGTGCGAGTCCGGCGGCAACCCGCAGGCGGTCTCGCCCGGCGGCGACTACCGCGGGCTCTACCAGTTCTCCCTCGGTACCTGGGCCGGCGTCGGCGGCAGCGGCGACCCGATCGACGCGTCCGCTGGCGAGCAGACCTATCGCGCGTCGATCCTCTACAGCCGTGCCGGTCGCAGCCCTTGGCCGGTGTGCGGTCGGTACCTCTGACCGACGCCCTGCTGACCGCTCCTGACATACGGCGGCTCGCAGCCCACCTGGACCTTCGCCCGACGAAGGCGCTCGGGCAGAATTTCGTCATCGACCCCAACACCGTCCGGCGCCTGGTGCGCACGGCTGGTGTCTGGGTCGACGACGTGGTCGTGGAAGTTGGTCCCGGCCTGGGCTCGCTCACGCTGGGGCTCCTCGAGCAGGCGCAGCGGGTCGTCGCTGTCGAGATCGACCCCCGGCTCGCCGGCCTGCTTCCCGACACCGTCCGGGACCGGGCACCGCAGCACCTCGACCGGCTCGAGGTCGTCCTGCAGGACGCGCTGACCCTCCAGGGGGTGCCGGGCCCGCCGCCAACAGCGTTCGTCGCGAACCTGCCGTACAACGTTGCCGTACCCGTCCTGTTGCGGCTGCTGGACAAGCTGCCGTCCCTGCAGAAGGGGTTGGTGATGGTGCAGGCCGAGGTCGCCGACCGGCTGGCGGCCGGACCCGGATCGAAGACCTACGGCATCCCGTCCGTCAAGGCCGCGTGGTACGCCGAAGTCTCCAAGGCCGGCTCAATCGGGCGCCACGTCTTTTGGCCCGCACCTAACGTCGACAGCGGCCTGGTGGCCTTCACCCGCCGCGAGCCGCCAGACGCGGACCGGGCCGCGACCTTCGCCGCCATCGATGCTGCCTTCGCCCAGCGCCGCAAGACCCTCAGGGCGGCCCTGGCCGGCTGGGCCGGCTCGCCGGTCGCGGCCGAGCAGCGCCTGCGGGCTGCTGGCATCGACCCGTCCGCGCGCGGCGAGACGCTCACGATCCAGGACTTCGCCCGCCTCGCCTCCACGTAGGCTGGCGAGGTGGTGCGCACAGCGATCGAGTCGGTGACCGTCCGCGCCCCGGCGAAGATCAACCTGCACCTCTGCGTCGGTCTGCGGCGCGAGGATGGATTTCATGACCTGACGACGGTCTTCTTGGCCGTGTCCCTGTATGACGAGCTCACGCTGACCACCTCCGCCGGCCTGACGGTGACGGTGGAGGGCGAGGGCGCGTCCGACGTACCGCTGGACCACAGCAACCTGGCCGCCCGAGCCGTGTTGGCGCTGGCCGCGCGCAGCGGACGAGTGCCGGACGTCGACGTGCATATTCGCAAGGGCATCCCGGTCGCTGGTGGCTGCGCCGGTGGCTCCGCCGACGCCGCGGCCGCGCTGGTGGCCTGCGACGCCCTGTGGGGGCTCGGGATGTCGCGCGAGGAGCTCGCGGAAGTCGGCGCGGAGCTCGGCAGCGACGTTCCGTTCGCGCTGCACGGTGGCACCGCGCTCGGTACCGGGCGGGGGGAGCGCCTCACCGCCATTCTCGGGGCCGGCACCTACTCGTGGGTCCTGGCGCTGGCTCACGGTGGCCTGTCGACGCCGGCGGTCTACGCCGAGCTCGACCGGCAGCGCGAGCACGGCCCCCTGTCGGTCGTCGGTGACTCCGCCAAGGTCCTCGCCGCGCTGCGAAAGGGGTCCGCCGACGCCCTAGGCCGTGCTCTGTCGAACGACCTGCAAGCTCCGGCGCTGGCCCTCAAGCCGGACCTGGGCCGGTTGCTGACCTGCGGAGCGGACCTGGGCGCCCTCGGTGGCGTCGTGTCCGGCTCCGGTCCGACCGTCGCGTTCCTTGCCCGCGACACCGCTCATGCCACCGGGCTCGCCACTGCCCTCGCCGGCCACGGCGTCTGCCGTATCGCGCGCGTCGCCGAAAGTCCCGTGCCCGGCGCCCGCCTCCACAGGACGGACTGACCCATCGCCGCGAACCTGATCAACCTCGAAGAGGTGACCGTCGCCCACGGCACCAAGCTGCTGCTCGACAAGGTCTCCCTCGGGGTGTCCGACAACGACCGGATCGGGGTCGTCGGCCGCAACGGCGGCGGCAAGACGACCCTGTTGAAGACGCTCGTCAAGACCGAGGAGCCGCACTCGGGGCGGGTCACCCACGCTGGTGGGCTGCGCACCGGCATCCTCACCCAGGACGTCCGGCTCGACGTGTCGCTCACCGCGCACCAGGCCATTCTCGGCGACACCGCTGAGCACACCTGGGCCGGGGACGCGAAGGTCCGTGCCGTGCTCGACGGCCTCGGCCTGCACGAAGTCGGTCTCGACGCGGTCGTCGAGAGCATGTCCGGAGGCGAGCGCCGACGGGTTGCCCTCGCCGCCCTGCTCATCGGCGAGTGGGACCTGATCGTGCTCGACGAGCCGACCAACCACCTCGACGTCGAGGGGGTTTCCTGGCTCGCGGCTTTTTTGAAAAAGCGCCGCGGAGCGCACCTGGTCGTCACCCACGACCGGTGGTTTCTCGACGAGGTCAACGAGACGACCTGGGAGGTCCACGACGGTGTCGTCGACTCCTACGACGGGGGCTACTCCTCCTACGTGCTGGCCCGCGCCGAGCGGGACCGGATGGCCGGGACAGCGGAGCAAAAACGCTTGCAGCTGGCCAAGAAGGAGCTCGCCTGGCTGCGCCGGGGCCCGCCCGCCCGAACCAGCAAGCCCAAGTTCAGGATCGACGCGGCGAATGCGCTGATCGCCGACGAGCCCCCGGCCCGGGACGAGATCGCCCTGCAGCGCTTCGCGACGGCCCGGCTCGGCAAGCAGGTCTACGACGTCGAGGACGTGTCGCTGTCCTTCGGCGACCGCGTGTTGTTCGACCACGTCACCTGGCGGGTCGGTCCGGGTGACCGGATCGGGATCGTCGGGGTCAACGGCGCCGGCAAGTCGACCCTGCTCAAGATGCTGATGGACGAGGTCCACCCGCCATCCGGCACGGTCAAGGTCGGCCAGACCGTGAAGGTGGCCTACCTGTCGCAGGAGGTCGCGGAGCTCGACCCGATGCTGCGCGTCCTGGAGGCGGTCGAGCAGATCGCCAAGCAGGTCGACCTCGGCGGCAAGGCGGTAGGCGCGTCGTCGCTGTGCGACCGCTTCGGCTTCACCGGCAACGCCCAGTGGACGCGCGTCGGCGACCTGTCCGGTGGCGAGCGCCGCCGCCTGCAGCTGCTGCGCCTTCTCATGGGTGAGCCCAACGTGCTGCTGCTCGACGAGCCGACGAACGACCTCGACATCGACACCCTCAACGCCCTCGAGGACGTCCTGGACGGCTGGCCCGGGACGCTGCTGGTCGTCAGCCACGACCGGTACTTCCTCGAGCGGACCACGACCGTCACCTCGTCGTTGATGGGCGACGGCACCATCAAGGCCCTGCCCGGTGGAGTGGACGAATACCTCGAGAAGCGCGTACGCCGTACCCCGTCCCCCGCTGCGGCGACGACCGCGGGTCAGGCGTCGGCGGACAAGCCCAAGGGGGACTCGCGCACGGCCCGCAAGGAGCTGCAGAAGCTCGAGCGTCAGCTGGTCAACCTCGACAAACGCGAGGCGGAGCTGCACGCCGCGATGGCCGCACAGGCCTCCGACCACGACGCCGTGGGTGCGCTCAACAAGGAGCTGCACGACGTGAGGGGTCAGAAGGAAACTGTCGAACAGGCCTGGCTCAACCTCTCTGAAGAGGTCTAAATCCGCGCGGTCGGTCCGCACCCCTGGTCGAGGGGGCGAAGGGAGTCCCTCAGACCAGGGCGAAGCGCCAGACCTACTGCCGCTGCCGCTGCCGCTGCCGCTGAGGGTGAGCGTGTCGGCCGCGGTCAGCGCACGCAAAGGGTTGTCTAACAGCTGGGCAATGTCGGCTTGTGCTCGAGCGTCGGCTTGGTCTCCAGGCGGGACAGGCCGTTCCACGCGAGGTTGACCAGGTGCGCGGCGACCTCGTCGCGCTGGGGCTTGCGGTGGTCCTGCCACCACTGGCCGGTGAGGGCGACCATCCCGACGAGGGCCTGCGAGTAGAGCCCGGCGAGCTTGGTCTCGAAGCCGCGGCCCGTGAACTGCTGGACCAGGATGTACTCCACCTGGCTCGCGACGTCGCTCATGATCGTGGCCAGGCCGCCACCTCGCTCGGTGCCGACGGGAGACTCACGCACCAGGATCCGGAAGCCGTCGCCCTGCTCCTCGACGTAGGTCAGCAGCACCAGGCAGGCCTGCTCGAGCAGCTCCCTCGGGGACTGCCCGGACAGTGCCGTCGAGAAGCTGTCCAGCAGGTGGTGGACCTCACGGTCGACGACGACGGCGTACAGCCCTTCCTTGCCGCCAAAGTGCTCGTAGACGATGGGCTTGCTGACGCCGGCCCGGAAGGCGATCTCCTCGACCGACGTCCCGTCGTACCCGCGCTCGGCGAACAGCGAGCGACCGACGTCCAGCAGCTGCGCGCGACGCTGCGTGCCGGTCATCCGCACGCGTGC
>JAYUBO010000241.1:0-7457 GCA_043740815.1 Frankiales bacterium | reverse complement strand
TGGGCCACCCGCGTGGTGGGCCGCGTCGGTGAGGGTCGTGTTCCACCACATCAGTGACGGGGGCTCGGATCGCCACAGATCGAGGACCTGCACCAGCCCGACCGCATCGACCTGTGAGCCCCAGGCGTAGTCGGGGTTGTCGAGGAAGGACGCTGTCGTGTGCGGGTCCTGCGCCGGGGCGGGCAGTGCGGCAAGCAGTCCGCCCGTACCCCCGTGGTCCCGGATCAGCGCGAACGTGCTGTAGTCGGCACCGACGTCGACGGGGTCGTTGACGCAGGCCGTCGACCCGGGTACCCGCTGGAACACCGTGGTCACCCCCGGACGCAGGTAGTCCATCGAGCGGTGCCAGGTGGCGCTCGAGTTGGGCACAATCTGCCTGCCGAGATCTCTGTCGTAGAAGGCATTGTTGACGATGCCGTGCCGTCCCGGGCCGACGCCGGTCAACGCGCAGGTGTGGTTGACAAGGGTCACCGACGGGAACTCCGCGACCGCCCCACCCCGCAGGGCACAACCGCGCTCGAGCAGCCGGGCGACATTCGGCAAAGCGCCCCCGGCCGCCAGGTGCAGCAGGTCAGCGCACTGCGCGCCGTCCCACAGCAACCCCACGACGGGTCCACCGGTGACAGCCACCACGTCGACCGGCACGCCGTCCATGTCCTGCCAGGTGCCGCCGGCGAGGTGGGACAGCGTCGCCCCCACGTCCACGGTCCGCACTGCACGGTCAAGGACTCCACGGGCACTGACGCCAGCTCCGGACAGCAGCAGCGGCGCGCGGGACTGGACGGCGTTGAGGGAGCCGTGCTCGCCGAGGTGCCCGCCACGCTCCGGCCAGTGGTGCGCCCCGGTATGGACCACCGCGAGGTCGGGCGCCCGTGGGTCACTGAACAACGAGTGCAACCGCTCTGCGGCAAACGGGTACGACGTGTCGGACAGCGGATCCTGGTCGCTTATCGGGTCGACACCCGAGACCACTTTTGCGGGACCGTCGCCGGTCAGGACGCTGTGACCCATGCTGCTCGCGACGTGGACGCCATCGAGCTCGAGCCACGCCACCAGGTCGACAACATGGGCCAGGTCCGGCCGCAGGAGCACCTCGAGCGCCCGGCTCCGGAGGTCGGCCACCGCGCCGTCGCTGACGTATGCGTCGTAGGCGCGTGAGGGCAGGGGCACCCGTAGAGCCTACGGACAGGTCGACGCCCCGGCCCAAAAAGGAGCCGGGGCGTCGCGGGTCGGGTCCGGTGGGCAGTCCTGACGGACGGCCCTAGCGGACAGCGAGGCGGGCGAGACGAACCTGGAGGTTCGCTCGGTCTGCCTTGCGTTGCAAGCGCCGGACGGTGAGCAGGCGGCGGGCGCGGTTAGCTGCCTCCGCCTGGAGTTGTCGCTCATGCACGAGGGCGCGAGCGGTCTGTTCGACGAGCGGGGTGTACATGAGAAGTCTCCTGATGAGGTAGTTCACGAGTGAGCAAGGGCGCGCCATCGGATCGGCTGGCCTGTCGGCTGTCACGCCGCGCTGGCCGTGCTGGTCTCAGTCAGGCAGTCCTTGCGAGGACGACCCCTGGGCCGCTTGCGGGGGACGACGACTCCGGCGAGCACGAGCTGGCCGCCCCAGACGCCCCACGGCTCTTGGCGCTCGAGGGCGCCGGCGAGGCACGCGGCCCGCAGCGGGCAGGGCAGGCAGAGGGCCTTGGCAGCCTCGACGTCAGCTGGGGACTCCGCGAACCACAGGTCAGGGGCGACCGTATGGCAGGGGAGCTCACGGCCCCGCGTGCTGGGCACGCGGGTCTGGTCGGGCTCGCCGACCTTGCTGCCGACGCGAACGTCGGTCTCGTCGACCTGGCTTCGGGGTCGGGTAGGTGTGAGCGTGGACACCGGATGTCACCTCCTCGTGACGGGTGGCTCGGTGGCGGGTTTCGCCGGGAGCCGGGTGGTGCAGTGATGCGGGTCGGCTGTGGTGCCGGGGTGTGGTGCGGGCGGTGGTGCTGCCGTGATGTGGGTGGGCTGGTCGAGCGGGCCGGGCGGCCTGGAGAACGACAGAGGCCGCGGATCCCTTGACGGGTTCCGCGGCCTCGAGGCTGCTGCGCTGGTGTGTCAGCGCTTTCGTCCTCGAGGTGGGTGAACCCGGTCGTCCTGACGGACGGCGGCAAGGGTGGTCGTGACGGCGTCTGTCATCGGCAGCGGGTAGCCGGCGAAGGACAGACCACTCCCGTGCCGCGATGCGTTCGGTCCCGTGCTGAACACACGGGACCCGATCTCACTCGCGCAGTCGGGAGCACCCCAGCCGGCGGAGCCGCTGTGGGCGATAAGGGTGCTGCTCATGACGGTTCCTCCTTTCGTGGGGCGCCAGCAATCGCTGGCCGTGTGACAGCGAGGCTAAAGGCAGGCTCCACACAAGCGCAACGCCTTTTTCGCCCACGTCTGAAACCGCCGCCGCGAGAGGTCGCGCTCAGCGAGACGTGACGAGAGCAAGGACGTCTGTTCCGAACTTGTCGAGCTTGCTCTGGCCGATGCCGGGGATCTTCACCAGCGCCGCCACCGTGGCCGGCTTCTGCTCGGCGATCGCGGCCAGGGTGGCGTCGGTGAAGACGCAATATGCCGGCTGGCCAAGGCCCTTGGCGCGCTCGGCCCGCCAACTGCGCAAGGCGTCGTACAGGATGTCGTCGCGGTCTGAAGGGCAGCTCTCACAGCGGCCGAGCTTCTTGTCGACGGCACTGCTCAGGACAGCCGAGCAGATCCGACAGGTGACCCGAGCTCCTGCCCGGGCGGGCCGAGGTGCGCGCGGCACCGGAGCCTGCGAGACGACGCCGCGAAGGAGCCCGTCGAGGAAGCGCGACGGTCGGCGGCTGGCCCGGCCGCCAGGGGAACGGGCCAGCGCCCAGGACAGCGCCAGGTGCTCGCGGGCGCGGGTGATCCCGACGTACAGCAGGCGTCGCTCCTCCTCGACCTGGGCCGGGGTATCGGCGTGGACGAGCGGCACAGTGCCGTCCACGAGCCCCACGACGAAGACGGCGTCCCACTCCAGGCCCTTCGCGGCGTGCAGGGAGGCCAGCGTGACCCCGTCGACGGTCGGCGCGTGCTGGGCGGCGGCCCGCTCCTCGAGCTCGGCGACGAAGCCGGACAGGTCGAGGTCGGGCGAGTCGACCGCGAGGCGGTGCAGAGCGGACAGCGACTCCCAGCGCTCCCGCACGGCGCCGCTGCCAGGCGGTGGCTCGAGCGTCCACCCCCGGACGCCAAGGACACTGGCCACCGCGTCGGGTAGGGCTGCCGGGCGGTCGTCGACGGCCCGCGCCTGGCCGCGTAGCAACAGCAACGCCTCACGGACCTCGGGGCGGTCGAAGAACCGCTCGCCCCCGCGCAGGACATAGGGCACGTCGGCGTTGGACAGCGCCGCCTCGTAGGCCGCTGACTGGGCGTTGATCCGGTAGAGGACGGCGATCTCGCTGGCGGGGACCCCGGACCGGATCAGCTGCACGCAGCGGCGGGCGACGCAGGTGGCCTCCTCCAGCTCGTCGGCGTGCTCGCTGAACACCGGGTCAGGTCCCGTGGGCCGCTGAGCCTGCAGCTCGAGCTTGTCGCGCACCGAAGCGAGCACGTCGTTCGCGAGCCCGACGACCTGGGGGGTGGAGCGGTAGTCCCGGACCAGCTTCACGACGGTCGCGTCGGGGAAGCGCTGACGAAAGCCCAGCAGGTACTGCGGGGTCGCTCCAGTAAAGGAGTAGATGGTCTGTTGCGCGTCGCCGACGACGCACAGGTCCTGCCGACCGCCGAGCCACGCGTCGAGCAGGCGCTGCTGGAGCGGGGTAACGTCCTGATACTCGTCGACGATGAAGCTGCGGTAGCGGGAACGGAACTCGGTCGCCACGTCCGCATGCTCCTCCAGGATGCCCGCCGTCAGCATGAGCAGGTCATCGAAGTCGGCGACGCCCTGGGCGGTCTTGAGGTCGCGGTAGGCCGCGTAGACAGCCGCGACGTCCGCAGCCGGGAACGGTGGCGTCCGTCCCGCAGCGGCCGCGACGTAGCCGTCGGGAGCGACCAGCGTGCAGGTGGCCCACTCGATCTCGCTCAGCAGGTCGCGGATCTCGCTGGTCCCGGGCCGCAATCGGGCCCGCGCGGCGGCGTTGGCAACCAGCTGGAACTTGTTGGTCAGCAGGGTCGGCGGCGCTCCGCCCACCACCTTGGGCCAGAAGTAGGACAGCTGTTTCATCGCCGCCGAGTGGAACGTGCGGGCCTGCACCCCCTCGGCCCCCAGCAGACGCAGGCGGGTGCGCATCTCCCCCGCGGCCCTGGCCGTGAAGGTCACGGCCAGCATCGATGCCGCCGGCACGGCCCCGGTCTGCACGGCATACGCGGCGCGATGGGTGATGGTGCGCGTCTTGCCCGTCCCGGCTCCCGCCAGCACGCACAGCGGCCCGCTCACAGCGGCCGCGGCGGCGCGCTGCTCGGGGTCCAGCGCGTCGAGGAGGGCTTCCGGGGTCACCGGTGCATTGTCCCAGACCGGTACGACGGGGAAGATGCGGCCGGGACCGCCTGTTGACAGAAACGACGGTTGACATCCGCCGACGCCCCCAGACCCGAGGAGACCTCAGCGTGGCCGACCAGATGACCATCTACAGCACCCCCTGGTGCGGCTACTGCCACCGGCTCATGAAGCAGCTCGACCGCGAGGGCGTCCCCTACCTGACCGTCGACATCGAGCAGGACCCGGACGCGGCCGATTACGTGATGCGCGTCAACGGGGGCAACCAGACCGTTCCGACGGTCGTTTTCCCGGATGGCAGCGCCCTCACCAACCCGAGCCTCGCCCAGGTCAAGGACAAGCTCGCCGCCTGAAGCGGCCTGAGCTGGCCGGGGCCAGCCTGACGCTGTGTGACATTGCTCGATGGGTCGGCGATGCTTGGGCGTGTCGGCTCGAGCCACGAGGCGACGCGCATCGACAGACTCGAGAGACATCGCAGTGTCCACGAAAGACGCGGAGTAACGACCTTGACCCTGCCTCAGCTCGACCACCCGACCATCGACGCTGTCCTGTCGACGGCCGCGACGCTGCTCCGGATGGAGGTCGTCTTCCTCGGCGGCCTGACCGAGGACACGTTCACCTTTGAGCGGGTCCAGACGAATACCGAGTGGCCCGGCCTCGACGAGGGCGCCAGCAGCGACCGCAGCGACTCGTTCTGCCACCGGTTGCTCGCCGGCGCTCCCAGCACCACCTCCCATGCTGCGGTCGACCCCGCCTATGCCAACCTGCCCGTCCGGGAGCGCTTAGGTATCGAGTCTTACGTGGGCGTGCCGGTCCGGGGCGCGGACGGCACGGTCGTTGCCACGCTGTGCGGCATCGACCGGGGCAGCGTCGAGGTCTCCGAAGAGGCGATCTCCGTGCTCCGCCAGCTCGCCAGGGTCGTCGCCGCCCAGCTCGGAGAGTTGACCGCGGAGCGGGTCACCATCCGGCGTACACCGAGGGGCGGGTGGGAGGTCGGCGGGGAGCCGACCGAGGACCTCACCAGCGCGATGGTGCTGGCGGACCTGCTGGCAACAGAGCTCGCGCCGGCCGGACGGCCCGCGAAGTCCGACGCGCCCCTGGATGAGGTCGCCCAGCTCAAGCTGTCGGTGAAGCAGCTCGAGCACGCCCTGGCCGCCCGGGTGGTTGTCGAACAGGCCATCGGTGTCCTCACCGAGCGGCAGGGGAGCAGTCCCCGCGCAGCCTTCGAGCGGCTACGCAAGGTTGCCCGGTCTCGCGGCCGCAAGGTCCACGACCTGGCCCGCGAGGTTGTCGCTTCCGCCACCGACCATGCCGTACCCCTGCCGCCCGAGCTGGCCGGACACCGCTGACCCCGGTCACGACCGCCGCTCTCGCCGAGGGATTGGCCGACCGGCTCGACCTCCCGGGCACCCCTCGCCTGCTGCTCGACGGCATCGGGACGACGGAGCTCGCCGTCTCCGTCTGCGAGGCCCTTCGCACCGGAGGCCGCCAGCCGCTGTTCGTCGCTGCGGAGGGATTCTGGCACCCCGCTGGAGAGCGGTTCACCCACGGACGCGAGGACTGGCAGGCGTTCCGCGACGGCTGGCTCGACGCGGGAGCCTTGCGGCGGGAGGTGCTCGACGCCGTCATGGGTCCCACACCGACGTGGCTGCCGGCGCTCTGGGACGTCCCACGCGACCGGTCAGCGAGGCTTATGGCCCTGCCCGTCCCCCACCGAGCCGTGGTCGTCGTCCACGGGGTCTTCCTGCTCGGACGCGGGCTGCCCGCCGAGCTGGTGGCGCACGTCGCGCTGTCACCGGCGGCCCTGAGCAGGAGAGGCGTTCCCGACTGGCAGCTGGCGGCGTTCGCGACCTACGACGACCAGGTCCGGCCCAGCGAGGTGTGCGACGTCCTGGTGCGGGCCGAGGACCCGCTGCGGCCGGCCGTCCGCTGGCCGTGACCTCGCCGCCTAGGTCACACGTCCCGGTAGCGCGCCTCGACAAACGACCAGGCGCCGAAGGCGAGCAGTCCGAGGGCGGCAATCAGGAGCAGGACCGTTCCGAATGCCTGCTGCGCCAGGGTCTTCAGGGCCGCGTCGAGACCCTTTGCCTTTTTGGGGTCGAACGTCACGGCCGCCTCGACGAGGAAGCCGCCGATGAGGCAGAACACCAGGCCACGGCCTACCAGCCCGGCTGTCCCGAGCCGCTTGGCCAAGGTGCGGCTGGTCGGTGAGGGCAGCGTCAGCTTCTTCAGGAACTTCCTGCTGAGCCCGCGGTAGGCCATGTAGAGGCCGCCGCCGATCACGGCGACCCCGGCCGCACCGACGAGCAGCTGACCACCGGTCATGGCCATCACCCGGGCGGTCAGCGGCCTCGTCCTGTCCTGGCTGCCGCCGCTGGACACGAAGGTCAGGGTCGTGATCGCAAAGGACCCGTAAAGCAGGGCTCGGACCAGCGACCCCAGGCGCTTCATGAGCTTCTTGCCGCCCTGCTCGTCCTGGTGCCCGACCGCCGCCTCCAGCAGCCGCCAGGCCGCGTAGCCCGCGAAGCCCACCGCCAGAACCACCAGGAGGACCTGGCCGAAAGGCTGTTTCCGGATCGCCCCGAGCGCCCCGTTGCGGTCCGCCTCACCCCCCTTGCCGACCGCGATCTGAACGGCGATCAGCCCGATCACGACGTACACCAGGCCACGAGCTGCCAGGCCGAGCCGGGCCAGGGCTTCAACCGGTTTGCTGTCCTTCGCCTGGCGCGCCGCCTTTTCAGTGCTGCTCATGCCGGGCTGTTGCCCCGACGTCAGGGCCACCAACCGCCACCGACCGGAACGTCCAGATGTGTCAGGCTTCGAGCCAGCCCATGATCAGCCGGTAGGCAATCGACACTGGTCCGGGGAGCATCGACTCACCGTCTCGCAGGTCGTCCTTGGAGAACCAGCGGGCATCCTCAAGCTCGCCGTCCCGGGCCACCGGCGCCGCGTCGGCGTCGCACGTCGCGCTGAAGCCGAGCAT
>JAYUBO010000240.1:0-7198 GCA_043740815.1 Frankiales bacterium | reverse complement strand
GAGATCTCGTGGAGACGACCCATCGCGTCGTTGAACTACCTGCTGTCCAGCCATGTATGGCGCCAGGACCACAACGGCTTCTCCCACCAGGATCCTGGGTTCATCGACCACGTGATCAGCAAGAAGGCGGCGGTCGCCCGGGTCTACCTGCCGCCAGACGCGAACACGTTGTTGTCGACCATCGACCACTGCCTGCGCAGCCGCAACTACATCAACGTAGTGGTCGCCGGCAAACAGCCAGCGCTGGACTACCTGTCGATGGAGCAGGCGGTGCTGCATTGCGCCCGCGGCCTCGGGATCTGGGAATGGGCCAGTAACGACGACGGCGGGCTACCCGATGTGGTGATGGCGTGTGCTGGCGACATTCCTACCCTGGAGGCGCTGGCTGCGGTGGCGATACTCCGGGAGCGACTGCCTGAGCTGAAGGTCCGGTTCGTCAACGTCGTGGACTTGATGCGCCTGCAGCCCGACTCCGAGCATCCGCACGGCATGCCCGATACCCAGTTCGATGCGCTGTTCACGACCGATCGGCCGGTGATCTTTGCCTTTCACGGCTATCCCACCCTGATACACCGTCTGACCTACCAACGTGCCAACCACCACAACATCCACGTGCGCGGCTACAAAGAGGAAGGGACCACCACCACGCCGTTCGACATCGTGATGATGAACGACCTGGACCGGTTCCATCTCGTCATAGACGTCATCGACCGCCTGCCGACCCTGCAGGCCCGGGCCGCTCACCTGCGGCAGGAGATGGTCGACAACCGCGCGCGTGCCCGCGCCTACACCCGCGAGCACGGAGAGGACCTGCCCACCATCTCCGGGTGGGTCTGGCCCTTCTGACGTGCGCGTGCTCGTGGTGAACGCCGGCTCCAGCTCGCTCAAGGTCGACCTGGTGGCAGGCGGGGTGCGGCAGCACTCGTACGACGGCCTGCCGACGAGACCGCCAGCGGTCGATGCCGTGGGGCACCGCATCGTCCACGGTGGTCGCGATCTCGTTGAGCCCGTTCTGATCGACGAGGACGTGGAACAGCGGCTACGGGATCTCGTCGACCTCGCGCCGCTGCACCAGCCGAAGTCCCTCGACGGTCTCGCCGCAGCCCGTCGCCTCCTGCCGAAGGTGCCGCACGTAGCCTGCTTCGACACCGCTTTCCACGCGACGCTGCCGCCCGCGGCGTACACCTACGCGTTGCCCTTGGCGTGGCGCGAGCGATGGGGTGTGCGGCGTTACGGCTTCCACGGCCTGTCCCACCAGTGGGCCTCGCGTCGGGCCTACGAGATCGTCCCGAGTGCTCGGCGGGTCATCACCTGCCACCTCGGGGCCGGCGCCTCGCTCGCCGCCGTCCTGGACGGGCGGAGCGTGGACACCACGATGGGCTTCACGCCCCTGGACGGGCTCGTCATGGCCACCCGAAGCGGCGCCATCGACCCCGGCCTCATCACCTGGTTACAGGAGCACGAGAACCTTGACCCGCAACAGGTGGCCCACGCGCTCGAGTACGACTCGGGATTGTTCGGCCTGGCCGGCACCGCAGACATGCGCGAGTTGTTGGCACGTCAGGACGACCAGGCCCAGCTCGCCCTCGCGGTCTATCTCCACCGCCTCATCACCAGCATCGGGGCGATGACCGCTTCGCTGGGCGGGCTGGATGTGCTTGTGTTCACCGGCGGCGTGGGGGAAGGCGCCGCAGAGGTTCGACGCCGCTGCGCGATCGGTCTCGACTACCTCGGCGTGCGCGTCTCGGATCACCTCAACCAGACCGTCCACCCCGACGCGGACATCAGCCTCGACCACAGCCCGGTCAAGACCCTGGTCGTGCAGTCCCGCGAGGATCTTCAGGTCGCGCGAGACGTCGGTGAGCTTCTTGCTCTGCCGACGGCAATCGGACAGACCCCGGTGAGCATGGCCTGGGCCCATAACGAGGTAGCGACGGGGCTGCCCCTGGATCCATGCCACCCGATGAGGCACACTCGGCACGTTTGAGAGGACGCAGGGTGAGCACGATCACGCGTGGCGATGAGCGGGAGCGTCCGGACAGCCACCAGGTGTCCGTCGGCATGGCCCTCGGGGCGATAGCCCGCTGCTCCCGCCCCTGCCTCACCAGGCTCCTCACCCTTCCCGGCACACCCACTCCCACCAATGAAGGACGACACGATGGCACTGTTTGACAAGGTCAAGGCCCAAGCCGAGGCGCTCGCCGACAAGGCGCAGCAGGGCGTAGCTCAGGGAAAGGAGAAAATAGAGGACCTTCAAGCCAAGAAGCACCTGGATGGACTCCTGCGCGACCTCGGCGAGGCTGTACACGCCCACCGGCGCCAGGGTGGAACTGAAGCTGACGTTGACCGAGCGCTGGCAGCGGTGGATACCCATCTGCAGCAGTCAGGCGACGCGCCGCCTTCCATGCCCTCGTAGGAAGCCGAGCTCGGTCCGTCCACTGCTTCGCGAGCGGGGTACGGACCTCCACTCGCATCCTGTAGACGTCAGCTCTCGAGCCAGCTCCGCACGGCGCCCTTGAGGAACGCGGTCTCGTCGGGTAGCCCATGCGGACTCCCGGCGCGGTGCCCCCACACACCAGGTATCGCGGTGAGCCGACCGTTGCCCAGGTGAGGCAGCTCGGCCTCGTTGTCCGCCACCCGGAAGTACAGGTCGGTCTCGCTCGGCATCAGCAGGGTCCTGGCAGTGACAGCAGACAGGGCGCGTCCCAGATCGCCGTCGTACAGGTCGTTGTCGCTGATGTCGGCGTTCATCCACGTCAGGGCCTGGGCGTACAGGTTGGCGGCCCGACAGGACGCGAACCCCTGCTCCCAGTCCGTGCGCAGGAAGGTGTCGAGATCGGGGGCGCCGAGCACCGAGCGGAACAGCTCCTGTCGGTAGAAGTCCTGGCTCAGACCCCAGCCGGCGTAGACGTGGCCGAACGCACGCAGGGTCGCGACCGGCTCGCTGGAGAACCGCCCGCCCCCCAGGTACTCGGGTGCTGCCTCCAAGACACGCAGCAGTCCGGACAGGAAGACCTTGTTGTGCACTGCGGTGCGGGCGCTGCCGCAGACGATGATGGCCCGCTCGACCAGGTCGGGGTAGAGCGCAGCCCAGTGGTAGCTCTGGATCGCGCCCATCGAGAAGCCGTACGCGGCGGCGACCCGCCGTACCCCAAGCTGGTCGAGCAGCCGTCGCTGCGCGTGCACGTTGTCAGCGGCCGTCACCAGCGCCGGATAGTCCGGGTCGTCCGCGGCGCTGGAGGAGACACCGTTGCTGAACTGGTCGGGGATCACGACGTACCAACGCGTGGGGTCGAACAGGCCGTCCGAGCCGACTGCCCAGGCCTCGTCGTCGTGGGTCGCGGTGTAGCTGCACGGGAAGACGACGGCGTTATCGCCGGCAGCGTTCAGGGTGCCATGCGCCTGCCAGCCCAGCCGGGCGTTCCGCAGGACCCCTCCCTTGGCGACGGCGAGGTCGCCCAGCTCCAGGACGCCTGAGGTGAGGGGCCAGTCCGGACGGGGCAGCGGGTCGGTCATGTCGTCCTCGACTTCAGCGTGGTGACGGTCTCTGGTAGCCGACATCCTGTCGCATCGACGCCGGGGGGTGCACCTTGCTCGGGGAAGACTCCTGGGCCAAGTCCTGAGGGGCGAGCTCCGGACCGCCGCGCATCCGCCAGGCGTCCGTCACCAGCTCGGTAAGCCGTACGCGGTCGACCTGGTCGAGGCGCACCAGCACCAGCGGCCAGGACTCATAGCCGGGCGCGGTGAAGAACAGCTCAGGCTCGCCCTTCAGCAGCGCCTGCTTCTCGGCCTCGTCACCGACGTACAGCACCGCGATGTCGGTGCGAAGGACGCGTGGCCGGCCCGGCTGACGCTCCGGATAGGACCAGACGAAGCCCCTGCCGCCGACCCGGAAGTCGAAGCCCTCGCTCGCCACCTCCACAACGCCAGACAGGGAGAGAGCGATCAGGCGGACGTCGTCGCCATCGGTGCCCGCTGCTTCCCTCCCTGCGCTGCTGGCCAACGCCACCTCCCCACGGCCAGCCTAAGAGCCCGGAAGGTTCTGTGGACGCTAGCGTCCAGGTGGTGGATCTCGGGGCACGGCGACTGCTGGCTGTGCTCCTCGGCTGCGTCGCGGTTCTCACGCTGTCCGGCTACTTCCTGAAGGCCCAGTGCATCGGGCACTACAACGAGCGCCGTGACCGGGTCCTGTGCAGCAACGACATCCAGGTCCTGTATGTCGTGCGCGGCATGCACGAGCACCCTTTCCCGTATGTGCACGGCGACCTCGTCGACCACCGTCTGGTCGGAGGGGCGCTGGAGTACCCGGTGCTCACCGGGCTGTTCGCCTGGGTGCCGGCGTTGCTGGTCAACGATGACGGCGGCTATCTCCAGGTGACGGCGCTGCTGCTCGCGCCGTTCTCGTTCCTCACGGTCTGGATGCTGGCAAAGATGGTCCGCTGGCGGGCGTTCATGTATGCCCTCGCGCCCCCACTGGTGTGGTACTCCTTCCACAACTGGGACCTGCTCGTGGTCTGTGCCACGGTGGCTGCGTTCTACGCCTGGTGGCGCCAGCGCTACGCCTGGTCAGCGGGCTGGCTCGCCATCGGGGCCTGCCTGAAGTTCTGGCCGATCTTCTTCCTGCTGCCGCTGGTGTTGGACCGGCTCGCCGTCCGTGACCGCTCCGGTGCCGCTCGGTCCCTGGCCTGCTTCGCGTGGGTCTTCGGGGCGGTCAACGGCGCGTTCTTCCTGGCCAGCCCTCGGGGATGGTGGGCGCCGTATGCCTTCCAGCAGGAACGCGCAGCCGACATCACGAGCAACAGCATCTGGTTCTGGGGCTTGCCATCTCTCGGCACCGACGACCTCAACACGGTGATCCCGGTCCTGCTGGTGCTCGGCACGGTGGGCGCCTGCGCCGTGGGCTGGTTACGGGCACGCACCGAGGGCGTCTTCCCCTATGTCCAGGTGTGTGGCGCGGTGCTCGCTGTCTTCATGCTCACCGGCAAGGCCCACAGCCCGCAGTACGCCCTGTGGCTGCTGCCTTTCTTCTGCCTGCTGCGGCTCAGATGGGGCTGGTGGCTGGGCTACATGCTGTTCGATCTCTGCACCTACGTCGGCATCTTTCGCTGGTACTACGCCCTGTCCCAGGGACACGACTTCGGGCTGGCCAAGCAGGCGCTCGTGATCGGCGTCTGGGGTCGGGCCGTGATGCTGCTGCTGCTCATCGTGGTGTTCCTGCGCTCTGAGTCCGCGATGGACGAGGCGGCCGACCTGACACCGGCTAGCGAGCGACTGGCTGTCGGGGTGTGACCGACGCCGAGAAAGGCTCGTCGGTCCCGCTGTCGACCTGGTTGTTCGCGCTGGCCGTGGTGGTGGGGGTCTTCCTGCGCACGCTGGTGGCGCAGTCCGTGGGTGGCCGGCTCGACAGCGACCAGGCCATCGTCTATTTGATGGCCCGGCATGGTGGGGGCGGCTGGCTTTACTGGGGCCAGCCCTACGGCGGCACCCTGTTGCAACTCACCGCAGCGGGGGCGTTCAGCGTCCTCGGTTCGAGTGTCCTGCTGCTGCAGATCGTCGAGATGCTGTGGTGGCTGGTCGCTGCCGTGCTCCTGCGCACCCTGGGCGCGCGGCTCTGGGGCGTGTTCGCCGGCAACCTGGCTGGGGCGCTGCTGCTGCTGCCCGGTCCGGTGCTGCTGTGGCTCACGGTCCGCGACCCGGGCTTCTACGGCCCGACGGTCGCGCTGGGCGTCGCTGTGCTGCTGCTGGCGCTCATCACGGAACGCCTCACGCCCCGGTTGGCTCTGGCCCTCGGAGTCCTTGCCGGGTTGGCCGTGTGGACGTCCCCGATGGGAGCTGCCTTCGTCGTACCGGCTGGGCTCTATGCCCTACTGCGCAAGGGAACTGCCCGCGTCACGATGCTTGCCGGCGCAGTGCTGGGACTTGTGCCCCTGCTGATCGGTACGGCGCGCAACACGGGAGCTCCCGCCTCGACCGAGAAGGTGCCGCTCTGGGAGCTGCCGACCCGCGCCCATCAGGCGGTGTTCGACCTGCTGCCTGCAGCCTGGGTCGGCGAGGTGCACACCAAAGCAGTTCTGATCGGCCTCGCCTGGTGTCTGCTGGTGGCGGGTGCGGCCGCGGTCGGGGTGGTCCGTCGGTCCTGGCCGCTGGTCGTTCTGGCCGCCGTCGCGGCGCTCAGCGTCGTCGTCGTTTCGGTGGGACGCACGGTCGTCGCACCCGTCTCCCTGCGCTACGCCGCGCTGCTGGCGCCTGTCCTGCTGCTGCTGGTCGCCGGGCTCGCGAGCCGCCTCGGACCCGCCCGCTGGGCCGGCTGGTTGCTCGTACTCGGGCTCACCGGCCTGACCTTCGCGGTGTCCGACCGGGTCACGGGCGGCTTCAGGTCAGCCGGCGGCAACCACTGGGCGGGGGAGGGGGGAGACCTGCGCCGCAGCGGCACTGACTACGCCCGTGCCGGGTCGACGGACCTGCCGGCGCTCGTCGCGCACCTGCGGTCATTAGGGGTCACCGCCGTCTACGCCGACTACTGGGTGGCGTACCCGATCGACGCCCAGAGCGCAGAGCAGATCATTGCCGCGCCGTTGGTCGGCAGCCGCTGGCAGCCTTACGTGGACCGGGCCGACAATGCGGCGCGCACCACGATCGTGGTCTTCGGTGGGCAGGGGAACGAGGCCGCGATCCGGGGGAACGCGGCCCTTCCGCCGTACCAGGTGAGCACGGTGGCGGGGTTCACGGTTTTCGTCTTCGGCGGGCACGTGCCGAGCGACCAGCTGCCCCGGGGCCTGTACTAGCGGGAGGGCTGGGGCTCGGTCACCGTCGGAGCGTCGGGCTCAGGCAGTGCGGGCGACGCCGACCGTCGATGAAGTTTCACGGGAGGCATCGAGGCAAAGCAGTGCGGTGCGGGCTACGTCGCCGGCGAGCAGCTCTTGCGCCAAGGCAAGGCGCATGCCCACGGGGTCGAGCAGGTCGATGAGCAGCGAGGGTGGGATGCCCTCGCCCAGGAGCCTCGGCGCGAGCGACGATCCGGACAGCGGAAGGTTGGTCATACCCTTTGTATCGACCTGTGGTCGAGGGTTCATGAGGGCTGAACAGGTGAAATCTTGGACGAGTCGTGGGCCCAGCCGGTGGTGGCGGTGTGGCTGCCATCGAGGGCGATCACCAGGGCCTGGTAGCCGCCCGGGAGCACCTCGACCCCGCGGACGAA
>JAYUBO010000239.1:0-2360 GCA_043740815.1 Frankiales bacterium | reverse complement strand
CTCGTTGTCCGCGGTCGACAACGCCAGCTTGCTCCGCCGCTATCGACGGCCGCTAGCGCTGCCCTCCGCCTCCCCAGACGGCCGGATGTGTGTCCGCCGTTCGGCTGATCGCGACACGAAAGGATCTGGAAATGGCATCACTCAGTACCTTCGAGAAGACCAATCTAAATAGTCAAGGATTTGACTGTCTCGACGATGAAGCCAAACGCCTCTTCGCTCTGCCGCTGCGGTTCACCCCCGTCGTTGGCACAGCGTTAATCATCATCGGACTCATCCTGCATTCATCCCTCTGGCTAGGGATCATGGCCGCGGTCGCCCTCAGCGGTGCGCTGCTGCCCAGGGGAATGTTCATTGACGTCGTCTACAACCTCGGCGTTCGCCACCTGTTCGGGGCCGCTCGGTTGCCGGCTACCCCCACACCGAGGAGGTTCTCCTATGTCTTCTCGGCCATCCTGCTGGCCGGTTCAACTTTGTCCTTCCACTACGGCACGCCGGCCGCTGGCTACGTCCTGGGAGGAATCGTCGCCATAGGCGGTGCCACTCTGGCGATCACCTTGTGGTGCGTTGGATCATGGACCTACAACCTGGTTCTGCGCTTACCCCACCGGAACTGGCGCCGTGTCCCTTGACGTTCTTCCAGGTCGAGAGTGCTCAGAGCGGCTCGCCCGGGAGGACTTAGGTCATGCTCGGCGCAGGTCTTGAGGCTCTCCCGTCGTGAGGTGTCGGCGACGAGCATGGAGACCTGCAGCCCCAGAAGAGGCCCGCGTCCCCTGTGTGGAATGGAGAACCCATGACCCTCATCAGCCGACGTCAGGTCCTGGTCGGCGCCGTAGGCAGCGTCGGGCTTTTCGGGCTCGGCGCATGTGGTGAGGTGACCTCAGCGGTCACCCCACGCTCCGCGGCAGTCCGAGGGGCAGAAGCGGGCCGACGCGCAGCCGGGCAGCGCACCATCACTGGTCAGCTCACACCTCGTCTCGTCACCCTGGATCTCGGCGGCCCGATCGTGCGGACCTGGGCTTACGGCGAGCATCTTCCCGGGCCCTTGCTACGGGCCACAGCCGGTGATCAGCTCCGGATCGTCGTGGACAACCAGCTCCCGACGGAGACCAGCATCCACTGGCACGGCATCGCCCTTCGCAACGACATGGACGGGGTGCCGGGCATCACCCAGGACGCGATCCAGGCCGGGAAGCGCTTCACCTACGAGTTCACTGCGCCGGACCCTGGGACCTACTTCTACCACCCACACGTCGGAGTCCAGCTCGATCGCGGCTTGTACGGGATGCTGCTGATCGACGACCCTGCCGACGCAGGGAGCTATGACAGCGAGTGGACCGTCGTCCTCGATGACTGGATCGATGGAACGGGGCAAACACCCGACGAGGTCCTCGCCAAATTCAACGGAACCGGCCAGGGTTCTTCGCCCGCGGACAGCATGCCTGGAATGACCGACGCCACCGGCATGAGCGGCATGGGGGAGACGCTGACGTCGCCGATCCTCGGCGGCGCCGGGGACATCAACTACCCGCACTACCTCGCCAACGGTCGGGTACCAACCGGGGCGCAGACCTTCCACGCCAAGCCCGGGCAAAAGATCCTGCTTCGACTTGTCAACGCTGGTTCCGACACCGCCTTTCGGGTCGCACTCGCCGGACACCAGCTCACCGTCACACACACAGATGGCTACCCCGTGCAGCCCGTCAGCACCGATGCCCTCCTCATCGGCATGGGCGAAAGATTCGACGTCGAGGTCACTGCCGCTGACGGAATCTTCCCGCTCGTCGCCTCCGCCGAAGGCAAACGCGGACAGGCACTGGCATACCTGCGGACCGGCGCCGGCCGCACCCCCGAAGCCACCGTGACACCGTCGGAGCTGAACCGGCGGGTACTGCTGGGAAACGATCTTCGTGCCACCGACCCGGTTCGCCTGGCAGACAAGCGCATCGACCGCACTCACACGCTGGTGCTCGGGGGAGCCATGAGCCCGTACCGCTGGACCATCAACGGCAAGGCCTTCCCGCAAGCGTCCCCACTGCCGGTCACCAAGGGCCAGCGGGTGCGCCTGCGGATGATCAACCACAGCATGATGTTCCACCCCATGCATCTGCACGGCCACACCTTCGCCGCCAGCGGTGGGGGCGCACGAAAGGACACGATCATCGTTCGGCCCATGCAAACCGTGGAGGTCGACTTCGACGCCACCAATCCGGGCCAATGGGCCACCCACTGCCACAACATCTATCACGCTGAGAGCGGCATGATGACCACGGTGTCCTACCGCAATTGATCCCGCCGATGCCAGGGCAACGCATCGGACGTCGTGTACCCTCGGGGGTATACCAAGGAGGCAACATGCAGCT
>JAYUBO010000238.1:0-7450 GCA_043740815.1 Frankiales bacterium | reverse complement strand
GGACCTGAAGAAGTTCTGCCCCACCTGCCGGACCCACACCGGGCACCGCGAGACGCGCTAGTCGTCCTCCCTGCACCCATGGCGATCGGCCGGTCTTCCTCGCAGGAGTCCGGCCGTCTTCGTACCCGGGGGGCGTGAGTGGGCCGGCCTGTGGGCTAGCGTTCGCCCAGAGAGCGAGAGGACCCGCGCATGGCCCTGAACCGTGACTTCATCGGCCACCAAGCCCCCCCTGGTGAGCCGCTGGAAGTGAGCCGTGGGGACATCCGGCGGTTCGCGACGGCAATCGGTGACGACAACCCCGCTCACCACGACCGAGCAGCCGCGCAGGCCATGGGGTACGCCGACGTGGTGGCGCCGCCGACGTTCCTCATCGTGGTGAGCACAGGTGGCAGCCTTGGCGGCATCATCCGGGACCCTGAGCTCGGGCTGAACTACGCGATGGTCGTTCACGGCGAGCAGTCCTTCGAGTTCCACCGGCCCGTCGTGGCCGGGGACGTCCTCCACACGATCGCCCGGATCCAGGACATCCGTGCCGTCGGGCGCAACGAGCTCCTGACTCTGGTCGTCGAGGTCACAAGCAACGGCGAGCCGGTGGCGACCGTCACCAACACCCTTGTCAGCCGCGGCACCGCCGCCCCGAAGCAGGCCTGAGGTGCCCAGTTACGACGACGTCGAGGTGGGCAGCGAGCTGCCGGCCCAGGACTTCGCCCTCACCCGGGCAGACCTGGTCCGCTACGCGGGGGCCAGTGGTGACTTCAACGTCATCCACTGGAACGAGCGCACCGCGAAGGCCGTCGGCCTACCCAACGTGATCGCGCACGGGATGCTCACGATGGCGACGGCTGGCCGGGTCGTAACCGACTGGGCCGGTGACCCCGGCCGGGTCGTGTCCTACGGCGTGCGCTTCTCCAGGCCGGTCGTCGTGGAGGACGACGACATGGGCACGACACTGACCGTCTCGGGCGTCGTCGAAGCCAAGCATGACGACAGGACCGTGACGGTCGGCCTGACCGCCACCGTCGGCGGCGAGAAGGTGCTCATGGCCGCCAAGGCCGTCGTCCGCCTGAGCTGACCGAGGACGGCCGTGGGACGCGCGTGATAGGCAGACCCCCTGTGCTCGCCTCAGGAGGTTCCGTGACGTCGATCATCCCGTCGGTCTCGCTCGGTCGACGCGCTGAGCTGCTGCTGGAGCGGTTCGGGGACTGGCCCACGCTGTTCTTCGAGGGACGCTGGTACACCTCGGGCGAGCTGGCCCAGCGGGCCCGGGCGGCGGCCAGCGGGTTCGTCGGGCTCGGCGTCGGGCCAGGCGACCGGGTCGTCATCGTCATGGCCAACTGCCCCGAGGTCGGCATCGCCTACAGCGCGCTGTGGCGGGCGGGCGCCGTACCCACGCCGGTGCTGTTCCTGTTGACCGAGGACGAGCTGCGGCACGTCGTCGAGGACTCGGGCGCGGTCGCCGTCGTGACGACCCCCGAGTTCCTGCCGAAGGTCCAGGCCAGCGCTCCGAAGTTGCCGGTGGTCGTTGTCGGTGGTGAGGGTGGCATCGCCTGGGCGGACCTGGAGAGCCACGGCGAGCTGCCGTTGGTCGAGCGTGCGGGTACGGATCTGGCCGCGCTGCTGTACACCGGTGGTACGACGGGCCGGTCCAAGGGTGTCGCGCTGACGCACGCCGGGCTGGATGCCGCGGGGAAGGCGGCAGCGGACCTGTCGGCCAGACCGGGGCGCACGAGCATCCTGTTGCCCTTGCCCCTGGCGCATGCCTACGGCCTGCTCGTGACCGTGGCCGGCCTGCACGCGCACGAGCCCGGGACGTCCTACCTCATGCGATGGTTTGACCCCGCGGGCTGGGTGGCGCTCGTCGAGGAGCATCGCATCCAGGGGACCGCGCTGGTCCCGTCGATGATCTCGATGCTGCTGACGCAGCCGCTGGAGGACCACGACCTGAGTTGTATGGAGCGGGTCGGGAGCGGAGCGGCGCCCCTGGCCGCTGACGTGGCGGCAGAGCTCGAGCGGCGGATCCCGGGCGCTGAGATCCGCGAGGGCTACGGCTGTACGGAGTCCAGCGCCCTGATCAGCTCGCAACCAGCCGACGAGCGCAAGCTCGGCTCTGTCGGCAAGCCGGTACCGGGGGTGACGGTCCGGATCGAGCGCCCGGACGGCAGCGACGCCGCCTCCGGCGAGGACGGCGAGATCTGCGTCGGCGGGGCGACCGTCATGCAGGGCTACTGGAACAGCCCGGAGTCGACCGCCTTCGCCGTGCGGGACGGCTGGCTGCACACCGGAGACGTCGGGCACCTCGACGCCGACGGCTGGCTGTACGTCGTTGACCGGATCAAGGACCTCATCATCCGGGGTGGCTTCAACGTCTACCCCCGCGACGTGGAGGACGTGCTGCTCGCCCACCCGGCGGTGATCGGGGCGGCCGTCGTCGGCCGTCCCGACCCGAGGCTCGGGGAGGAGGTCGTCGCCTTCGTCCAGCTCGGTGCTCCCGCCACCCCGCAGGAGCTCGTCGCCTTCGCCAAGCAGCGTCTGGGCACCCACAAGTACCCCCGTGAGGTCCGCGTCATTGACGCGATCCCGCTGACCAGCGTCATGAAGACCGATCGCAAGGTGCTTCGCGCCCGGCTGGCCCCGAACGCC
Source organism: Frankiales bacterium (assembly GCA_043740815.1). GTDB lineage: Bacteria > Actinomycetota > Actinomycetes > Mycobacteriales > SCTD01 > RYN-111. The sequence goes on along the minus strand of JAYUBO010000238.1, from coordinate 4,810 downwards.
TCCCTGGCCGAGGCTGCCGACGAGGTCCCCCCTAGGCTCGATGGGTGACCGCCCCCGAGGACGTGCAGCAACTGGCCGAACGACGGGCGAAGGCCCGCGTCGACAAGGACTATGCCGCGAGTGATGGCCTGCGGGCCGAGATCAACGCGCTCGGGTGGGGCGTCAAGGACACGGCCGACGGTCAGGTGTTGAGTGCGCTGCCGCCGTACCCGGTCCTGCAGCAGGTAGGGGACCTGCCGGACCGCTCGCAGGAGCCGGACACCCACCACTGCACCGTCGCTCTGCTCGTCGAGGGCTGGCCAGAGGACCTCCGAACGACGGTGGGAGCACTGCTGGAGCAGGGGCCGCAGGACCTGCAGGTGGTGCTCCTGGAGAACGGTGACACCGACGCCGGCGTCGTCATCCATGAGCTGGCCCAGCACGAGCGGGTGAGCGAGCTCCACGTGGAGCGCACCGCAGGCTGGGCGGAGGCCAGGAACGCCCTGGTCCGCGCGGACACGGCACAGTTCCACGTGGTGATGGACCTGTCGACCGTGCTCGAGGGTGACGGCATCACCCCGCTGCTCGAGGCCGGCGCCGATGCCGCCGGGTGGCGCGGCGTGCACGTCGAGGACGGCTGGCTCGGCTTCGCCGACAGCCCCCCCGGCGAGGTGGAGGCCCTGTTGTCCTACCTGATCGCGGTACGACGGTCGGTCGCCCTCCAGGTACCGCTCCCGCCTAAGGCGCGGTTCTACCGCAACGCCGACATGGAGTGGTCCTACCTGTTGCGGGAGGCCGGGTTCCGGCTGGTGGCGGTGGATGTGCCGGTACGGCAGGACCGCCACCGGGGCTACCACGACAGCGACCCGGTGATGCGGGACCGGGAGTCCAAGAAGACCTACGACCGTTTCCTGCAGCGGTTCCGTGGCCGCGAGGACCTGCGTCTGCCGTCCTGACCTCGAGGGCCGGGAGCGTGAAACTCGAGCCGCAGATCGGCTTGGAGTTGTTGCCTAGCCCGCCGGCGGCCTAGACCGCTTGTGCGAGCAGAGCGCCGAGGCGGCTCACGCCCTTCTCGAGGTCCGCGTCGCCGAGCGCGTACGACAGCCGGAAGTAGCCGGGTGTCCCAAAGGCCTCACCCGGTACGACGGCCACCCCCACCTCGTCCAGGACAAGCTCCGCGAGCTGGGCGCTTGAGGCGATCACCTGTCCGCGCAGCGTCTTGCCCAGCAGCGCCTTGACCGAGGGGTAGCAGTAGAAGGCCCCGAACGGCTCTGGGCACTGCACGCCAGGGATCTCGTTCAGCATCCGGACCATTGTCTTCCTGCGGCGGTCGAACGCGGCCCGCATCTCGGCTACGGCCGTGAGGTCGCCGGTGACCGCTGCGAGGGCGGCAACTTGTGCAACGTTGCCAACGTTGGAGGTGGCATGGGACTGAAGATTCGTCGCCGCCTTCACCACGTCGGTGGGGCCGATCAACCAGCCCACCCGCCAGCCCGTCATCGCGTAGGTCTTGGCGACGCCGTTGATGACAACGCAGGTGTCAGCGAGCTCGGGGACGGCCACCGGCATCGAGACGTGCTTGGCGTCGCCGTACACGAGGTGTTCGTAGATCTCGTCCGCGACGACCCAGATGCCGTGTCCGACGGCCCAGCGACCGACCGCCTCGACCTCCTCGGCGGACGCGACTGCGCCGGTCGGGTTGGACGGAGAGCACCAGAGCAGGACCTTCGTGCGGTCCGTGCGGGCGGCCTCGAGCTGCGCGACGGTGACCCGGTAGCCCTGATCCTCGGTGGTCACCACGTCGACCGGGACCCCACCCGCGAGCTTGATCGCTTCCGGGTACGTCGTCCAGTAGGGCGCGGGGAGCAGGACCTCGTCGCCCGGGTCGAGCAAGGTGGCGAACGCCTCGTAGACAGCCTGCTTGCCACCGTTGGTGACAAGGATCTGGTCGGCGGTGACCGCGAGCCCACTGTCGCGCAGGGTCTTCGCGGCGATCGCCGCCTTGAGCTCCGGCAGGCCGCCGGCGGGGGTGTAGCGGTGGTTCTTCGGTTCCGCGCAGGCCGCCATGGCCGCAGCGACGATGGGCGCCGGAGTGGGAAAGTCGGGCTCGCCGGCACCGAAGCCGACCACGTCCTCACCGGCTGCCTTCTTGGCCTTGGCCTTGGCGTCGACGGCGAGGGTTGCCGACTCGGCGATGCTCCCGATCCGGTTCGAGATGCGGGCGGATGCGGTCATTGCTGCTCCAGTGGGGGCTCCGGTCATGCTGTCATCCTCTCAGCACCAGCCCTGCACCCGTCCCGCACCTCGCTGGTGACGGGCAGGTACCTGACACCGGCCTCCCGGCGGCGGCGCTCGAGGCCGGTGGGCCGGGGCCCGACGGCGGACGCCTTACACTTGTCCGCCTGGGGCTCGGAGCCTCTGCTCCGGCGCGCCCACGCGTCGAGTGCGGGAGCACCGGTTCCCACGGCCTAGGGGTGTAGCTCAGTTGGCCAGAGCGCCGGTCTCCAAAACCGGATGTCGCAGGTTCGACTCCTGTCACCCCTGCTGCACGCGCACCACGCCCACCCGATGAGACGAGGACCATGTGAGCGACACCGCGCCGGCCGCCGCTGCGGCTCGTGGCGATGACCGCGCTCCCCTGAGGAAACGTCGGCCTGGTCCGGTCGCCCGGGTGACGACCTATGTGCGCCAAGTCGTCTCCGAGCTGCGCAAGGTCATCTGGCCCTCCCGCCCGGAGCTCATCTCCTACACGAGCGTCGTGCTCGTGTTCGTGGTCGTGATGGTGTTGATCGTGTCCGGGTTCGACGCGGTGTTTACCAAGGCCGTTCTTGTCGTGTTCGGCAAGTAGGTCCCTCGAGATGTCAGAACAGGACGTGAGCGTGTCGGAGTACAGCCTGAACCCCGCCGACGACGAGGCCACCTCGTCGGACGAGACGGACGTGCGGACCCCGGCGGACGCCGTGGCCCCGGTCGTTGAGCCTGCTGCTGGGCTGGACGAGCTTCCTGAAACCTCGGAGACGCCCGAAACCTCGCAGACTCCGGCAACCCCGGAGACCCCCGACGCGCCCGCCGAGCCGGGCGACCCGGCCGACGAGCTGCGCGAGGCGCTGCGCTGGCTGCCCGGCGACTGGTACGTCGTGCACTCCTACGCCGGCTACGAGAACAAGGTGAAGACCAACCTGGAGTCGCGGATCTCCAGCCTCAACATGGAGGACTTCATCTTCCAGATCGAGGTCCCGACCGAAGAGGTCACGGAGATCAAGGGCGGCAAGCGCCAGCAGGTCATTCGCAAGAAGCTCCCTGGATATCTGTTCGTCCGGATGGACCTGACCGACGAGTCGTGGTCGGCGGTCCGCAATACCCCCGGCGTCACCGGCTTCGTCGGCCAGACCTCACGCCCCACGCCGCTCACGCTCGACGAGGTCGTCAAGCAGCTCGCCCCGCCGAAGCAGAAGGTCGTCGTGGCCCAGAAGGCCGTCGACTTCGAGGTTGGCGAGTCCATCACGGTCACCGACGGCCCGTTTGCGACCCTGCCGGCGACCATCAACGAGATCAGCCTCGACAGCCAGAAGCTCAAGGTGCTGGTGTCCATCTTCGGCCGCGAGACGCCCGTGGAGCTGTCCTTCAACCAGGTCGCCAAGCTCTAACCGGGCGCTCCCCGCCCAGCCATTCCACCCCCTCACATCACCAACACCTCCTAGGAAAAGACAGACATGCCTCCCAAGAAGAAGATCTCCGGGCTCATCAAGCTGCAGATCAAGGCCGGTGCGGCCACACCTGCACCGCCGGTCGGCCCGGCCCTCGGCCAGCACGGGGTCAACATCATGGAGTTCTGCAAGGCCTACAACGCCGCGACCGAGTCGCAGCGGGGGGACATCGTCCCGGTGGAGATCACGGTCTATGAGGACCGGACCTTCACCTTCATCACCAAGACCCCGCCGGCTGCCCGGATGATCCTCAAGGCCGCCGGTGTCGACAAGGGCTCCCCGACCCCCCACAAGGTCAAGGTCGCCAATATCTCCCAGGCTCAGGTCCGTGAGATTGCCACTACCAAGATGGCCGACCTCAACGCCAATGACCTTGACGCCGCTGCCAAGATCATCGCCGGCACCGCGCGCCAGATGGGCATTACGGTCACCGACTAGTACCCGCACCACGCGCACCTGCACCCCTTTGACACAGACCCACGTGGGAGGGCCCGGATCGTCCGGTGCCCGTCAGGACCACTGCTTGTCCCGGTTTGCATCGGGAGGAGAGGCACCACCATGAAGCGCAGCAAGGCGTACACCGCCGCCGCCGCCAAGATCGACGGCGACAAGATCTACACCCCCCTCGAGGCTGTGCGCCTCGCCCGGGACACCAGCGTCACCTCCTACGACGCGACCGTCGAGGTTGCCATGGTCCTCGGTGTGGACTCCCGCAAGGCCGACCAGATGGTCCGTGGCACGGTCAACCTGCCGCACGGCACGGGCAAGGTCTCGCGCGTCATCGTCTTTGCCCAGGGCGACAAGGCTGCTGAGGCGATCGCGGCCGGTGCCGACGAGGTCGGCGGCGACGAGCTCATCGAGCGCGTCCAGAAGGGCTTCCTGGACTTCGACGCCGCTGTCGCGACGCCGGACATGATGGGCAAGGTAGGCAAGATCGCGCGTGTCCTCGGCCCGCGTGGCCTGATGCCTAACCCCAAGACCGGCACCGTGACCGCTGACGTCACCAAGGCCATCAACGACATCAAGGGTGGCAAGGTCAACTTCCGCGTCGACAAGCAGAACAACTTGCACCTGGTCGTCGGGAAGGCCTCGTTCGACGAGGCCAAGCTGGTCGAGAACTACGC
>JAYUBO010000237.1:0-9519 GCA_043740815.1 Frankiales bacterium | reverse complement strand
TTCTCTCAGTTCACGCCAAGCGACAGCAAGATCAGCACTCCGGACTGGATGCTTCACCTGCTCGCTGCCGACGGCGGGTTCGATGGTGTCGTGACGTTGGACCGCAGCCAGCTCGACGAGGAAGCCGAGCTGGTCGCTCTCTCACAGGCCGGTATCTCGGTCGTCACCTGGAGAAAGGGGGACGAGGACCCGGTCGTCGTCACCCTCCCCAAAACGCGCCTCCAACTCGCTGCGAACGCGTGCAAGCCCCGCGACTTGCTCGCAGAGATGAAGGCCCGCGACGGTGTTGCGTTCCCTGAGCGCAGGCGCCGGGCCGTCAACCTGATGACCCGCGAGCTGGCAGCCCGCGGGCGCGACGACCTCGCGCGGTTCCTGGCCTGAGCGCACCCGCGCCATGGAGGCTCGGAGGTGTGCCCGAATTCCTGTGACCACTCCGTGACCACTGGGACCCAAAACGGACATTGGCGACGTCCCCGCAAGCCTGTGACCTGCGGAAACGTCACCAGCACGTGGCGGTGGCGGTGGGATTTGAACCCACGGACGTCTTGCGACGTCACACGCTTTCGAGGCGTGCTCCTTCGGCCGCTCGGACACGCCACCGGGTCAGACTCTAGCGAACCCCCGGGGCACGGCGGTGTGTGAGCAGGGACACAGTTGCATAAGAAATAGTTGACTGTTCAACTTACTTGGAAGGGGAGAACCCACAGCCCAAGGAGTCCCCATGACGACCGTCGTCGAGCCCACCCTCACCCTGTCCGCCGAAGCGCAAGACCTGCTGTTCCGCGAAGCCCGCACGGCCAACGCCTTCAGCGACGAGCCCGTCACCGAGGAGCAGGTCCGGGCGATCTACGAGCTGGTGAAGTTTGGCCCTACCGCCGCCAACCAGCAGCCCCTCCGGCTGCTGCTCGTACGCTCCCCCGAGGCCCGCGCGCGCCTTGCGGAGCACATGAGCGGCAACAACAAGGCCAAGACGGCCTCGGCACCGCTGGTCGCCGTACTCGGGTATGACCTGGACTTCCACGAGAATGCCGCGAAGACCTTCCCGCACTTCCCCGGCATCAAGGACGCGTTCGCCGAGGAGTCCTCGCGGCACGCGAGCGGTCGCGACAACGCGTTCCTCCAGGCCGGCTACTTCATCGTCGGCGTCCGCGCCGCGGGCCTCGCGGCCGGACCCATGGCGGGCTTCGACGGTCCCGGCATCGACGCCGAGTTCTTCCCCGGCGGCACCTTCCGTTCGGTCCTCGTGGTCAACCTCGGGCAGCCCGGCCCGGACGCGTGGTTCGACCGGCTCCCACGCCTGGCGTACGACGAGGTCGTCACCACCGCCTGACAACCGCTGTCAGCGGTGCGGTTCGAAGAAGTCCCTGAGCAGGTCACCGCACTGCTGGGCCAGTACGCCGCGAATCACCTCGGGGCGGTGGTTCAGGCGGCGGTCCCGCAGCACGTCCCACAGGGACCCGGCCGCGCCGGCCTTCGGGTCGACCGCGCCGTAGACGACCTTGTCCAGCCGCGCGAGGGCGATCGCGCCCGCACACATGGTGCACGGCTCGAGCGTGACGACCAGTGTGCAGCCGGTCAGCCGCCACGCACCCAACAGGCGGGCGGCGGCCCTGATCGCGACGATCTCCGCGTGCGCGGTCGGGTCGCCGCTACCCTCCCGATCGTTGTGGCCGGCGGCCAACACAGCGCCGTCCGGGGCAAGGACGACCGCTCCCACCGGCACGTCCCCCTGAGCCCTGGCGAGCTCGGCCTGGGCGAGGGCGGTGCGCATCGCCTGGTCGTACAGGGAGGTGGGGCTCACCCTTCGCGCAGGCCCTCGAGGACGTCGAGGAACCCGGCCCGGTCGGCCACGCCCGACAGCACGTCCGCGGGCAGTAGCCCCTCCTCGGCGCAGAGGTCCAGCAGGGCGTCCGACGGTGTACCGAGGTCGGCTAGTAGCGCCGGGTCGCCCACCGGCTCGGCGACGGGTCGAAGGCCTTCGTCGTCCTCGTCGACGCCCGGCTCCTCGAGAGCCACGTCCTCCCAGAGCATTGCGGCGACGTCGCTGCCGAGCACCGCGCGCCAGTCGGACAGGAACACCCGCGGGTCATCGAGAGCTCCCGAACCACCGTCGACGCGGACGACAGCGACGTACTCGTCGTTCTCCTCGAGCAGCAGCAGCGCGGGACCAACTCCGTCGCCCGACAGGTCCCGGAGCTCCTCGGCCAGCGCCTCGAGGTCGTGGATCTCCTCGAGGTCGATCTCACGCCCGGTCCAACCGTCGTCGGTGCGGGTCAGCGCAGCGGCGAAGTAGCTCACGGGAGTTCCTTTCTCACACCAAGGCCTCCACGGCCCGCTCATAGGCCTCGGCGAAGCCAAGCCTACGAGCCAGCGTGGACAGCATCTCGTCGGCGTAGGCGTCGACGTCGGACAGGATCGCACCGAGCTCCATCGCCTCGAGCCCGAGGTCGTCGAACACGCCGAGGTCGCCAGCCGGCCATACCTCGTCGAGGTCATCCTCCCCCGGTACGTCGAGCTCGAGCCGCCCCATCACCTGCTCCGCGAGGTCCCACGACCCGGAGGCAGTGACGTCTGAAAGCAGCAACAGGTTCTCGCCGTGCACCCGCCGCACCACGACGAAGAACTCGTCGGCAATGTCCACCAGCGCGAAGGCCCCGTCGACCTGGCCGCGGACGGCGGCAAGGACCGCACCCAGGTTGTCGCAGACGGCCGGGGGCAGTTCTTCGACCTGCCACTGGCCTTCCTGTTGGAAGACCACGACAGCCCATTTGTCGAACGACACGGCCACGTGGGGACTCTTACAGGTGCGGGGGCGGGTGGAAAGGGCATAGCCCGGGTAAGCGCTCACCTAGCAGCGTCGGCGCACCGCATCCGTAGCCGCTTCCAGCCGCTTGAGGCCCTACCCCGGAGGTAACCGTGTCTGACCGCAACACCCTCGCCCATTTCCTGCACGACGCCGGGCTCGCCGTCTGGTTCGGCGGCTCCCTCATGGGTGCCGTCGGCGTCAACGGCGCCGCGGCCAACGTTCAGGACCCGGCGCAGGCCGCCCGCGTGGCCAACGCCGGCTGGTCCCGGTGGACCCCTGTCAACGCTGTAGCCATCGGGGCCCACCTCGTCGGCGGTGCCCAGCTGCTGCGCGCCAACAAGGGTCGGGTGCGTGTCCAGAAGGGTGTGCGCAGCAACACCGGCGTCAAGCTCGCCTTGACCGCCGGCGCCCTCGGAGCGACCGCATACTCCCGCCTACTGGGACAGAAGGTCATCGACGCCGGGACCATCCCCGTCGAGGGCGACGTGCAGCCGATCTCGCCCGAGGTCGCCAAGGCCCAGAAGCAGCTCAAGGCCCTCCAGTGGGTCGTCCCTGGCCTGACCGGCGCCGTCCTCGCGTCGTCGGCCCTCCACGAGGAGCAGCAGCGCCCCGGCCAGGTCCTCCGAGGCACCCTGCAGGGGCTCCCCGCCCGTGCGGCCGGGCTTGCCGGCACCGTCGGGGCCGTCGCCGGTGCCCGCGCGGTGTCCGCAGCCCACGCCGCTGGGCCCGCCCTGGAGCGCGCCCGCGAGGCCGCCAGCCCCACGTTCGAACGCGCCCGCGACGCCGCAACACCGGCCCTCAGCAAGGCCGCGCACTCGGCGTCGACTGCCTACGAGAAGGCCGTCGAGAGGGCCTCCGATACGGCCGACAAGGCCGTCGACAGAGTCAAGGACGCCCTACCGGCCTGACCAGCGATGGGTCCGCCCGGCTCTGGGCACGTCTACAGCAAACCGGGCGGACCCAGCAGACGGCCCCGACCGGCGACGGCCCCGAGGTCGAGGGCGTGTGCGCGTCCGACCTCCGAGTCGACGCCGACGGCGTGGATCTCGACCCCGGACGACGAGGCCCAAGACAGCATCACGGCGACCTGCGCATCACGATCGCGGCCCGTCAGGGACAGGTCGACCTGAACGGCATCTGGCCGTAACTGCTCGAGCCGACGAAGCAACGACAGGTCCACCAGGTGGGCGATGTCGGCGATGACCACCCGCCAACCCCAGTCACGCCACTGCGTCACGGCGTCCTCGAGACCCGCCAGTGCCAGCCCGTCGTCATGCACTTCGGCAGCGACCCGCAAAGCACGAACACCCCGACCGAAGGCCGCCGCGAGCCGCGGCGGGCAGGAAGAGCCAAAAGTCTCCGCCTCCGGTGTCAGGTGCAGTTCGGTGTCAATGCCCGCGTCGAGGGCGACGTCGAAGGCAAGGCACCGGAAGGCCCAGTCGAGGCGCTCGACCAGACCCGAGGATTGCGCGCCCGCAAGAAGAGCCAGGGTGCTGTCGAGAGCCGTGCCCCCCTGACCGCGTCCGGTGGCCTTGTAGCCAAGGAGGCTGTCGCCGAGCAGAGATCGGAGGGGCTGGAAGTCCGGACCCAGGGGTGACGGGTCGTCGATCAAGGTCTCGATCAGGACGCGGTCACGCCGGATCTTCTCGGTGATATCGAGCAATGTCATGACCTCGGCCTCGACAGTCCCGCAGGCTAGGTTGAGGATATGACGGGCCCACTAGGCCGCATCGCCGACTCCGACGACGACACGCTCGTCGAGGTGCGTCTGCTCGCTACCCCCGTGCGGGTCTGGCAGCGCACCGCAGAGCACCACGACGAGTTGATGCGGGAGTTCGCCCTCATGGCGCTCGGACCGAGCGCGACGCCCCTCCCCGCCCGGTTGCTGGCCCTGGTCGACATCTTCGGCAGGCGGTACGGCGCTGCCGGATCGCGCCCCGACGCCGTACGCGACGCGGCCCTCGAGCAGGGCAAGGACCGACTCGACCTGTCCTTCGACGTGCCACGGTCGACGGGTCTGTCGGCGCGCCGGATGAGGGAGCTCCTGGACGAGGCCGAGCTCTTGTGCTGGGAGCACCTGCTCACCCTCGCGCAGCCCAAGGTGCAGTCCGACTTCGCGCTCTGGTGGGTCGTCCAGTTCGTCGACCAGTGCAACGGCGGTCCGGCCACGCCCTGGCCAGGACCGTGGGACTAGCTGCCCACCCCTACGCCGCAGGAGCTACAGGGTCGCGCCCACAATCACCGGCTCGTTGACCAGGGTGATCCCGTATCTGTCCCGAACCCCGTCCCGGACGGTGCGGGCCACGTCCAGCAGGTCCGCCGTCGTCCCTCCGCCGCGGTGCACCAGGGCAAGGGTGTGCTTGGACGACAGCCCGACGGGACCGGTCCCCCAGCCCTTGTCGAAGCCGCTTCGCTCGATCAACCAGGCCGCACTGACTTTCACCAGCCCGGAAGCGTCTGGCCAGGACGGCGCGCCGTCGGGCGCCTTGAGCACCAGCGGGTTGATGAAGAACGACCCGGCGCTGACGCTGTCCGGGTCGGCGTCGGACAGCACCATTCCCTTGCTGCGCCGAAGATCCAGGACAGCATCCCGCACCTCGCTGGCGGGTGCCTGCGAGCCGATCTCGACGCCGAGGCGAGTCGCCAGCTCGGCATAGCGGACCGGGGCGGACAGGGCCCCCTCGGCAAGGGCAAAACTGACGGCGAGGACGACGTACCGACCGGGGGTCTGCTTGAACATGCTGGTCCGGTAGGCGAAGTCGCACGAAGCTGCGGGCAGCTCCAGGGCCCGGTTCAGCACGGTGTCCCACACCTGCACGGACGCGATGCTGGAGCAGACCTCCCCGCCGTACGCGCCGATGTTCTGGATCGGGCTCGCGCCGACGGTGCCGGGGATGCCCGACAGGGCCTCGAGACCCACGTAGCCGTCCGCCAGCGAGGCCGCGACAAAACCGTCCCAGTCCTCGCCGGCCTGAACGACCAGACGGTCGATGCCCCGGTTGCGCACGAGGACGACCTGCTCCAGGCCACGGTCCGGCAGCACGACGTTGCTGCCACCGCCGAGAACCAGCGCATTCGGGTAGGCCTGCACGGCGTCGATCAGCTCAGCGGCGCTCTCGCAGAGGGCGAGCACGCCGGCGGGGCCGCCGAGGCGCAAGCTGGTCAGCGGCGCCAGCGGTACGTCATGGAGCAAGGGCACCGGGTCAGGCTAGGACCTGCCACCCGCGCGGTGGGACGGGACAGCAGAATCACGTCGACCGGCCGGCAGGGCAGACTATGCGGCCGGTCGGAGCAATCGGCCAGGACAACGAAGTCACTCACAGCATGACCAGACAGCGAGCTGAGCAAGGGGTACAGCAGGTGGTGGACGTCGAGACCGAGGTCGCGCGGGAGCAAGTCGTGGTCGACCGCGCCCTGGCCCGGTTGGAGGTCTTGCGCGCGGAGGCCGCCGTCCGCGAGAAGGAGTCGCTCTACGGCACGGGTGCAGGCACCCCTCAGGCGGTCTACGAGCGGGACGTGCAGGCCTTGGCCGCCGCTGCCCGCCGGGTCGACCTCGACGCCGCCGGTGAGGGCTTGGTCTTCGGCCGACTCGACGTACTCGACGGGCCCACGCTGCACATCGGGCGGCTCGGGATGCGTACGACCGACCAGGAGCCGATCGTCGTCGACTGGCGGGCCCCTGCGGCTGCGCCGTTCTACCGGGCCACCGCCGCAGACCCGCTGGGCGTCACCCGCAGGCGCACGATCACCTGCCGCGGCCCCCGGGTCACCGGCGTCGAGGACGAGCTGCTCGATGCCGACGCCGACCTCGACGGGACCGTCGTCGGCGACGGCGCCTTCCTGGCCGCGGTCTCCCGTGAGCGCGGACCGCAGATGCGCGACATCGTCGCGACCATCCAGCGCGAGCAGGACCTGGCCGTGCGGGCCCCGGACGACGGCGCCCTGGTGGTGACCGGCGGCCCCGGCACCGGTAAGACCGCCGTCGCCCTGCACCGCGTCGCCTACCTGATGTACGCCCGCCGCGACTGGTACAGCCGGCGCGGCGTGCTCGTCGTCGGACCGTCGCCGGTGTTCGTCGACTACATCGGCGCGGTCCTGCCTTCCCTCGGCGAGACCAGCGTCCGGCTGTCGGACCTCGGTAGCCTGGCGCCACTGCCCCGCGGGCGCACCCTCGACGGGGACGACGACGCGGCTGCCGTGGCGGTCAAGGGCTCGGACCGGATGGTGCCGCTGCTCCGGCGCACCATCCGCCACCTCGCCGGGGCGCAGCGCATCCGTGACCTGGAGCTGGTCCGGTGGGGCCACACCCTGTCGATCCCGGTCGAGGAGCTGCTCCGCCGTCGCGCACAGGTCAGCCGCTCACCACGAAGCCATAACGCCGGCCGGACCGCCTTCGTGATGTCGGTCGTCGAAGCGGCCTGGCGCAGCTGGGAACGCCGCCCCAACGCGCCCAAGCCCGAACCCGGGGACCGCGAGGACTTCGGTCGCTGGCTGCGCGCGGACACCGCCTTCGAGCGCGAGATCGACCGCGCGTGGCCGGTGCTCACACCTGTTCAGGTCCTCGAGGCGCTGCGCTCCGGCGCGGTCCCCCTGCCCAAGGTCGCCGGTGGCCTGTACGACGCAGCTGAGCAGGCGGTGCTCGCACGGGCCTGGCCAACGACGTCGTTCACGGCCGCCGACACGGCCCTGCTGGACGAGCTCGTGACGCTGCTCGGCCCACCCCCCGAACCCGAGGTCGACCCGGACGACGCCTGGGATGAGATGTCGGAGCTCGACGCGCTCGCCGCCGAGCACGGCGTCACGACCTTCGCCGACCGCAACCGGTCGTCCTCCCGGGCGGTCGCCCAGGAGTCGGACTACCGCACCTTCGCCCACGTGGTCGTCGACGAGGCTCAGGACGTCACCCCGATGCAGTGGCGGATGCTCGGTCGCCGGGCGCGGGGAGCTACCTGGACGATCGTCGGCGACTGGGCTCAGTCCGCCTGGCCCGACGTCGACGAGGTACGCCGGGCCATGGACGAGATCCTCGGCAAGGCCCGCGTCCGCACCGCCGAGCTGTCCACCAACTACCGCACCAGCACCGAGATCGCCGACCTCGCGGCTGTCGTCCTGCGCCGCATCGACCCGGCGGCCGTGGCGCCGGCAGCGGTCCGCACCACGGGTGTCCATCCCCTGTGGCTACGGACTTCCGACCTCGTGACGGCCCTGCCGTCCGCGGTCGAGACATTGCTGTCCCAGGTGTCGGGGACCGTCGGCATCGTCGTGCCGAGGGAGCTGCGCGGACCTGTCCGGGCCTTGACCCTTGACCGGCGGGTGAGCGTCGTAGACACCTGGCAGGTCAAGGGCCTGGAGTACGACGGCTGCGTGGTCGTCTCCCCCGAGGTGATCGTGCGTGAGGCCCTGGCAGAGGAGGCCGGCCTGCGGACGCTGTACGTCGCGCTGACCAGGGCGACCCAACGGCTGGTGGTGCTGTCGACCCACGACCGTGCCTGGCTGGACTGACGCCGGGGATCAGGCCAACGACGCGGGCCCGTCCGGCGGGAGCGGGGCGTCGGTGCTGGCCCAGACCTCGGTAGCGGTCAGGACGGCCGTGCCACCGGTGAAGGTCAAGAAGGCGGTGTCTTCAGCGTCGAGTCCGGTGGCGATGCGCACCAGCGTGGGGCGGGGGGCGAGGCGGGTCGCGTCGAAGACCTGCCAGACCCCGTCGATCGCCACCTCCGCCACAGCGTGGAAGTCCATCGGCCACAGGCCAGGGGCGTAGGCGGACACGATCCGGGCGGGCACGTCGAGCGATCGCAGGGCTGTGACGACGAGGTGCGCGAAGTCGCGGCACACGCCGCGGCCGGTCAGCAGGGTGTCGACGGCGCTGTCGACCGGACGGCTGGCCGAGCCGTCGTAGTCGAGGCGGTGATTGACCCACTCGACGACCGCCTCGGCGTCCGGCTCGCGCCCGAACTCCCGCAGCGCCCAGGGGGCAAGCGCGTCGGAGGGGGCATATCGACTGGGGCGAAGCGCTTCCAAGGCGTCGAGCTCGGTCACCGGGCACGGTCCGCCGGCGGGGTCGAGCTCCACGTCGTACCGGACGGTGTTGTAGCCGACGGGGAGGTCAGCGACGTGCAAACGGGTGCCGTGATGCCCGGCCAGCTCCCGCACAGCTAGCGGCTGGCCGTCCAGCAAGAGCGTCAGGCTCTCCGTCGTCGGCCTTCCCGCGACCGCGACGGACAGCGTGGCTCGGGTCGGCTCGGACACCTCGATTCCCAGGAAGCAACCGGCAGTGGTGGCCATGCACCAGTATCGCGGACCCGGTGTGAGGCGAGTGTCGCCCAGAGATCGGTCTAGAGGCCGAGGTCGCGGGCGATCAGCATGAGCTGCACCTCGGTGGTCCCCTCGCCGATCTCGAGGATCTTGCTGTCACGGTAGTGACGGGCGACGACGTACTCGTTCATGAAGCCGTAGCCACCGTGAACCTGCGTCGCGTCGCGGGCGTTGTCCATGGCCGCCTCGCCGCCGACGAGCTTGGCGATGGAGGCTTCCTTCTTGAACGGCAGTCCGGCCAACATCTTGGCGGCGGCATCGTAGTAGGCGGTGCGGGCGGCGTGCGCGCGGGCCTCCATGCGGGCGATCTTGAACGCGATGCCCTGGTTCTGCCCGATCGGGCGACCGAAGGCCTCCCGCTGCTTGGCGTACTTCACCGACTCGTCGACGCAGCCCTG
>JAYUBO010000236.1:0-2438 GCA_043740815.1 Frankiales bacterium | reverse complement strand
GATCGACCCGGCCATCCTGCGCCCGGGCCGCCTCGACGTGAAGATCAAGATCGAGCGCCCCGACGCGGAGGCGGCAAAGGACATCTTCGGCAAGTACCTCGTCACGGAGCTCCCGCTGCACGCCGAGGACCTGGCCGAGCACGGCGGGTCCCGCGAGGCGACCCTGGCCGCGATGATCCAGGGTGTCGTTGAGCGAATCTACACTGAGGCCGAGGAGAACAAATTCCTCGAGGTCACCTACGCCGGAGGCGACAAGGAGGTCCTTTACTTCAAGGACTTCAACTCTGGCGCCATGATCGAGAACATCGTGGCGCGGGCCAAGAAGACGGCCATCAAGGACTTCCTCGAGAGCGGTCAGAAGGGGCTACGCATGCAGCACCTGCTAACGGCTTGCATCGATGAGTTCAAGGAAAACGAGGACCTGCCCAACACCACCAACCCTGACGACTGGGCTCGGATCTCGGGCAAGAAGGGCGAGCGGATCGTCTACATCCGCACGCTCGTCACCAGCGCCAAGGGCAACGAGACGGGCAAGTCGATCGACACCATCTCCAACACCGGCCAGTACCTCTAGGCCACTGCCTCACCTCGACCCCGGGTGGCGGTCAGCTCTTGCGCTGACCGCTCTGCTGGTGGTGGCCTCGCTCGTGCTGCGCCGCCGCAGGCTCGCCGCGGCGGCCCTACGCGAGGGCGCGCTGGTCGTGGGCCTGTACGGCCTGTGGTGCCTGATCGGCAGCGTCACGCATGCGCACCTAGCCGGTGCCGAGCAGCGCGGCCGCGACCTGTTCGCGCTCGAGCAGCACCTGCAGCTGCCCAGCGAGCTATCCGTGCAGCAGCTCGTCCTGCCGCACCCGGCGCTGGCGCACCTGGTCAACGGCTACTACCTCTATGGCCACCTCAACACGATCGGCCTGCTGCTCGCCTGGACGTGGTGGCACCATCGCGACGCCTACTCGGCGCTGCGCCTGCAACTGGTCGCACTGACTGTCGTGTGCATGGCCGTGCAGCTGCTCGCCGTCGCCCCGCCCCGGTTGCTGCCCGACCTCGGCTTCGTCGACCTCGCCCGCACCTACGGTGAGTCCGTCTACGGTGGCTATGGCACCGGTCTGGAGGCCCAGCTGCTCGCGATGCCGTCGCTGCACGTCGGCTGGGCAGCTCTGGTGGCCTGGACGGTGTGGCGCCTCGGGTCAGGTCCGTGGCGGTACGTGGGCGTGGCACACCTGGTCCTGATGACGCTCGTCGTCGTCGCCAGCGCCAACCACTGGTGGGCCGACGGCGTGGTCGCCGTGCTGCTGCTGGCCGTCGTTGTCGCCACACTGGACAGGCTCCCGTGGCGCGCCCGCGGGTCGCTCGTGCAGGCGCCGGACCCGGCACGCGTGCCCGCCTCGGCTTAGGCTTGCCGGTATGAGCGCACGGCGGGTCATGGGAGCGGAGACGGAGTACGGCGTCTCCACGCCGGGTACGGCCGGCGTCAACCATATGGTCGCGTCCTCGCAGGTCGTCAACGGCTACGCCGGCGGAACCCCGGAGGGTCAGGCGCGCGACCGGCGTACCCGCTGGGACTTCGAGGAGGAGAACCCGCTGCGTGACGCGCGTGGGTTCGAGGTGGGCCTCGGCAGCTCCGACCACCAGGCGGGGGAGCCGGACGAGGAGATCGGCCTGGCCAACGTGATCCTCACCAACGGCGCCCGCCTGTACGTCGACCACGCCCATCCTGAGTACTCCACCCCCGAGGTGACCAACCCGCGCGACCTGGTGCTGTGGGACAAGGCCGGCGAGCGGGTCATGGAGACTGCCGCAGTGCGGGCCCTCGCCGTGCCGGGGACAGCGCCGATCCAGCTGTACAAGAACAACACCGACAACAAGGGTGCCTCCTACGGGACGCACGAGAACTACCTGATGGCGCGCGCGACCCCGTTCGCGGAGATCGTCCGGCACCTCACGCCGTTCTTCGTCTCGCGACAGGTCGTCGTCGGTGCCGGACGCGTCGGGCTCGGCCAGGACGGGCGTACCCACGGCTTCCAGATCAGCCAGCGGGCAGACTTCTTCGAGGTCGAAGTCGGCCTGGAGACGACCCTTAAACGACCGATCATCAACACCCGCGACGAGCCGCATGCCGACCCTGAGAAGTACCGCCGGCTGCACGTCATCATCGGCGACGCGAACCTGTCAGAGATCTCGACCTACCTCAAGGTCGGCACCACCAACCTGGTGCTGTCGATGATCGAGGACGGCTGGCTTCGCCAGAACGGGATCGACCTGTCGGTCGACGGGCCGGTGTCGGCTTTGCGGGCCGTGTCGCACGACCCCACCCTGCGACACCGGGTCACCCTGCGCGACGGGCGGAGCATGACGGGCGTGCAGCTCCAGCTGGAGTACTGCGAGCAGGCGAAAAAGTACGTCGAGGACCGCTTCGGCTCCGACGTCGACCCCGACAC
>JAYUBO010000235.1:0-1963 GCA_043740815.1 Frankiales bacterium | reverse complement strand
GTCGCCAACGTGATCATGGCGCAGCTGCTCCACCTGGAGTCCGAGGATCCCGACCGTGACATCTCGATTTACATCAACTCACCCGGTGGTTCGTTCACGGCGTTGACGGCGATCTACGACACGATGCAGTTCGTCAAGCCCGAGATCCAGACGATCTGCATGGGCCAGGCGGCCTCGGCCGCCGCAGTGCTGCTGGCCGCCGGCACCAAGGGCAAGCGGCTAGCCCTCGAGCACGCCCGCATCCTGATCCACCAGCCCTCCGGTGGTGGCGAAGGACAGTCCTCCGACATCGAGATCCAGGCCCGCGAAATTCTGCGGATGCGTGATCTGCTCGAGCAGATGCTCGCCGACCACAGCGGTCAGGAGGTGGCGAAGGTCCGCAAGGACATCGAGCGGGACAAGATCCTGACCTCCCGTGAGGCGGTGGAGTACGGCCTCATCGACGAGGTGGTGAGCACCCGCAAGACCGCGGCGCTGAGCGCGGCCGGCCGCTGACGTCGGCCCGTCGCGGATCGGCAGCCGGTCCGCGATGGGGTTGGTCATCGTGCCTCGAAGCCACCTCGACAGGCAGTACCGTCGGAAGCGCGGCACGACGATCGAGCGCAGGCTGGACAGTTCGACCGGGCTCCGACAGGCGGCCTGCACGAGCCGGAACGACAGGGACGAGGTAGCTGGTGGCACGCATCGGGGACGGTGGGGACCTGCTGAAGTGCTCGTTCTGCGGCAAATCACAGAAGCAGGTTAAAAAGCTCATCGCCGGGCCAGGTGTGTACATCTGCGACGAGTGCATCGACCTGTGCAACGAGATCATTGAGGAGGAGCTCTCCGAGAGCTCCGAGCTCAAATGGGACGAGTTGCCCAAGCCCCGCGAGATCTACGACTTCCTCGACGGCTACGTGATCGGGCAGGACACCGCCAAGCGGACCCTGGCTGTCGCGGTCTACAACCACTACAAGCGCATCCAGGCCGGCGCCAACGACAAGGACCCCGTCGAGCTGCAGAAGAGCAACATCTTGCTGCTCGGCCCGACCGGCTGCGGCAAGACGCTGCTCGCGCAGACCCTGGCCAAAATGCTCAACGTTCCGTTCGCCATCGCCGACGCGACCGCGCTGACCGAGGCGGGTTACGTCGGCGAGGATGTCGAGAACATCTTGCTCAAACTCATCCAGGCCGCGGACTACGACGTCAAAAAGGCCGAGACCGGCATCATCTATATCGACGAGGTCGACAAGATCGCCCGCAAGAGCGAGAACCCCTCGATCACCCGGGACGTGTCCGGCGAGGGTGTCCAGCAGGCACTGCTGAAGATCCTGGAAGGCACCACGGCCTCCGTGCCGCCGCAGGGCGGTCGCAAGCACCCGCACCAGGAGTTCATCCAGATCGACACCACCAACGTCTTGTTCATCGTCGGCGGCGCCTTCTCCGGCTTGGACAAGGTGATCGAGCAACGCACGAACAAGAAGGCGATCGGCTTCACCTCGATCACCCATGGCAAGCACGAGGTTGACCCGGGCAACGTCTTCGGCGAGGCCATGCCCGAGGATCTGCTGAAGTACGGTATGATCCCGGAGTTCATCGGCCGCCTGCCGGTCCTGACGAGCGTCCACAACCTGGACCGCGAGGCCCTCATCCGCATTCTCACCGAACCCAAGAATGCCCTGGTGCGGCAGTATGCCCGGTTGTTCGAGCTTGATGGGGTCGAGCTCGTGTTCACCGGCGACGCGCTCGAGGCGATCGCCGACCAGGCCATCAAGCGGGGCACCGGTGCTCGTGGTCTGCGGGCCATCATGGAGGAGGTGCTCCTGTCGGTGATGTATGAGATCCCCTCCCGCGGCGACGTTGCTACCTGCGTGATCACCCGGGAGGTCGTCCTCGAGCACGTCAACCCGACCTTGGTACCCCGCGACGCGTCCACGCCGGCCCGCCGCGAGCGCCGCGAGAAGACCGCCTGACCAACTGCCCG
>JAYUBO010000234.1:0-4223 GCA_043740815.1 Frankiales bacterium | reverse complement strand
CGCCGCGATGACATGTCCGCTGCCCAGTACGGCCAGCCCGGGCAGAGCGTCCAGCAGCCCGTCGACGAACCCGAGCAGCGCCCGCACCGGGTACGACGTGTTCCCGGTGTGGGCGTCGACGCCCAGCAGCGGCCACAGGAAACCGCAGCCGGCCACCACGAGCAGCAACCGGGTCGCCTCCAGCAACGCGGGGGAGTCCAGCCGGGCCGGGTCCCAGCCGGTCGTGTAGATCGCGAGCAGCACACCGACGGCCACCACGGAACCGGTGAGGGGGAAGGTGAGGACCTTCGCCAGCCGTCCCTGCGGGCGCGGCTCGCCGGAGCGGAGCAGGGCAAGCGGGCGGCCGAGGGTGAGGCCGACCGGCACGAGGGTGAGCAGCAGGACGTCCTGGACGGCCAGTGGCCACAGCAGCACCAGGTCGTAGGTCCCGAGGAACGACATCGTCGCCACGACCACCGGCCCGAGGCCGCCCAGCAGGAACCATGCGGTGGCGGCCCTGGACCAGGGACGGCCGCGATGGCGTTCCCGGCGTACCAGGGCGAGGTAGCCCACCGCGACAGCCAGGACCGCCAGGGCGACGGGCAGGTCGAGGCTCCAGGCCGTCAGCCACCGGCTCGGGGTCAGCTCCGGGAGGTCCACGGCCCCAGTCTGCCTCGCCTGCGCTAAGAGGCCGCTGGCCTGCGGGTTCGGGTGGAGCGGGCGACCGGGATCGAACCGCCACCATCAGTGTGGAGGAGTGTTGCCACTTCTGTGCATCGTCGCAGGGCAGCGGCATGATCACGGCTCCAGCGATGCTCAGCGTGGGCTCGGCGGTTGTCCGCTCGTGGTTCCTTTGGAATGGCAGACCTGCAGCCGCAGGAGCTTCCGCTGACGGGAGTATCGGACGGGATTTGGCAGCGCTCGCCCCGGCCCTGACCTTCTGGCTCAGCCGCCGGTAGTGTTTGCAGGCTGGTTGGGGGGTGCGACTGATTTTGGTCCTGGCCCGAGACTCGGGGGGCGAATGCGCAGGCTCGTGGCGACGCTGCGGTGGACCGATTGTTGGCCATATGCCGTTGTGGTGGCTGCCGTTGCGGCAGCGAACTCGCTGTACCTGAGCGGCTACGCGCGGCTCGATCCACTCATCACCCGGTCCGGCCTAGCGTCGTCGATTCGACCGGGGCCTGTGGTCGGGCAGTACACGATAGACCCTAACGACGGATTCACGGCACAAGCACTGGGAAGGGCTGCGCTGCACTCGTGGGCCGAGGGGCGCCTGCCTTGGTGGAACCATTTTGAGGGTCTGGGTAGCCCGCTAATTGGGGAGATGCAGGCAGCGGCTATCTCCCCGCTGCTCGTCCTGATGGGCCTCCCAAACGGCTTTTTGCTGTATCACCTCACGCTAGATGTCATCGCCGGTCTCGCTACTGTGCGGCTCTGCCGGGCGTTGGGACTTCGGCGGTCCCCGAGCGCTGTCGCGGGCGTGTTGTTCGGTCTGAACGGGACGCTCATCTGGCTGATGAACGCCTCCTCTGCACCCGTCCCGTTCCTCCCTGTCCTGCTACTTGGCGTCGTGCGATGTGTGGAGGGTGCCCGCTCGGGGCGGCGGACCGGGATCGTTACGGTGGGCGTCGCCTTGTGGCTTTCGATCGTTCAAGGCTTCCCGGAAGCCGCCTATCTGTCGGGGCTGCTGGCTGCCGCCCTCGCTGTGCACCTTTGTTGGAACCACCGGTCAGTCGCACTCGGCATCGCCGCACGGCTGGCCACTGGGCTGGCTCTCGGTGTCGCCCTTGCAGCGCCGGCTCTGGTCGGGTTTGGCACCTACGTCACCAACGGCGCCGACGTCGGCAACCACACCGGACGGTTCTCCGAGCTAGGGCTCCCCTATCAGGCCAGCGGGATGCTCGCAGCGCCCTACGCGTTTGGTCAGATCTTCGCGCACACGACCCCTGCCTCGCTTGGCTTTGTCTGGGGCAATGTTGGCGGTTACACCTCAGCCCTTGTCGTCCTGCTGGCGGCCGCGGGGCTCGTAGGCCGTCAGCGGCGAGGACTGCGGCTGCTTTTGGGCGGGTGGGTGATGCTCGCCCTAGCGAAAACCTTCGCCCTGCCGCTGCTGACGCCCGCACTCAACCAGATCCCCGGCATGCGCCTGGTCGCCTTCTACCGGTATGCGAACCCTTCCTGGACGCTCGCACTCATTTTGCTTGTAGCCCTAGCCCTGCAGGACTTGTTGGACTTGCGACTGGCCGACACCGCACGGCTTTCCGCCGCTTGGGCAGGCTTCACGGTCGTGGGCGCGGGATACGCCGTGGCACGAGTGACCGTCAGCCCCGCCCACACCACCGAGCCCGGGATTTTGCGCTGGTTCCACGTCTCGTACGGGTGGGCGGCGCTTTCCGTCGTCGTGGGACTCATCCTGTTGTTCCTCGGCAAGAAACGTCCGAGGCTGGCTGTTGGGGCGTTGGGCGCCCTCCTTGCAATCGAGGCAACTGTGATGTTCTCCATCCCATCATTTTCTGCGCCGCGCAGTTGGGTGGCAGATGATCGGATGGTCGCTTTCTTCCAAAAGCAGGCCGCGGCTGCCAGTACTGCAGAGGGATTCGCCCGCTTTTACAGCATAGGAGGTCCCCTGGCGCCGAACTATGGATCCTACTTTGGTGCGCCGCAGCTCAATGTGAACGATGTCCCGGTGCCGCGGCTGTGGGTCGATTTTGTTCATCAGGTTGATCCTTCAGCTGACCCTTCACTCTTCTTACCAATAGGCCGGTCTCCTTCCGGCTTTTCCCACCGCTACGCCGTACTCCGAGACCATGTGGACGCTTTTAGGAACGCCGACGTTCGCTGGGTCGTGACCCAGGTCAACGAACCCGCGCCATCTGATCTGGCGTCCGTTCTGCATCGCGTATTAGAAACGGACACGGCCATCGTCTACGAGCTGAGCAATCCTTCACCGTATGTCACCACTAGCGGTGGATGCACTTTCACCTCACGCTCTCCGGACACCTTCCACGTCCGCTGCACGAAACCGGGACAACTCTTGCGACGAGAGCTTTGGATGCAAGGATGGGAGGCGTCGATAGCTGGCTCGAAATCCAATGTGAGCCGCAACGGTTCTTTCCAGCAAGTGTCCCTACCTGCAGGTGAAAGCGACCTCGTATTCCACTTCGCACCTCCTGGATCCCAGTTCGCGGAAGCGATGGCCGTCTTCGGGCTGCTTGCAGTCATCCTTCTCTTGGGTGTCCGACCCCGGTTCATCCCGCCTTTTTCCACAGGGCGCATTCTGGCCGGGCGTGCACCTCGACACTTCGAATGAATCGGCGCGTCCGGTCGTTCGTTCGGTGGGACCCTGCCCGAAACGCAGTCAGTCTTTTTGATCAGAAGACAACTTCCTCGCCTGCTGGTAGCCGCTTGATCGTGCTTATCAGGGCAGCGGTGCGAACGGCACGCTTCCGCGGCGGAACAACACGACCGCACCCTCCTCGGCAGTGGCCCCAACCTCTGCACCCTGATGAAGACACTGACCGACGGCCCGACAGCCTCAGTGGAGGAGTCAGCTGCCGAAAGCGATGGGGACCGTCAGGACCCGTGTACCGGTGGTCGTGGTGATCACACAGCGGTCTTGGCAGGGGGAACGAACGGCACGGGAGGCGTCGACGATGGGTGACTGCACCGCATCCGTCGCCGTGGCTCTCACGACGATATGGCCCACGCCCGCTGCGTGAGCCGGCGGCGGGGGGTTTGTCTGGCTGGGGGACGTGCTGATTTGGCCCTGTCAGTCTGATCTGGCCCCACCGTGACGGCTTGGATTCCAGGCGGCTTCACTGGGGCCACTTCGAGGTGACACGGCCACGGTTGTCCTCGGTGAGGTCGGGGACGTGCGCCGCTTCCCGAGCAAGCATCACTTCGCCAGCTACACCGGCACCGCACCCATCGAGGTGTCCTCCGGCGAGGGCTTAGGTGCCGGACGCGCCATGTAGGCGGCCAGGATGTTGTTCGGGTGGCGGTCGAGGTTCTTGCAGGCGTGGTCGTACCTCATGGTGGTTCGAGGGTCGCCGTGCCTCGACGGGATTTGTACGTCACGCGGGTCGACGCCGGCATCGGGGCGGAGCGGTGGCAACTGGCTGTGTGCGCTAGCCGGACCCCCACCCGTACGGTTCGCGTCGTACCGGTTGCCGTCGGGCGCGTCACCAGTGCCCTCCCACTGTCGGCACTTGCCATCTACGTTTCCGGCCGCATGCGGGTCAGCG
>JAYUBO010000233.1:0-13882 GCA_043740815.1 Frankiales bacterium | reverse complement strand
TGTGCCGGACTTTCCCGGTGCTGGTGGTGCGGGTCCGTTTCCAGCTCACCGTAGGTCCTCCGTCAACCAAGATCATGACCGCAATGCGACCGCAAGCCTGGGCCGGGTCGCGTGACGGAGGCTGACAATCATGGGGTGTGGCCAGCGGCGGCGGAGTTTCTGGGGCGGTGCTGACTTGCGGTCCATTGCCGCGAGAGCGGTCTCGTCCGCCTCGGGCAGGGTGTGCAGGTACTTCTCGGAGGTCGCGATGCTCCGAGGCCCACGCCGCTGCTTCACGACTTGCAGATCCGCGCCACCGGCGAGCAGCCAATGGACCAGCCACAGGTCGACATAGGACATCTTGAGCAGGTCAAGGCTCTGTCCCAAGGTGTCGAGGTCGGCGTCACGACGACTCGGCGGGACCTTGGTGGTGACGAAGACGTCCCCACGCGCGACGCTGGCGAGGGCACTCCCAACCTCGGCCTCGTTGCCGTAGACCGTCGCGGTGTCAATGTGCCGGTAGCCGACAGCGAGGGCTGTGGACGTGGCGGTGACCGCATCCTCACCCGTGATCTGCCAGGTGCCGAAACCGAGCAGAGGCATGCGAGCGCCGCTGGGGAGCAGGGCGCTGAGGTCAGGAATATTCATTGTTAGTCGACTGGTCTTGGCTTGTTTTGGCAGGTCGCGTTCACGATCCGGCCGTCGGCGGTCGACGCCGGCGCAGACCGGTGACAGTTGCGCAGAGCCGTCCTGCTACTTGGTCATCAGGAGGGCGTGGTGACGGGGCCGCAACAACTCCACGAGCTCGCCGCGGGAAACGTCGTCAGCGCGGTGCCGCTTGCCAGCCTGAGGGGACCGGGGGCTCGATCTGAACCCTCACTGCCGGGAACGGCCAGCGTTCAGTGCCATCGCGGACAACAGCTCGAAAGCGACGTGTGAGGCGGCAATCCCGGTGATCTCGGCGTGGTCGTAGGCGGGTGCCACCTCGACAATGTCGGCACCCACCACGTTTAACCCACCGAACGACCGCAACACGGCCAAGAGCTCACGACTGAGCAAACCGCCTGCTTCCGGAGTGCCCGTGCCAGGGGCAAAAGCTGGGTCGAGGACGTCAATGTCGACGGATACGTACACCGGCCGTTCCTGCACCCGGGCGCGTATGCGCTCCGAAACCCCCCGGGATCCAAGGTCCTCGATCTCAGCTGCATGCACGATTGTGAAACCCAGGCCAGCGTCATTGGTGAGGTCTGTCGAATCGTACAACGGTCCTCGAA
The DNA here is from genome assembly GCA_043740815.1 of Frankiales bacterium. GTDB lineage: Bacteria > Actinomycetota > Actinomycetes > Mycobacteriales > SCTD01 > RYN-111. The sequence goes on along the minus strand of JAYUBO010000233.1, from coordinate 12,629 downwards.
TGCCGACATGCATGCTTCCCGAACGGTCAATCAAACCTTCCTCGGAGGCTCTCCGGAAAGGGGTCCCATGCGTGTACGCCGCGCCGAAGTAGGTGTCCCATGTGTCGAGGTGCGCGTCGAAGTGCACCACGGCAACGGGTCCGTGGAGGCGGGCGACGGAGCGGAGCAGAGGGAGCGCAATCGTGTGGTCACCCCCTATCGCGAGCAGCCGACCCGCGCGCTCCGATAGCGCATCGGCACCGCGCTCCACCTGCGCTATGGCCTCCTCGATGGAGAACGGATTGACGGCAATGTCGCCCGCATCAGCCACCTGAAGGCGGGAGAAGGGCGAGACGTCCAACGCCGGGTTGTAGGGCCTGAGCAGTCGGGATGACTCCCGCACGTGCGCTGGACCGAACCGTGCCCCCGGCCGGTAGCTGACACCCGCGTCGAACGGCACGCCGAACACTGCCACGTCGACATCGGTTACCTCGTCCAGTCGCGGAAGCCGAGCAAACGTTGCCGGCCCGGCGAAGCGTGGAACCACGCTGGCGTCGACCGGCCCGACCTTTCCATGGGACGACATCCGGGGTGTGGGTTCGGTCATGGTGTCGTCACCGCCGGCGAGCCACCGGGCTGGGCCACGAGCGGCTCGAAGCCCGGCGCGAACCACGGCCAGGGACGCGCCGCCTCCCACCGTTCGGCCAGGTCGAGCAGCAGGTCATCACGAAAGCGCGGGCCGGTCAGCTGCAACCCGAAGGGCAAGCCGTTGGGCAGCATGCCGGCCGGGACCGATACCGCTGGATGGCCGGTGAGATTCTGCAGGCAGGTGTTCAGTGCATCTTCCGGTGTGCCCGGCACGTCGGCTCCGAGCATCCGCCCGTCCGCGTGCTGCGCCGTCATCGCGAGGGTGGGTGTGACAAGAACTCCGTCGTGGCCGAGCAGCAGGTCCAGATGCCTCACATGCTCGAACCGCCGGCGACGGGCATCGACATAGTCCGCCAACGACGTCTGCAGTCCGGACTGCATCTGCGCCAAGAGCACCGGATCAAAGTCTGCCGCCCGCTCGTCCAACACCGACCTGCCGATCTGATGCGCCTGCTCGACGCAGCAGATCGTGTACCAGTCGACGTCAGCGTTACCCGCGGGTGTGACCTCAGCCGGCTCGACCATCTCGACGACCAGCCCCAGCTCCGACTCCAGCACACGGAGTGCCTGATCGAAGGCGGCCTGCAGGTCCGGGTCCAGCGATCCCCAGTCCGAGGTGCGCACCGCCGCCACCACACGGCCCACGCGGCCCGGTATGGGCGACCATGACGGAAGGGCATTCGGATCACCCACGGTTGGTCCCGCCGTCAACTCCAGCAGCATCCGGAGGTCCGCGACCGAATGGCCCATAGAGCCATCGGTCGCCAGGTCCATCCAGGACGGTATGGGGGCCCTGCCGATGATGCCGTTGGTCGGCTTCAGTCCCACCAGCCCGCAGAAGGCAGCGGGGATGCGCGCCGATCCTCCGCCGTCGGTTGAGGTGGCCAGCGCAACCATGCCGGCTGACAGTGCGGCTGCGGAGCCACCGCTCGACCCGCCCGGGGAATACCTCAGATCCCACGGGTTACGGGTCGGCCCATACAACCGGTTCGCGGTGTAGGCCTCGAAGGCGCACTCCGGCAGATTCGTCTTGCCGATCACGATCGCGCCGGCCGCCCGCAAGCGGCTGGGCACGGTGCCATCAGTCGATGCTGGTGCCGTGTCGGCGTACACCAGCGATCCCTGCGTCGTCACCATGCCTGCGACGTCCTCGAGATCCTTGACCAGCAGAGGAACACCGGCCAACGGCCCCGGGGCCTCACCTGCCGAAAGCCTACGGTCCTGTTCCGCCGCCTCGAGCAACGCCCCTTCGGCACGTAGAGCGACGACGGCATTCAGCCGGGAGTCGCCTGCGGCGATCAGGTCGAGGGAGCGTTTCACCATGTCGACACAGGACGCCTCCTTCGTCCGAATCAACCGGAGAACCTCCTCGATCACGCTGGCGTCGCTTTCCGCTCCGCGTGCTGAAGGATCAGACTCAGGCACATCACGTCAGTGCCCCCTGCATAACCTCCACGATGAGGTCCACATCGGCATCCTCGATGACCAGCGGCGGGCAGATGGCCAGGGTGGACGGCGCAAGAGGACGCACGATCACCCCGTCGGCCAGCATGCGATCCCTCACCTGAACAGGATCCTGCCCCTCGGGCAGGCTGACTCCCCAGAGCGCTCCCGCCCCACGCACGTCGGTGAGCAGGCCCGCGTCCTTGAGGCCGCTCAGCCCCGCGGCAAGGCGCTGACCGACTGCCGTCGAACGACCCAGCAGCCCTTCCCCCTCGGTGATGTCGAGGCAGACGAGCGCGGCTGCGCAGGCCGCAGCGTGGCCCGAATAGGTATAGCCGTGCCGGAGCACGAAGGTCGGGTCGGCGCTGAGGGCCTCGTGCACGGCGGGTCCCACGACAACGCCTCCGAGCGGGACGTAACCGCTGCTTACGCCTTTCGCAAAGGTCGTCAGGTCAGCCTGCACCCCGAAGTACGAGCCGGCGAACAAAGTGCCCAACCGACCGAAGCCGCAGATCACCTCGTCGAAGACCAGGTGAGCACCGTGCTCGTCGCAGAGCGCGCGAAGGCCCTCCAGATATCCGGGCACGGGCGGCCAGACGCCGCCGGCCCCGATGACGGGTTCGGCGAACACAGCCGCAATCTTGCCGGGGTTCTGCTCGAACACGTGCCGAACGCCTTCCAGGTCGTCCTTGTCGACCTGGACGACATCAGCCATGCCGTTGCCGAAGTCCCTGCGATTGAGGGGAAGCCCCGTGAGCGCCATCCCGCCGTACGTGACCCCGTGATAACTGGGACGCCGGCTCATGACGATCGTCCGCTCCGGATGGCCCGCCTGGGCGTGGGCAACCCGGCTCAGTTTGAGTGCGGTGTCAACGGCCTCGGAGCCACCGCTTGTGAAGAAGATCCGACTGTTCGGGACGGGCGCGAGCGCCACCAAACGGTCTGCCAGTTCCTCGGCGCGCGGGTTCACGAAGCGCTCGAACAGGTGGTAATTCTCGAGTTCTTCGATCTGGTCGGCCACCGCCCGTGCGACCCTCCTCCGACCATGACCGACGTTGCAGTACCAGAGCGATGCCATGGCATCGACATATCGACGTCCAGACTCGTCGTAGATGAGGGCGCCGTCGCCCCGCACGATGCGCGTGAACGAGTTGCGCCCTGCCGCGGGCCGGGCGAACGGGTGCAGGAGGGGTCCTGGGGCGCCGGTACTCACCGGGCCGACCAGGGTTTCCGGAGCAGTCGTCGTCATCGATCTCCTTGGGGACGGGCGTCCGGTCGGGACTTGCTGCGGTCGTGGCACCCCATGTCAGGCGTCATCGCGGATATGGAGGCAGCTCACGAGCGAAGGCGGGCGGCGAGAGCGTCGACCCCCGCCAGCGTGAGGTCCTCGAAGGTGGGGCTGAGCGGGGTCGGCCAGGTCGAGAACTTTGCGATCACGAGATCGTCAGCAGGCATCACATAGATGTTCTGTCCATAGATGCCGGTAGCCATCAAGAAAGGCGCATCGGGCTGTCGGACCCACCAGCAATTGCGGTAGTGCGCATGCTTAGGCCACTTGGCTTGGCGTTCCCCCGTGACGAAGGCGTTGGCACCGTCCGCGGCCCCTCGTGCTGTGTCCGTCCGCCACGCTTCACCGACCAGACCGTCTGACAGGTACTGCGCACCGAAACGGGCCAGGTCCCGCAATGTCGCGCACATGCCACCGTCGGCCATCGCGTTGCCGTGGCCGTCGACCGTGATCTCGGCGTCATATTCGGCACCCATCGGCGCCCAGACAAGCTCCGAGATCAGCTCGTGGAGCCGGCGTCCTGCAGCCCGTTCCACGACCCAGCCCAGGACGTCGGTAAGAATCGATCGGTACCGGAAGGGACCTCCGTGCTCGCCGTCATTGGCCAGCGTCGGGTAGTAGGACAATGCATCCGTTGTCCGCGGGCGCCCGTCATCGGGGCGCCAGAGGTACACCCGCTCGTAGGTGCGAGCATCCGACTCCACATTGTCGTAGTTCTCGTCAAATTTCGTGCCGGTACGCATGTCGAGAAGCTGCTGCACCGTTGACCCGTCAAAGGATGTGCCTGCCAGGTGCGGAACGACTGCGGTAACGGCCGCGGACACGTCGAGCACGCCGCGTTCGACAAGGACCCCCGCAACAGTCGCGACGACGGACTTGGACACGGACATCAGCAGGTGTGGCGTGTCCGGGCGCATGCTGTTCAGGTACCGCTCGTAGACAATCCGGCCCTTGTGCAGCACCAGGAAACCGTCTGTGTACGTCTCGTCGAGCATGTCGTCGATGGCGAGTTCACGGCCGTCGTAAGCAAAGCTGACAGCACCCAGGTCGGTAGGGACGGACGGCAGATCGGAGGCCATCGGTCCGGATGCGATCCGTGCCGTCGGGATGAGTTCTCGGGTGTGCTGGAAGGACCACCTGTTGAATGGCGGGTCCTGCCAGTTGGCGAGCGTCACCAACTGGTCGCCGAAGGGCGGCGGGCCCGACATGAGACTCACAGCGCGGGTCGTGGGCCGCCGTCGGCCCACCACCCAAGTTGCGCCTCATGCGCCGCAGCCACCCGGAAAGCGGTGACGTCGTCGTAGGTGCGAGCGACGATCGACATTCCGATGGGCACCCCCTCGGCCGACTTTCCCGCAGGCACGTTCACCACCGGACACCGGCTTGCGATGTTGAACGGCAGCGTCATCATCACATCGAGCCAGTCCTTAGTCGGCCGGCCAGGCACCGTGTCAGTCGTCGTCCACTCAGCGGGGAGTCCGGCGACCGCGAACGTCGGGCAGAGCAGCGCGTCGTAGTCCTCAAGTAGCGTTCCGAGGGGTTCGTAGATTGTCGCCTCCAGGAGGAGCCCCTCGACGATGTCGCCTTTACCAATCGTCTTCGCCTCCCGCACGAATTCACGGACGTAGGAGGTGAAGTCGTCATCCAGTTCGCCGAAGTCAGCAACGATCGACGCCCCCATGATGGCACCGAAGTGGATCCGCACGGCGCGCTTGATGGCGTCGAGGTCCCAGGGAAGCGTGACGAGCTCGACGCTTGCACCGGCCGCCCGTAGCCGTTCAGCCGCATCGTGCGCGCAGACGGCGACGTCTGGCGCGACGTCAAAGCAGCCGAGGTCTGGTGAGAACGCAATCCGCAGCCCGCTCACCGGTTCCAGCGACCGAGGGATCTCCAGCTTCGGGCGGATGGAGACGACATCGCTGGGATGCGGACCGGCGATGACGTTCTCGAGCAACGCACAGTCGGCGACCGTGCGCGCGAGCGGGCCTTCGTGGCAGTAGTGGTCGAGATTGAACAGCTCCACCTCCGGCACCCGTCCGTACGGTGGCTTGAACCCGACGACGCCGCAGAAGGAGGACGGGATCCGGATCGATCCGCCGATGTCCGAGCCGGTCGCCAGCGTCGTGCTGCCGGCCGCCAGAGCTGCGCATGACCCGCCGCTGGATCCGCCAGGCGAGTAGTCGAGGTTCCAGGGGTTGCGGGTGACTCCCCAGAGCGCACTCCAGGTGACCGGCGCGCTAGAGAACTCCGGAGTCGCGCTTCGGGCATGGACGATACCCCCGGCGTCGAGGATCCGCTGAACGAAGATCGCCGTCTTGTCCGCGACGTTGTCGCGCAAGCGCAGCGAGCCGAGCGTGTTCAGCTGGCCAGCGATGGGCGCCTCCTCTTTCACGGCAACAGGAAGGCCTTCCAGCGGGCGTGCATCCCCTGACGCGTAACGCTTCTCTGCTTCGCGTGCGCTCTCCATGGCTGAGTCGTACATCGTGACGGGGAACGCGTTGATGTGCGGCTCGACAGCTTCGGCTCGGGCAATGACTGCGGACATCAGCTCGATGGGCGAAAGCTCCCGAGACTCGAATAGCCTTACGGCGTCTACCGCTGACAGGTAGTGAAGGTCGGTCATCGCTCCATCGCTTCCTTCTGTACTCCCGGACTGCGTCGCCGCGTTGGCTTCCATCCCGGGTAGGGGACACTAGCTCGCAGCAAGCGTGTGTACTCGTCCTGAGGATCGTCCAGGATGGCCGCCGTCTTTCCGCGTTCCACAACGCAACCCCGATGGAGCACAATCGTGTCCTCGGTGAGCTGCCGGACGACGGCGAGATCGTGACTGATCAGCACGTAGGAGACGCCTGTCCGATCGCGGATGTCTGCGAGCAAATTCAGGACCTGTGCCTGAATCGAGACATCAAGCGCTGCCACGGATTCGTCCAGGATCAGCACCCTGGGCTCGGCGGCAAGTGCACGTGCAATGGCGACGCGCTGGCGCTGGCCGCCTGAGAGCGCACCTGGAAGTGCCCGGGCCTGACGATCGTCGAGACCGACGAGGTCGACCAGCTCGTCCACCCGCGAGTGGCGCTGCTCTGCAGACAGACTGAGGTGAAGCCGGAGGATCTCCTCGATCGCCTGGCGCGCGTTCTGCCGAGGGTCGAGGCTGGTGTAAGGGTCCTGGAAGACGATCTGCACCTCCCGCCCCCGGCGTCGCCGGTCGCGGGCAGAACGCGCCGGTCGGGACCTGTCGTTGCCGCAGGCCGCGATCTGACCGCCGGTCGCCCGTTCGAGGCCGACGATCATGCGGGCGATCGTCGTCTTCCCTGATCCCGATTCTCCGACAATGGCCAACGAGCCTGCGGGGGGCAGGATGAAGGAGACGTCGTTGACGGCGACGAGATCACCGAAGGATTTCCGCAGCCCTTGCACCTCCAACACCGGAGTGCTCACGCGATCACCGTGGCCAGCTGGCCGCGAAGTTCCTCGGCCCGAAAGCATCGCGAATCCCCTGTGCTGATGTGAAGCAGGGGCGGCAGCGCGCTTCGGCAGACGTCGGCGACAAAGGGGCACCGACTCGTGAAGGCGCACTGGTCAAGGGGCGCCTCGAAGGCGGAAAGGGGCCGCCCGGGGATCGCAATCAGCCGCTCCGCCGTGCGATTGATGTCGGGACGGGCCCCTGCAAGCGCGGCGGTGTACGGATGCAAGGGGTCTTCGTGCAACTGCTCAGACTCCTGCATCTCGACCACCTGCCCCGCATACATCACAGCAGTGCGGTCGCACACCGCGGCGGCCAATTCCAGGTCGTGCGTGATGAAGATCATCGCGAGGCCAAATTGCCCGCGTAACTCATTCAGGATCGCCATGACTTCAGCCTGAGTGGTGACATCCAGCGCAGTGGTGGGCTCATCCGCCAGCAACAGCCTGGGCTTGGTCAACAACGCCGACGCAATCATGACGCGCTGCAGCATGCCGCCGGACAGCTCGTGCGGATACTGACGCAGCCGCCGGTCGGGGTGGTCGATGCCGACCTGCTCCAACATGTCGAGGGCCTGCTTTCTCGCAGGCCCGTCCGCGACACCGAGGTTCGACGTCAACGCCTCCGTAAGGAAGTCGCCGACCCTGCGTACAGGGTTGACATGCGCGCGTGGGTCTTGGAAGACCATGGCCACCTGCTGGCGATACCGCCGCAGGGCAGCACCCGACAGCCCTCCGACGTCCACGCCGTCAAAGGTGATCCGGCCACCGACCTGTGCACCAGAGGGCAGCAGTCGGTCGATCGCCCGTGCAGTCATGGACTTGCCGGAACCCGACTCACCTACCAGACCAAGGGATTCGCCCGCTTGCAGGCTGAGCGAGACGTCACGCAGCACTGGGCGGAGCTCGCCGCCGACCGGCAGTCGCACGGTCAGGCCCTGCACCTCGAGCAGCGTGTCGGTCACGAGCGCTCGAACAGACGCTCACCCAGCAGGTTCACCGCGATCGCCACAAACACGATCGCCAGGCCGGCCAGCAACGCGGCAAGGGGGTAGCCCTGCACGATGCCCGTTTGATTCTCCGCGATCATCACGCCCCAGTTCGCTGTCGGGGGCTGCACTCCCAGGCCGAGATAGGAGATGGCGGCGAGGTCCACTATCGCGTATCCGAAAAGAATCGTGGCCTGCGCAACGATCAGGGCCCCCAGATTCGGCAGCAGGTGCCGCAGACAGATTGCCGTGGCAGAGGCTCCTTGCACCTCCAGCGCGACGACGTAGGGACGGCTGCGCTCCCGCAACGCTGCCCCACGCAGAACTCGAGCCACGTAGGGGGTATATGCGACCACCAAGGCCAGCGCGGCAGCCGTCTGCCCGGCACCGAACACTGCGGTGGCCAGTACCGCCAGCAGGATGGCGGGAAAGGCGAACAGGATGTCGAGCCCCGAGGAGACGATGGAGTCGACGACCCCCCCACGCCAGGCCGCTACCAGGGCCAGCACCACGCCGGCCAGCATGCTCAGGCCAACGACCGTGAACGGCCCAAGCATGGAGCTCTGCGCACCGGACAGGAGGCGGGAGAAAACATCTCTGCCCTGGAAGTCGTAGCCGAGCAGATGCCCGGTGGAGGCTCCGATGAAGGCGAAGGAGACGTTCGGCAGGTCGGGATCCTGTGGCGTGACGTACGGTCCGACCACAGCCGCGACAGTGGCGATCAGCAGCACACCCGCCGAGATCATCCCGACAGTACCGGTTTCCTTCAGCCGACGACCGACGGATCGCCGTCGCCGTTCGCCGACCTCCCCCATGGGGAGCGGGACGATGGTCGTCATTGGGCGCGTGCTCCGAGGCTGACCCGAGGATCAAGCAGCGCATAGGCAATGTCGACGAGCAGGTTGACGACCACGAACGTCGCGACGAGCACGAGAGAGATGCCCTGCACCACGGCGATGTCCTTAGATTCAGCCGCCTGTACGAGGTAGGCGCCCAGGCCGTTGAGCGCGAAGGCTGTTTCCACCACCGCCGAGACGGCAATCAGCGAAGCGATGGTGATCCCGGTGATCGTGGTGATCGGGATGGCTGCGTTCCGCAGGATGTGCCGCCGGACGATGGACCGCATGGGAATGCCACGGCTGATCGCGGTCTGGACGTGTTCGCGGTTGCTCTCGGCCCGAACGGAGGCACGCGTCACTCGGGCGACGATGGCCAACGAGGAAACCGCCAGGGCGATCGCCGGCAGGGTGAGGTGATGAATGCTGCCGAGCAGACCGCTCCCGTTGCCGAGCGCCGGGAACCAGCCGAGCTTCACCGCGAACAGCAGGATCAGCACGATGGCTGCCACGAAAGCCGGGATCGCTGCGCTGACCGCCGTGACGATCAGCGCAGTGGTGTCGAAGATGCCGGGACGCAATCCGGACAGGATTCCCAAGCTGATACCGATCACCACGATGATGATCGAGGCATAGAGGACCAGCCCGGCCGTCGTCCACATGCGGGAGGTGATCAGGGTCGACACGTTCTCCCGCAGTGTGATCGACAGGCCAAAGTCGCCGTGCAGGGCGTTGGACAACCAGTACCAGTACTGCTCGAGGAAAGGCTTGTCCAGGTGGTAGCGCGCCTGTAGGACCTGAAGGCTGGCCGGCGGCAGCGAGCGTCCCCCGGACAATGCCGCCAGCGCATTCCCGGGTGCGAGGTACACCGATCCGAAGATGACGAAGCTCGCGACGAGCAGACTGACAAGGAGCATCAGCATTCGACGGGCAAAAAAGCGCAGCCGCATCCCTCAGCCGATCCCACCGAGGTGGTCAGCCCAGGGCGCGAACATGTAGGAGTAGGAAGCGGTCGCGCCCGTCAGGCTCTTGTTCATGAGGGTCAGCGAAGTCGGCTGCACGCTCGGGATCCACGGCAGGTCGTCGATCGCCAATTGCTCAACCTGGACGATGAGCGCCGCACGCTTTCCTGGATCGGCGGTGCTGCGAGCCTCGTTCATGAGCGCCACCATGGGCTTGTTGTCATAGGCGTCGTAGTTTTGCGAACCCTCGGGCAGAACCAACGTCGACAGCAGGGCGGCCGGATCTGCGTAGTCGCCGTAGTTGACAGTGAGAAAACCATCGATGTCTGCGCGGGCCTTGGGATCGATGAAGAAGTTGATGAAGTTGTTCGCGGAGACAGACTTCAGCTTGACCTTCAGCCCGATCGCCTGTGCCGCAGCCTGGTAGGCGCCAGCAAGGGCGGAGATCGCGGGAAGCTGGCTCGACGTGCCGATCCGCAGGGTCTGACCAGCCGCTCCCGCCTGTTCGATGAGCTTCTTCGCCGCAGGGATGTCCTGCTTGAGCGCCGGGGCCTTGGCGTACGCGGCGTCGAAGACGTCGCGACCGTAGCCGAACGTGCCGGGGTTGGAGATCCAACGCGGCGTGAGCGCCGCACCCTTGTAGACCGAGTCGATGATCCCCTGGCGGTTCAGGGCCAGGGAGAGCGCCCGCCGCACGCGCACGTCGCCCAAAACCCCCTTTTGGCTGGAGACGATGAAGGCGTCGGTATTCCAGCCTGGACCCTGTGTCACGGAGACGTTCTTGCTGGTCTGCAACTGGTTCAGGGTGGACAAGCCATAGGAGAACGCACCGGAAATCGAACCTGTCTGAAGACCCGCGGTGAAGGCTGCGGTGTCCGGCACCCCCTTGAGCAGAATGCTGCCCACGAGCGGCTTCACCGTCTTGTCCCAATAGTTCGGGTCACCGCCCGCGGTCACGCCGACCCCGGGAGAGAAGGACTTGAACTTGTAGGCACCAGTGCACATGATGCCTCCGCCCGGCGTCCCGTACTGCTTTCCCTGCGCCTCAGCAAACTTCTTCTCGATGACGACCCCCGGCAGGGAGGCAAGCTCGCCCTGCAGCCAGTAGTCAGGCTGTTTGAGGTTGATCGTGACCTGATCGGGTCCAGTGGCGGCAATCGACTTCACGCGCGTGAACACTTGCGTGTAGAAGCCACCGAGCTTGCTGCTCTGTGCCCGACCGAGGCTGTACACGACGTCCTCCGCCGTGACGGGGCTCCCGTCCCAGAAGTGAACGCCGGGCTTGACCGTCAGTACGTAGCTCGTCGGGGTGGGCGAGGACAGCGTTGCCAGCCCGGGCCCGACTTCGCCGGTTGGGGACTGCCGCAACAGGGACTCACACATCAGCGAGACTGCCGTGTTCTCCGGATAGTCGAACGCGAAGATCGGGTCGACAGAGTTGACGTCCCGGTAGACCGCCCACGTGACATCCGAGACCGGCTTGGTGCCGGGCGCTGTCGTTGTCTGCAATCCCTTAAGCGGATCGATATTGCCCTTCGTGCTCGCCCCCCCTGTTCGTCCGCAAGCGGCGAGCAGGCTCAGCGCGGACAGTGCGGCGACGGCCATACGCTTGCGGAACATTCTTCCCCCTGGGGTCAATGGGTGTCGTGGACGAGTCGACCACGGATCCAGGTCTGACGGACCTGAACGGCGTAGATGTCGGTGGCGGCGATGTGGGCCAGGTCGGCGTCAACGACGGCAAGGTCGGCGTCCAAGCCGGCCCGGAGCGCTCCCGCCCGGTTGCCCACGCCGTTGACCGCCGCACTTCCCGAGGTATAGCCGGCAAGTGCGCTCGTGAAGCTGATCGCCTGCTCAGGGAGGAACTGCTCCTTGCCTTCGCCACCTGCTGACCTGGGCAGGCTTCGATTGACCGCGACATGCAGGGCGTGGAAGGGGTTGGCACTGGACACCGGCCAGTCGCTCCCCGCACACATTTGTGCTCCCGCGTCCTGCAGGGATCGGAAGGGGTACTGCCACCCACTGCGACGTTGGCCCAGGTAGGGGATGGTCAAATCGTCCATCTGAGCGTCGTGCTGCGCCCACAACGACTGGATGTTGGCCGTCGCCTGCAGCGCCGCGAAGCGGACGATGTCGTCGGGATGGACGACCTGCAGATGGGCTAGATGGTGGCGCAGGGTGCTGTTCGGCTGGGCCGAGCGAGCTGCTGCGATCGCGTCGAGAGCGTTTCGGACGGCTCGGTCACCCAGTGCATGGAAGTGAACCTGAAAGCCTTCACGGTCCAGGGCACTGACGAACACAGGAAGTCGCTCGGGGTCGATGAAGTCCAGTCCGCCGACATCGCCCGCGCACCCGTCAGAGTCCAGGTACGGGTCGAGCATGGCTGCCGTGTGATTTTCGGCTATGCCGTCAAGCATCATCTTGACGCTGCTGGCGACGAATCGTTGGCCTTGGGCTGCTATGTCCCGGCGATGAAGCAAATGTTCGAGTTGATCAAGGTCCCGGTTGCGGTCCCACCACAGGGCCCCCACAACCGTCGCCAGCAGGGTCTGTTCCTGTTCCGCCCGCAGATATGCCGGAAGGGGATCCACACCGTCCTGGTAGTCACCGATGATCGCGTCCTGCCACCCGGTGACCCCAAGCGCAACCAAGTGATCCTGCGCGGTCAGCAGCGCCTCGTACCAGTCGTCCGCTGTGAGGGCGGGCATGAAGCGCCCCACGAGCGCGGATGCTCCCTCCTGGAGCATGCCGACCGGGTTCCCATCTGCGTCGCGCTCAATGCGACCGTCCGCCGGATCAGGCGTGCGTGCATCGACACCGGCCAGCTCAAGCGCCCGGCTATTGACCCAGGCGCCATGACCATCCCGGTTGGGCAGGAAGACCGGCCGGTCAGCAACAACCGAATCCAACAGAGTGCGGGAGGGGATACCGCCAGGGAAGGAATCCATGGCCCAGCCCCCACCGGTGATCCACTCTTCATCGGGATGTGTGTCCGCATACGACCGGATGATGTCCAGGTAGCCGT
>JAYUBO010000232.1:0-23318 GCA_043740815.1 Frankiales bacterium | reverse complement strand
TCAAAGCCGCACGCCACCGGAGGATTCCCGGCCCGCGGGGAACGAGTGCCTGAACCGGCCGTCAGCGATGGTGCAGCATGACGAGTCCGGCGGTGCGCTTCGGTGACGCCGGCTCAGGACTGGGCACAGCTGCGGCAGCGCCCGAACAGCGCGAAGTGACCCACATCCACTGAGAACCCCATCTCCGCCGCCAGCCGCTGAACGACATCCGCGACCAGGTCGGTCGAGGCTTCCTCAACTCCGTCGCAATCGCGACAGACCAGGTGTACGTGGTCGTCATTCCCGGACACCGAGTACGTCGGTGCCCCGTGCCCAAGGTGGGTGTGCCGCACAAGGCCGATCTCCTCGAGCAGCTCCAGGGTGCGGTAGACCGTCGAGATGTTGACCCCGGACGCGGTACGCCGGACGGCGGCCGAGATCTCCTCCGGCGTCGCGTGCCCGAGCTCACCGACGGCCTCCAGGACCAGCTGCCGCTGGGCGGTGAGCCGGTAGCCACGCGAGCGCAACTCAGCGTGCCACTGCGCTCCCGTCTCCACGCTGCGGCCCATAGCCCAAAGGCTACGCCCGGGGGCCGTCCGGGCGCGATGACCCTCACAGCCCAGCCACGTCCTCCCGGGCGTCGGGCGCGCTCGCTACCGTGGGACCCATGCCACACCTGCTGCTGCTCGAAGGCCTGCGGAGGGTGGACTCGGCCACACCGCTGGTGCGCGCCGACGACCTCGGTGTCCTGCGCGGCGAGTCGGTCTTCGAGACGCTCCGCATCGCCGCCGGCAGGCCGGCCTTCCTGGCCGCCCACCTCGCGCGCCTAGCCGTCTCGGCCGACCGCCTCGACCTGGCACTTCCGCAGGGGTGGGAGGAGCTCGCGCTGCTGGCCTGCGACGGGGTCAACGACGGCGTCCTACGCTTGGTCTGCACGAAGGGCCCGCCACCGCTGGGCTTCGCGTTGGTCACCGACATCCCCCCCGACGCGGTGCGGGGACGCACATTCGGCGTACCGGCTGTGACGCTCACGCTGGGGGTGACAGCCGCTCAGCGGGCTGAAGCGCCGTACCTGCTGGGTGGGGTCAAGTCGACCTCCTACGCCGTCAACATGGCCACTCTGCGGCACGCCAGGGACCTCGGCGTGGAGGAGGCGATCTGGATGTCCAGCGATGGCGAGCTGCTGGAGGCTCCGACGGCAACGGTCGCGCTCGTCGTCGACGGCGTGCTGGTCACCCCTCCCACGTCCGTGGGCATCCTCGCCGGTACGACGCTCGGAGCCGTCCTCGCCCTTGACCGAGTGCCTTGCGACGTCCGTCGGGTGACCGCCGATGAGCTGCACACCGCGGACGAGGTGATGCTGCTGTCCAGCATCCGGGGCGTCGCGCCCGTCGTGTCCCTCGACGGTCGTGAGCTGGGCGTTGGCCCGGTGACCGCCGACCTGCGGGACACGTTCGAGGCCTCCCTGATCAGCTGACCCGCTCAGAGGAGCTGAGCTCCTCGTGGAGCAGGTCGGCGGACTGCGGCCCGCAGACGAGATCGAACAGCAACGACAGCGGAATGCCGCTCTCGAGCAGGACCATGGGTGACACGGGGGCCTCCAGCTGTTGGGGGGTCACCCCTCCCCATCGGCTGCTGTGACACACCGGATGCAGGACTGTCCGGGGGAGGGCCACTCACCCATCCGCCGCGCCCAACTTTTACAACCGGCCTCGGCAATCCCGGGTGACGAATCTGCGAACGCGTCGTACCGTTGTCCTTCACGTGAGAGGAGGTGGTCCCTAGTTGTGTACTTCTAGGACTCGTGAGGTGGCTGTCCGCTAGGACGCCGATCTAGGCACGTCAGCACGCGGGACCACCGCACGCCCAGATGGCGTTCGGCGAATCCTCGACAGGCACCAGACCCCCGGATGTCGGCACTTGTCCAGCCGACCCTCTGTCGTACCGGTCCAACCCCCGGCTGCAGAGGAAGTACCCGGGGGTTCGCCATGCCCGGATGCTTCACCAGCTGCACCCCAGGGCCCGTGCCGCTAGCGGGCGGCGAGACGGTCGAGGGTGACCGCGCCCAACGGGTAAGCGAAGATCACACCGTGACCCTCCTACTGCGCGTGCCCGGGAGCGTCGGCCCCGGCCTGACCCTCGACAACACCCTCGACCGGGAGCGTTGGCTGGCGATCGCCCTGGGGTTGCTCGCGATCGCCCTTGTCGCGGTCCTGACCCGACCGCAGGCACCTGGCCGGAGTTCGGTCATCGCTGCGGTGGTCCTGCTCGTCGGGCAAGCGGTCTGGCTGCGTCTGCACAACGCTTATGAGGGACCGGCCGTCTTAGGGGTCGGCAGCCACGGCCTGGCCGTCGCCGACCTCGGCGTCCCACCTTCCGTCGCGATCGGCATCGCCGTCCTGGTACGCCGCTTCCGCCGCTGAGGTGGCGCCGGGCAGCAGCCTGCACGGCCCTGCCCCACTAGGCTGCCAAGGGTGAAGCGGCTGGTGGGCTGGCGGGGGATCGCGGTCCAGGTCGAAGGCGAGCCGGCAGTGCTGGACCAGCTGGACCAGGCGCTCCCGCCCTTCTTCGAGTGCGACGGCCGGGCCGTCGCGGAGGCGACGCTGGTCGAGCTGGACGGTGTCCTCACCGTTCACCTGCCCGACGACCTGACGGTGTCCGGCCCAAGCGGACCGGAGATCCTGCGGGCCGGGGCGAGTCGGGTCGAGCTGCTGATCGCGGCGCGGCAGGAGGACCGGAGCGCCGTACACGCTGGGGTCGTTGCATGGGAGGACCGGGCGATCGTCATCCCGGGCACGTCGATGAGCGGCAAGTCCACGCTGGTCAAGGCCCTGCTCGCGCGGGGTGCGACCTACCTCAGTGACGAGTTCGCGCTGATCGACCACGACGGGGCAGTGTGGCCCTACCCGCGACTGATGACGATGCGGACGGCCGCCGGGACGGCCCGGCACCAACCCGACGCAAGCGCCAGCCCTGACGGCCCTGCCCGCAAGGTCCACCTGGTCGCCGATCTCGTCCACCACCCACAGGGGTGGTCCGTAACGGTCTCGACGCCTGGCGAGTCGGTGATGGTGCTGGTCGCCAACAGTCTGTCGATCCGGCGCGCCCCGGAGCACACGCTGGACTGCCTCACCGCGGCCGTCAAGGGCGCGCAAGGGGTCAGGGGCACCCGCGGTGAGGCCGACGACGCGGCAACCCGGCTGCTCGATCTACTGGGATGAAGCAGATCAGACATCGCGCTGTCGCGCGCAACCAGCCGCGGCGGCTGCGCGTGGTCTACCTCGACCACATCGCGCAGCTGTCAGGCGGTGAGCTGGCCCTGCTCCGGACCCTTCCCGCACTGCTGGCCGACGTCGAGCCGATCGTCATCCTGGGCGAGGACGGTCCCTTGCGGGCCAAGCTCGAGGCGCTTGGAGTCGATGTCAGGGTAGTGCCGCTCGCCGGGTCGGTCCGCAACGCTCGGCGGCACGCCGCAACTCGACTGTCCCCTGGCCAGCTGCTGGCGCTCGCGCGCTACCTGCTGACCCTGCGCGCGCTCCTGCGCGAGCTGGCCCCCGACCTCGTGCACACCAACAGCCTCAAAGCCGCCCTGTACGGCGGGGCCGCGGGCCGCCTTGCCCGGGTTCCGGTGCTGTGGCACGTGCGGGACCGGATCGCCGAGGACTACCTGCCCCGGCCGGTGGTGCGGTTGGTCCGGCTGGCCGCGAAGGTCCTGCCGAGCGCGATCGTTGCCAACTCCCACGCCACGTTGGCGACGCTGCCGCGAGGGGGGACGGTCCTCGCGAGTCCCGTCGTACCTGACTCCGTGGCCGTCCCTGCCGTCGTCCGGTCGGCGCCGGCGGGGCCGTTCACGGTCGGGCTGGTGGGGCGGCTGTCGCCCTGGAAGGGGCAGGACGTGTTCCTGCGGGCCTTCGCGCTGGCCTTTCCCGGTGGCGGCGAAAGGGCCCATCTCGTCGGGTCCGCGATGTTCGGCGAGCAGGACTGGGAGACCGAGCTGCGCGCCCTCGCCGGCTCCCTGGGGATCGCCGATCGGGTCGACTTCCGCGGCTTCCACGAGGACGTCTGGCAGGAGCTGACGCTGCTCGACGTGGCCGTCCACGCCTCCACCACGCCCGAGCCGTTCGGGCAGGTGGTGCTCGAGGCGATGGCCGCGGGAGTCCCGATCATTGCCTCCTCCGAGGGCGGTCCGGCCGAGGTCGTGACGGACGGTGTCGACGGGTTGCTGGTCGCGCCCCGCGACCCGGCCGTCCTCGCTGCCGCCCTGCGCCGCCTGGCCGCTGACCCGAGTCTGTGCGACGCCCTCGTCGGGGCCGGACGACTGACCGCGCAGCAGTACCGCCCCGAGCGGACCGCCGAGGGTTTGCTTGTGATCTACCGCTCGATGAGAAGCCGCTAAGACAGGCGGGTGGGGGGGGTCAGGTGACTTTGGTCAGTCGGGCCGACAGGTGCGCCTGCAGGGGCTGGCCCATGGCCGCCATGTCGATGGCGTAAGCGAGGTCGCCTTCGACCAGCCCGTAGAGACGGTGGAAGCCCTTGACGTCTTTAGCCGTCTCGGTGCGCGCCACCACCTCGGAGGTCAGCTCGATCTTGTGGAAGACGACCTCACCGACGTAGATCTCCACGATCCCCGTGGGGTGGCAGAGCATGACCTCGACGTCGCGCGGCTCCTTACCGGGACGCCAGAAACCGGCCTCGGTACCGGTCGGCCTGATCCGCCCGCCGTCCTCGTCGATCAGCCAGGTCTTGCTGAGATACGCCAGGAACGGCCGCCCATCATGGCTGAACGACAGCTCCTGTTCGTACCTCGCCTCGGTGATCGTCGGGTAGCCCACGACCCCAAGGCCTTTCCACTCACCGACCAGGAAGGCCAGGTGCTCCAGGGACGGGTGCAGCTCAGGGGAGGAGGACGAGGAGGCGGTCACAGAGTCAAGCCTACGGCCGACCTACCCCCGCCCAGAGCCTCACCTCAGGCGAGGATCGACCGGCTGATGATCATCTTTTGGATCTCCGTGGTGCCCCCGCCGAGGGACGCGAGCTTGGCGTCGCGCAGGGCGCGCTCGACGGGAAAGTCACGCAGGTAGCCATACCCACCGTGCACCTGGATCGCCTCGAGCGCGTTGTCCACCGACAGCGTCCCGGCCAAGGCCTTCGCGACGGACGCCTCGACCATGTGCTCGCGGCCCACCATCTTCAGCCAGGCAGCTTTGTAAACCGCGTTACGGACCACCTGACAGTTGATCTCCATCTGCGCCAGCTTGTGGGCGATGACCTGGTGGTGCGCGATCGGCTTGCCGAACTGCTCACGCTGCTTGGCGTAGGCGATCGTGGTGTCCAGGGTTGCCCTCATCCCCCCGACGATGCCGGCCAGCATCACGGTGCGCTCCCAGTCGAAGCACTCGAACGCGATCTTCCACAGCGCGTTACCGACCTCGCCGAGGACGTCGGCGGAACGCACCCGGCAGTCCGACAGGTGGATCTCGGCGGTCGGGGAGGACCGGCAGCCAAGCTTGTCGAGCTCGCGGCCCACCGCGAAGCCGGGGTTGCGGGTGTCGACGAGGAAAGCCGTGGCGCCCTCCGGGGCCTTGGCCAGGACGGTGCAGACGTCCGCGATCGGGCCGTTGGTGATGAAGGTCTTGGTGCCGTTGAGGACCCAGTCGTCCCCGTCCCGGACAGCAGTGGTGCGGATCGCGCCGGAGTCCGAGCCGGCCTCGGGTTCGGTCGACGCCCACGAGCCGATCAGGGACCCGTCACACAGCCCGGGCAGCCAGCGCTGCTTTTGCTCCTCGGTACCGTGCAACCAGATCGGGACGGTCCCGATGACCCAGTGCGCACCGAGGGACAGGCCGAGGCCACCGTCACGGCCCCCCTCACCGAGGGCCTCGTTGACCAGGCAGCAGTCGATGATGGAAGCGCCGGAGCCGCCGTACTGCTCAGGGATAGGCATTCCCGGTACGCCGACTGCAGCGAGGCCCTTCCACACGGCCGGGTCCCACCGACCGTCCAGGTCGCGCTCGGCCGCACCAGGGGCAATCACCTCACGGCCGACGCGCAGCATGCCGGCGTACAACGCCTCTTGCTCTTCGCTCAGGGAGAAGTCCACACGCGGAGGCTAACGCCCGTTCACACGATCGTCAGCGTTGACCCTGGAAGAGCTTGTAGACCACGTAGACGCTGAACCAGGTGATCAGGAGGAACGCTGCCACGAGCAGACCGGTGTAGAAGAACTCGATCGTCACAACATCGAATATACGTCGAATACACGTCCACACCCGCAGGGACGGCGCCGCGAGATGCGTCACCCCCACACCGCTATTCGGGCCCTCACCGACGCGGTCTGCGAGGCTGGACACATGCGCAGCCTGGTGGTGAAGGTGACGGCCGGACACGACGCGCCGGAAAGATGCCTGCAGGGCCTGACCGTGGCATCGGTGGCGGTCACCACCGGGACGGCGGTGTCGCTGTGGCTCACCGGCGAGTCCGTGTGGCTAGCCACGCCCGGGCGTGACCTGGAGTTGCCCGAGTCGCCTTCGTCGGCCCTGCTGCTCGCCGCGGTCCTGAGCGACGGCTCGGTCACCGTCTGCACCCAGTGCGCCGCCCGCCGAGGAATTGCACAGGAAGGGTTTCTCGAAGGGGTACGGATCGCCGGCGCGGCGTCGTTCGTGGCCGAGATCCTCGCCGACGATGTCCAGGCGCTCGTCTACTGACCGTCCCCACCGTCCGAACCGGGCGGGCCAGCAGGTCACAGTGCTGCTGTGGGTGAAGCACGCGCAGCACTGCGAGCCTGGCGAAGCGGTGTCGCTAGACCTCGACGGTGAGCTCGACGACCTCACCCAGGACAGCCTCGGCGGCCGTGTCGGTCGAGCCCGCAGACGTCAACGTCCGCAGCGTCCACGAACCGGGAGCGGCGAAGAACCGGAAGGCACCGGACGCGGACGTCTGCACCTCCGCGGTGAATTCACCGGTGCTGTCGAGCAAGCGCACGTAGGCCCCGCCCACGGGCGAGCCGCCCTGGGAAACCGTCCCTTGGACGATCGACTCCTTGGCCACGTCAATGCCTTCCAGATCGAGGGTTTGGGCAGGTGCGCCGCACATCAGACGTCCTTCTGAACGGGCACGCCCACGAGGGAGCCGTACTCGGTCCAGGAGCCGTCGTAGTTCTTCACATCGGCGTGGCCCAGCAGCTCGTGCAGGGCGAACCAGGTGTGGCTCGAGCGCTCGCCGATGCGGCAGTACGCGATGGTCTGCTTTGCGGTGTCCAGGCCGGCGTCGGTGTAGAGGGCCGTGAGCTCGTCGTCGCTCTTGAAGGTGCCGTCGTCGTTCGCGGCCTTGCTCCACGGCACGCTGATCGCGGTCGGGATGTGGCCGGCCCGCTGACTCTGCTCCTGAGGCAGATGGGCGGGCGCCAGTAGCTTGCCACTGAACTCATCGGGACTGCGGACGTCGACGAGGTTCTTGTTGCCGATCGCCGCGATGGTCTCGTCGCGGAAGGCCCGGATCGTGAGGTCCTGGTCCTTGGCGGTGTACGACGTCTTGTCGCGCGGCTCGACGTCGGTCGTCAGGGGGCGACCGTCGAGCTCCCACTTCTTGCGCCCGCCATCGAGCAGCTTGACACTGTCGTGGCCGTAGAGCTTGAAGTACCAGTACGCGTACGCCGCGAACCAGTTGTTGTTGCCGCCGTACAGCACCACGGTGTCGTCGTTCGCGATCCCCTTGAGGCCGAGCAGCTCCTCGAACTGCTCCCTGCTCACGAAGTCCCGACGTACCTGGTCCTGCAGCTCGGTCTTCCAGTCCAGGCGGACGGCGCCGGTGATGTGGCCACCGTCGTAGGCGGACACGTCCTCGTCCACCTCAACGAGAACGACCTTCGGGTCGGACAAGTGGTCCTGCGCCCAGTCGGCGTCGACGAGAACATCTGTGCGGCTCATGCGGTTGCTCCTTGTGAGGTAGTGAGGCGCTTGAAGATCAGGTAGAGCTCGCAGCCGAGGCAGAGGCCGACGGCGGCGTTGAGCAGGGCCGCGACCAGCGCGAACCCGGTGAAGACCTGGCCGGCAAGCTGCGCCCCGACGAGGAAGCTGACCGCCCCGCCGACCGCGAACAGCAGCCCGACGACCTGGGCGAAGCGCGGCGGGGCCGCGTCCTCCAGCTCGGTGGGTGGCTCAAGTCGCGGGCGTACCAGCTTGCTGAACACCAGCTGGTACGGCGACTTCCCCCGGGTACCGAGCGCGAACACCACCGCCTGGGCGGCAAGCAGCAGTCCGGCAACGGTCGGAGCCGCGCTGATGAGCAGCGTGACGACCAGGACGAACGAGGTGAGCCAAGCCCCCACACGGGGGCCACGTGGATCGATCATGCGGTGCGCTCCGGAGACTGGATGCCGTGCAACGGCGTGGCTGTGGGCTTGCCCGGACGCACAACTGGATCGCGTCCGGGCTGATCGAGCGGGCCGAAGGCCGGGCTGGATCAGTTAGGTCAGAAGGCAGGCCGACACAGGCAGCTCTGGGCACGGCACAGGTCGATCGACCTCCGCTTGACCAGCACCAACTCCATGCTCACGAGGGTACCGCCTCCACCAGTGCGGACAGAACCTCCGCCTTCCTGGGCTGGCCGGCTGCGCGCAGGACCTCGCGCCCGCGACCGTCCAGGACCAGCGTCGTGGGCGTCTTGAGGATGTTGAGCCGCCGCACCAGGTCGAGGTTGCTCTCGGCGTCGACCTCGACGTGCGCGACGCCCGGCGTCAGCTCGGCCACCTCACCCAGTACGCGCTTGGTCGCCCGGCACGGGGCGCAGAAGGCGCTGCTGAACTGCAGCAGGGTGGCCCGCTCGCCGGCCTGGTTGCCGGTCGCCTCGATCAGGGGCCGCAGGTCCTCGCGCGCATCGGGGCCGCGCGTGGCCGCGCGGTCGACCGGGCCTGCCGTGACGTGGCTGGCGGCGTTGTTGGCGGCGTTCCTGGCGTTCTTGGCCACTGCCTTCGTCTGGCGAAGTCGACCGTCGGTCCGGCGGTGCCACACCGCCAGCGCAGCGGTCACGGCCAGGACGGCCAACAGGGCGCAGATGCCGGTCACGCTGTTGGCCAACGCCTTGGTCGCCCGTTCCCTTCCCCGGGAGTCCCGTCAGCGCTACCCGGTGGCAGGCCGGACGACGTCAACCGCCGGCGGTGAGGATGGTCGGGCCGGATCGGGCGTCAACGACGAGGCCGGCGGGCGTGACGTGCACTCCGGTCAGCGCCAGGTGGTAGGGCAGGGAGCCGATCGGCACCCGCAAGTCGAGCCGCCCCGCGAGCGCGTTGTCGAGCAACGACGAGGACTGGCCCAGAACAGTCAACTTCTGGGCGGTGACGACGATGGACGACCCCGACAGCCGCACGGTGGAGTCGGTGGAGACCTCCACGGCCTGCCCGAGGACACTCAGGCGGGCCGTGACGCGGACGCCCGAGCCGGTAGGGGTGACGCTCACACCGGCCAGCGACCCGACCGACGCCACGTCGGCGTAGGTCACGACCGCCGAGGCCGTCAGCGCAGCAACCGGGACGGCGGACACCGTGCCCGAGGAGGCCTGCGACAGGGGCAGCTCAACTCCGTGCAGCGACACCTTCAGGGAGGCCAGCCGGACGCCGCCGCGCCGAAGCGACCCCGTGATGAGCTCGATCCGGTGGTAGCGGCCGCTCACGGCCTGGGTGAGAAAGGGAAACCCGGTGATCGACACCGTCGGGTCCGAGGTCAGGCCGGCCGAGGTGCGCAGCTGGCGTGCGACCTGGCTCTGCGCGAGCCGGACCCCGACCCGGTCGGCGACGACCAGGAACAGGGCGAGGACGACCAGCGCGGTCAGCAGGCGCCTCATCGCGCCGCGCCAATCCCTGGACGAACCGTGACGACGGGTTGCGGGGACGCCACCGGCTCAGGCCTGCGAGAAAGCGACGACGACGACCAGCAGGACCGGCCCGAGCAGCACGTACGGCAGGACCACCGAGACCAGCCGCTGCGCCCCGGCGAGGTCCAGGGAAAGGTCGACCGTGGCGACGCAGGCCGCTGACACCAGGCCCACCAAGGCAGCCCTACCGGAGCTCAGATGGCCACCGGTGACGAGCGGGCTGACCAGGGCAGCGACCGCCAGGCTGAGCAGCAGGCCCGGCCAGGCGCGACTGGCACCGAGGGTCAGGGCCGGGCGGGCGACCACCGCATCCGACATCCGCCCCACCAGCAGCGCGGCACCCGCGGCTGCGAGGCCGCCACGCAGCGGCCACGTACCACCGGAATGAAGCAACGCGGCCGGCAGGCAGGCGGCACAGCAGACGAGCACCACCACGACGAGGGTGTCCGCGAGGGACTCGGTCACCCTTACCCGGTCGCGCCGGACCAGCTGATGGAGCAAGCCCCCCACCAGGGCTAGCGCGACGACCCCCGCCAGGCCACCGACCCGCCCACGGTCGACCTCGACGACGACGTCGGCGGCGATGGCTGCCGCCGTACCGAGAACGAAGCTGCCAGCGGAGGCGGGAGCGTCGACGAGGGCGAGGAACGCCAGCCCGGACAGGGCCTGCAGCACGACGACGCCGGCCAACAGGGGGCCCTCACCGAGGAGGGCGAGGCCGAGCAGGGCCACACCGAGCAGGCCGCAGACGAGCCCGTAAACCACCAGCCCGGCACGTTGCGGCGCCGGCCGGGTCACCGCCGGTGAGGGCGTCACGGGTCTGGTCACAGGGCAGAACCTAGCCGCCGGCGAAGGGCGGGAGGCACTCCACGACGCTGGCGTCACCCACCACAACGGTCCCGTGCGGACGCGCGCCGACCGGGTCGCCGTCCACGAGGAACGCACAACACCCGAGCACCTGCGCGAACCGTAGGTCCCTTCCGGCCTGTACGGCGGCGAGCACGTCGGCCAGCGTCCCGGACGGGACGCAGTCCTCGGCGACGCCCGCCGCGGCCTTGACGGCGGCGAAGTAGCGAACCGTGCTCATGCCGGTACCAGCGAGCGGATCTGGCGGGCCAGGCGAGCGATCAGGTCGGGAGTGGCGGCCTTCTCCGCATGCCCCATCCCAGCCTCGATCCACAGCTGTGCGCCGTCCCCCGCGGCAGCGGCCAGCTCATACGGGTGCTCCAACGGGAAGTAGTGGTCCGCGTCGCCGTGCACGAGCAGCAGCGGCAAGGGTGCCACGTCGACGATGCACTCCACCGGGCTGGCCGGCTGCGGGTCCCACGGCAGGGGCCAGATCCGGGTCCGGAGGACGACTCGGGCGACAGCCCTGCCGGACCTGTTCTGGATGACGAACAGCACCCGCCGCATCGCGACGGTGTCCCGGTAGTACCAGCGGCTCGTGGTGCTGACGGAGACGACAGCGTCCGGTGGGTGGGACAGCAGCTGCCCCCCCACGAGGCCTCCACGCAGGGCCGCGTGCCGGATGGCGACGGACCCGCCCATCGACCAGCCGCACGTGACCACCGACCGGTACCCGAGCCGGCGGGCGGCCGCGACGGCCGCGTCGAGGTCCAGCGGCTCGAGGTCACCCAGGGTGCTGTGCCCGTCAGAGCGACCGTGCCCGCGGGCGTCGTACGCGAGGACCCCGAGTCCCTGCTCGGACAGGCCGCGAGCGATGGCCCGGACGTGCCGGGTGCCGGTGTGGTTGGTGAACCCATGAGCCAGCACCGCGCAGACGTCCGTGCTCGTCGTCGGAATATGGACAGCATGCAGCCGGACGCCGTCAGCGGTCCGCAGCTCCACTGCTCCAGTGTGCCTGCCCGCCGCTCGGCGCTCCCCGCAGGTGAGTGATCGGTGCGGTTCCGCTACCCTCGGCGTGACTTGAGGCAATGGCGCCTCTCCACGGCTTCCCCTCAACAGCCGACCCGGAGGTACGCCCACGTGGCCACGTTGCTCTTGCTCACCAGTGCGATGACCCCCTCCTCCGAGGTGCTTCCTGCCCTCGGATTGCTCGGGCACGCGGTGCGCGTCGCGCCTCTCGAGGTGTCCGCCCTCCTTGACGACAGCGGCTCGCAACCGGTCGACGCGATCCTCGTCGACGCGCGCCGCGACCTCGTCCAGGCCCGCTCGCTGTGCCGACTCCTACGTACGACGGGCGTCAGCTCACCCGTCTTCGCTGTCCTGACCGAGGGTGGGCTCGTCGCTCTTACCGCTGAGTGGGGCATCGACGACGTGCTGCTCGACACGGCCGGCCCGGCCGAGGTCGACGCCCGCCTGCGCCTGGCCACCGGTCGGGTGGCAACGACCCTCGAGGCGACCAACGAGCCGGGCGTCGTCCGGGCCGGCGAGCTCACGATCGACGAAGGCACCTACACCTGCAAGCTGCGTGGCCGGGCATTGGACCTGACCTTCAAGGAGTTCGAGCTCTTGAAGTACCTCGCGCAACACCCTGGCCGGGTCTTCACCCGGGCACAGCTGCTCCAGGAGGTCTGGGGCTACGACTACTACGGGGGCACCCGCACCGTCGACGTGCACGTGCGTCGGCTGCGCGCCAAGCTCGGTCCGGAGCACGAGCAGCTCATCGGCACCGTCCGGCACGTCGGCTACAAGTTCGTCACGCCGCCGCTGGCCGCGCTGCCTGAGGAAGCCGCTGCTCTCGGTTCACTGGACGTGACCCAGCAGTCCGTGGACCTGACCTGACCCGGTAGCCCCCTGTACGGCGGACCCGCCTCGTCTGGCCCGTCACCCCGCGCGCGCCGCTTGCCTCGGTACCGTGAGCAGGTGATCCCTTCCGTCCTGCTCCGGCTGTCCGATAGTGACGTCGGGGACGTGAAGGCCCTGGTGGAGCTGGTGACCGCGCACGACGGCTCGCCGCCGCTGTCCGACCACGTGATGCTGCACCTGCCGCGGGGCGGCGACGCCGACGTGCGGCACCTGCTGGTCCGCAGCCCCGAAGGTGCGCTCCTGGGCTACGCCCACCTCGACGTGACCGACCAGCTCGAGGGCCCGTCGGCCGAAGTGGCCGTTCTGCCCTCCGCCCGCGGGGCCGGGATCGGACGCGCCCTCGTCGAGGGGCTCGTGCTGCAGTCGCCCGATGGCCGGCTGCGGCTGTGGGCGCACGGCGACCACGCAGCAGCCACGACGCTGGCCGCCTCGCTGGGGTTCGATCGCACTCGCACCCTGTGGCAGATGCGGCGGCCCCTGACCGAGACGCTGTCTGCGGGGTCGTTGCCGACCGTCTCCTTGCCGGAGGGGATCACGGTCCGGACCTTTGTCGTCGACCAGGACGAGCAGGACTGGACCGTCCTCAACAACAAGGCGTTCGCCGCGCACCCGGACCAGAGTGACTGGGGCATCGAGGAAGTGCTCGTCCGGGAGGCGGAGCCGTGGTTCGACCCGGCTGGGTTCTTCCTGGCGTTCCGCGGGTCCTCCCTGGTCGGGTTCCACTGGACCAAGGTGCACGGGAAGACCCGTCACGCCGACGCCGGCGATCCCTCCCACCGACATGACCACGACGCGCTCGGCGAGGTCTACGTGGTCGGCGTCGACCCGTCGGAGCAGGGCCGTGGACTCGGGCCCGCCCTGACACTGCTGGGCCTTCACCACCTGCAGTCCCTGGGCCTGGCGGAGGTCATGCTGTACGTCGACGAGGGCAACACCAACGCGATCCGGGTCTACGAGCGGCTCGGCTTCACCCGGCACACCACCGACGTCTGCTTCGCCCGCCGCGTCTGAGTCACGCAGCGGGCTCGCGATACGGGCGCCAGCGGCGGAGCAGGACCAGGCCGAGGACCGGGATGCCCGTCGCGAAGGCAAACAGCACCGCGCGGGCACCGGCCGCGCCGACCGCCGTCGTGTCGAGCAGCGACAGGGCAAGGCCAAGCGCACCCCCCACGGCCCAGCCAAGCTGCAGGGCCGTCTCGGAGAGCGCAAACGCCGAACCGGTCTGAGCCGGCGGAACGTGGCTCTGCAACGACGCATCCAGGGCGTACTTCCCCAAGCACGCACCGAATCCGACCGACCCGACAGCCAGTGCCGCGACCACCGTGCCACCGAGGACTGCCGCAACCAGACAGGCAACGCTGGGTGCGATCAGGGCGACGGCGGTCAGCCGGGCCGTGCGCTCGGCGGTCAGCCGGGACGCAAGTGCCGTCCCCACCAGGCCACCCCCGACGGCAGCCCCGAGGACAAGGCCGACCGTCGGGGCCGATGCGCCGTGGGCCTTGAGCAAGATGGCGAGGCCTAGTGTCAGCAGGCCGCTGATGGCGCGCAGCGAGACGGTCCCGACGAGGGCGCGCTTGATGTGGCGCGGCGCCGACGACATCGAGAAGCGGGTGGCGCGGCGCACTTCGCCGGACACGGCGTCATCGACGTGTGAGGGCAGCCGCAGGGCCGCGGCTCCACCGATCAGGAACAGCACCGTCGCCAGCCGTAGGTCCCAGTCGGAGCCCAGCGTGTTCGTGATCGCAACCCCTACGGCTACGGCGATCCCCGAGGACACCAAGGACGCGATGTTCAGCCGGGCGTTCGAGGCGACCAGCCCCAGCGCGGGAGGGCGTACCCGGATGACGGCGGCAGCGCGGGCCACGCCGTACGCGCGTTGCAACACCAAGATGGCCAGCGCCTGGGGGTACAGCGCCAGCGAGGCCAGGGAACCGGCGAGCGTCCAGGCGACCAGACCGCGACCCGCCACCGTCAGCGCGAGCACGTTGCGGCGACCGTGCGGGAAGTGGTCCAGCACCGGTCCGGCGACCGGCACGAGCAGCGAGAAGGGCAGCAGCGTCATCAGCAGGTAGAGCGCGATCTTGCCGCGTGCGGCCTCGGCCGAGACCTGGAAGAACGCTGTACTGGCGAGGGCGACGGCCACCAGCGCGTCCGCCGCCGACGACAGTGCCTGGGCACCGATCAGGGCGGCGAGGCCGGAACGGTCGGCGCCGTCCGCGCCTGCCGCGGCCCGCACCCGCTGGGCACCGCCACGGACAACCCCCGCGGCCGTCGCCCCTCGCCCAGCCGCCCCTCGACCAGTGGCAGCCTGCGGCTTCGATCCCTGACCCGGGGCACCTGAGGTGCCGGAGCCCGTCGTGCCGCCTGGGGATCGAGCCACGTCAGGCATCGTCCCGCACCGACCTCTAACCTGCAGCAATGACCCGCAGCGTGAGCCGTTCTGTCCTGATCAACGCCCCAGCCGACAAGATCTTCGCGGTCCTGTCCGATGCCCGCAGGCACCCCGACTTCGACGGTTCGGGCTC
Organism: Frankiales bacterium; assembly: GCA_043740815.1. Lineage (GTDB taxonomy): Bacteria > Actinomycetota > Actinomycetes > Mycobacteriales > SCTD01 > RYN-111. The sequence goes on along the minus strand of JAYUBO010000232.1, from coordinate 8,178 downwards.
GGTCAAGGCCAGCATCAAGGCCCCCGACACCCTGTCCAAGGGGGTCAAGTTCGGGATGCGGATGCGCATCGGCCTGCCGTACGTCATCACCAACGAGGTCGTGGAGTACCAGCAGGACGCGCTGATTGCCTGGCAGCACTTCGGCAAGCACATCTGGCGCTACGAGCTCACACCCCAGGGCCTGGGGACACAGGTGACGGAGAGCTTCGACTGGGGCAGCAGCCGCTCGCCGGCCTTCATCGAGAAGATGAAGTACCCCGCAAAGAATGCCGTGAGCATGGAGAAGACGCTGGTGCGGCTCAAAGCCCTGCTGGAGGAGTAGCTGCCGAACTCGTGGCTCCAGCCCCTTGACGATCTCGACTGAACCTCGCTAACTTAGCGGCGTTCATTCATCGCCGGAGGTTGCTGTGCTCGCTCGTCTCGCGCCCGTCCTGGTGGCCCGTCGCCGCCTCGTGCTCGTTCTCGCGTTCGTGTTTCTCGCTCTCGCGGGCGGCCTCGGCGGCGGCGTCGCCAAGGAGCTCAGCGCAGGTGGCTTCGCCGATCCCCATCAGCAGTCGGAGCGGGCCGCGGCCGAACTCGACCACACCTTCCACACCGGGGCCTCGAACTTCCTGCTCCTGGTCAAGACCCCCACCGGCGTCGACCAGGCTGCGGGCCCCGGCGCCGCCCTCACCGCCAGGCTGGCACGGCAGAAGGGCGTCACCGACGTCGTCTCCTACTGGAGCGCCGGGCGGGCGGACACCCTACGTTCCAAAGACAGCAGCCAGGCCCTCGTGCTGGCCCGCCTGACCGGTTCCCAGGACGACGCCGTGAAGACCGCCAAGGCCCTCGCCAAAGCCTTCGACGGAAAGGCCGCGGGAGGGCTGAGCGTCCGCACCGGCGGGGAGTTTGCCGTCTATGCCGAGGTCGGCGACACCATCGAGCACGACATCATCCGCGCAGAGTCGATCGCCATCCCCGTCACCGCCGTGCTGCTCGTGCTGGTCTTCGGCTCCGCGGTTGCCGCCTCGCTGCCCCTGCTGGTTGGCGTGCTGTCCATCCTCGGGACGTTCCTGTCCCTGCACGTTCTGCACGGCTTCACCGACGTCAGCGTCTACTCCGTCAACCTGGCCACCTCGCTGGGGCTGGGCCTAGGCATCGACTACGCGCTGTTCCTCGTCACCCGCTACCGCGAGGAGCTAGCCCGCGGCCGCACCGTCGCCGACTCCGTCGGGGAGACCCTGCGCACCGCCGGCCGAACCGTGCTGTTCTCGGCCCTGACCGTCATGCTCAGCCTCGGCGCACTGCTGGTGTTCCCGCTCTACTTCCTGAAGTCCTTCGCGTACGCCGGGATCTCGGCCGTCCTGTTCGCCCTGCTCGGCGCGCTCGTGGTGCTGCCTGCCGCCCTCGCCGCGCTGGGCCACCGCGTGGACAGCCTCGACCTTCGCAAGCCACTTCGCCGGGCGCTCCGGATTCAGCCGCCCCGGGTCGGCACGGCCAGCGACGAGAGCTTCTGGCACCGGGTCGCCGTCACCGTCATGAAGCGCCCGGTCGGCGTCGGCACCGCCGTCGTACTGCTGCTCGTGTTGCTCGGACTGCCGTTCCAGAGCGTGATCTTCGGCCTCCCCGACGACCGGGTGCTGCCGCGGTCGGCCCAGGCACACGAGGTTGCCCAGCTGCTGCGCGAGGACTTCACCGGCCGAGAGGCGTTCGCACTCCCTGTGCTGCTGACCCCTGCGCCCACGTCGGTCACGGCCTACGCCGAAGCCCTGTCGCGGGTCCCGGGCGTGGAGCGGGTCGACGCGTCCTCCGGGCGGTGGAGCAGCGGGCGTCGGATCGCCGCGGGACTTGCGTCCTACCAGGTCGCGGGAGGGCAACGACTGTCCGTCGTGCCGTCGATCGAGTCCATCGGACCGGCCGGCGAGAAGCTGGTCAAGCAGCTGCGAGCCGTGCCGGCGCCGGCACACGTGCTGATCGGCGGCCAGGCCGCGCAGCTCGTCGACACCAAGAAGGCCCTCGGGGGCAAGCTGGCCCTGGCCCTGGGACTGGTACTGGCCGCGACCTTCGTACTGTTGTTCCTGTTCACCGGCTCGATCGTCATTCCCCTCAAAGCGCTGGTACTCAACGTCCTCAGCCTGTCCGCCACCTTCGGGCTGATGGTGTGGGTGTTCCAGCAGGGGCACCTGGCGGGTCTTATCGGCAACCCGATCATCACCGGGACGCTCGACACCACCATGCCGATCTTGATGTTCTGCGTGCTTTTCGGGCTGTCGATGGACTACGAGGTGTTCCTGCTCTCGCGAATCAAGGAGGAGTGGGACGCCGGCGACGGCAGCGCCGCAGCCAACACCCGCGCCGTCGCGCTGGGCCTGGAGCGGACCGGCTCGCTGATCACGGCCGCCGCCGCCCTGCTGGCCCTGGTGTTCCTGTCCTTCGTGACCTCCGGCATCTCCTTCATCAAGTTGCTGGGCCTGGGTACGGCCCTGGCCGTACTGGTCGACGCGACCCTGATCCGGGGCGCCCTGGTGCCGTCGTTCATGCGCCTCATGGGGCCTGCGAACTGGTGGGCCCCTGCGCCGCTCAAGCGCCTGCACGCCCAGATCGGCCTGGCTGAGGCACACTCGACGCCCGTACCCGAACGCCTGGAGGAGCCGGTCAGTGCCTGAACCACGAAAGCGCGCCCCTCGGGGCCAGGGCGCAGCCCTGCGCGGCGAGGTCCTGCGCGCCGCCATGGAGCTGCTGCGCGAGACCGGCTCCGAGGAGTCGGTCTCGCTGCGAGCCGTGGCCGGACGGGTGGGCGTCTCCGTGCCGTCGATCTACCTTCACTTCGCCGACAAGCAGGCGCTGCTTAACGCAGTCTGCGAGGAAGTGTTCGAAGCGCTGCATGTCACGCTGAAGGAGGCGTCCTCGGACGCCGCGGACCCGTTCGAGGCGCTCCGTCGGCAGGGCGTGGCCTACGTCCACTTCGCGCTGGCCAACCCCGAGCACTACCGGATCGTCATGATGGGGGGCCCGTCCGACTATGCGCCGGCGGACGAGGTCGCGAGCGGCGCCTTCGGCCACCTGCTGGCGTCGGTGACCTCCTGCGTCGCCATCGGCGTCCTGGAGGGCGACCCAGTCCAGCTGGGGATGCAGCTGTGGGCCACCGCGCACGGCATCGCCAGCCTGCTCATCGCAAAACCCCGGTTCCCCTGGCCACCCGTGGACGAGCTCGTCGACAGCACGATGTGCGCTGCGGGGATCGGGCTGGCCGTCCACTCACGCCTGCCGCGCGACTTGCCCGTCGCTGACGTCGTCGCGCAGCTCGAGGTCCTGCGCTAGCGCCACCGCTAGGACGAAGAGGACAGTTTCGCAGCCTGTGCCGAGGCCCTTGCGGCTGCCTTGCGGGTGGCCTTGCTGGCTGTGCGCGTGGCCTTGGAGGCATCCTTCTTGGCTTGCCGTGACACCCGCACTGCCGCGTGCGGCACCGACTCGCGGCCGCCGGTGTCGGCCACGGCCAGGAGCAGGCCGCCGAGCATCCCGAGGTTCTTGAAGAAATGCGTCTGCTGCTGCTTACGCACCGCTTTGTCCTTCTCGGCCCAGAACGGGTGGCCCACGTAGGTCGTCGGCACCAGCGACCCAGCCAGCAGCAGGGCCGACAGCCTGGGCGCGCGGTTCGTCGCAAGCGCGAGCCCGGCGACCAGGTCAGAAGCCGCATTGGCCCGGACCAGGGTCTCGGGGGACTGCAGGCCGGCGGCCCGGACCATCTCGACCCGCGGACCCGGATGCCGCAAGGCCTCGATCCCGGCGACGACGAACGTGCAGGCCAGCAGGGGACGGGCAACGCGCCGGATCGGGCTCATGGTGGCTCCTCGCAGAGAAGGGGGGACAGGTACGTCGCTGCCCAGCCTCTACCCCGTCGCGGGCACCGTCACGCCGACCCCAGTCGGTCGGGCTGGAGCGTCGGGAGCGGATCCAGGACCGCCCTGGGCCACCTGGAAGTCAGCGTGGCGGTCGGCGAGGCAACGCAGGGCCTGCGGGGCGCCCTTTCGTTCATACCGCACGGCGGCGTCCAGTAACAGCGCGTGCGCTGCTACTGGCAGACCGAGCAGCTCGTGGACCTCGGCCGCGTCGGAGAGCACATCGCCCTGGGAGGTGAGCTCATCGGTGGCACTGACCATCCGCACCGCTTCCGCGGAGAGCGTCAGGGCCTGCTCCGGCTGCCCGCCGGCGGCGAGCAGCTTGGCCTGCACCGATCGCCAGCGGACCTGGCTGATGACGTCGCCGACGCCGGCCATCGACCGAGACTGCTCCACGGCTGCCGCCGCACCCGCGAGATCCCCGCAGCGCCAACAGGCCTCCGCCAACAGGCCGGCGAGGGAAGCCTCCAGAGCGCGGTCACCCATCGCCTGGACGGACGCCAGTGCCGCTGTCACCTCGGTCACCGCCCTGTCGGGCCGTCCGGCAAGCAGCTCGATCGGACCGCCCACGCAGGCGGTCGCCATGACGGACCGCTCCCTGCCCAGGTCGCGGAAGACCTTGCGGACCCATGCCATCCGCGCCCGAGCCGCATCCGGGTCGCCCTGCAGCGCAAGGGTCGCAGCCAACCTGGCCTCGACCGTCGCGCGATGCGCAGGACTCTGGGCCGCCCCGCCGGCAAGCTCCTCCAGCCGTGACCGGGTCTCGTCCAGGTGCATCGGACCGAAGAACATGCTGCCCAGCTGCAGGCCCTGTCCGACCTCGACGAGCCGCCGGTCCCCTGAGCGGCCCGCGTGGAGCAAGGAGCGCTCAAGTGGCTCCTGCATGGCGGCCCACTGCACCCGGTACCGCAGGGCGACCGCAGTCAGCTGCCAGGCGAGAGCCAGCCCGCGGTCGTCCTGGACGCTCGTCAGGACCGGCAGCACGTCCGCGAGCAGCGCCGGCAGCTCGGCGGAGACCCGCTCCGGATCTGTCGACCGCAGGAGGTCGAGCCGGGCCAGCCGGGCGTGCGCACCCAGCTCGACCAGTCCCCGTGAGTGGGTGCGGCGGACGGCTTCGTCAAGGACGACCGAGGCGGCAACGAGGTCACCGGCGTCGTGACGCGCGCGGGCAAGCTCGGGGAGCAACGCCAGCCGGCGGGGTTCGTCTGGCTCCATCAACGCGGTGGCACGCGTGAGCAGGTCACCGGCAGCGACCAGGTCCCCGCTGAGTGCGCGCAGGCCCGCGGCCGACAGCCGAGCGGCGGCCTGGCGGGCGAGGTCGGCGCTGTGCTCAGGGTCGGCGGCGCGCAGCAGGTGGCTGGCCAGCTCGAGGTGGAAGCCGGCGGCGGCGTTGGCCCCCTGTCCGGCCAGAGCCTGCCCCCGCCGCCGATGCAGGTCGGCGCGGACCTCCCGCGCCAAGCCTCCCTCCGTGGCCTCGCGGACCAGGTCGCTGCCGAAAGACCACCGTCCGCCGTCGAGCTCGAGCAGGTCGCGACGGGCCAGCGCCCCTAGCTCTGCCACCACGTCGACGGTCGGCTCGCCATCGCCGAGCGCGAGCAGGTCCCCGACGCGTCCCCAGGCACCGATGACGGCCGCGCGCTCGAGGACCTGTCGGCTCTCCACGGGCAACCGGTCCAGGCGCGCAGCCAGGACGGCCGACACCGACGGTGCCGACGTACCCGCTCCTTCGCTGTGGGCCTGCGCGAGCTGTTCGAGGAACAGCGGGTTGCCACCGGCTCCCGCGAGCACCGCCTCGACACCGTCCGGGTCACCGGGCAACAGGGCCTCGGCGAGCCGCCGGGAGGCTTCGGCGTCCATCGGCCGCAGGGTGAGGCCAAGGACGTGCCGGAGCCCCTGCCCCCAGGTGGGACGGTGCTCGAGCAGCTCAGGTCGAGCCGTCACGGCCACCACGACGGGACACCCCTCCAGACGTCGTACGACGTCAGGGACAAGCTCCAGCAGCGGACCGTCCGCGAGGTGCAGGTCCTCGAGCAGCACGACCAGCGGGCCATCCTCTGCCACCAGCGACAGCACGCGGGCGACCGCCGAGGCAAGCCCGTCACTGCCGACCGGCGTGTCGCCGTCGCCGAGCAGGGAAGCGAGCACCGGCGCCACCCCAGCCAGCCGCGGACGGCTCGCGGTGAGGGCGGCAAGCACGTCCAGTGCACTGTCTCCGACGGGCACCTCCGCCAGCCCGTGCAGCACCTCGGACAGGGCAGACCAGGCCGAGCGACTGCCGTAGCCGAGACAGGTCCCGCGCACGACGGTGACGTCGGTGCGCCCCCTCAACACCTCCCGGAGCAACCGGGACGCACCCAGCCCTGCCTCGGCAAGCACCGTCACGAGCTGGACCAGGTTCGTCGCGACGGTTCGGTCCAGGGCCGCCTGCAACATCCGCCGCTCAAGATCGCGGCCCACGAAGGGCCCTCGCTCTCCGTCCTGAGACGTCCCGTCCCACCCCTCCAGCGGTACGACGCACAGCTGGCCGGCGCGTCCCTTCAGGTGCACCTGACGGGGCACGCCGAGGACGGCCTGCGTTCCGAGCAGCCGCACTGTCTCGGGGCCGAGCAGGACTTCGCCGGGACGGGCCAGCTGCTGCAGGCGGGCGGCCACGACGACGGGGTCGCCGACAGCGAGCTCCTGCTGCTGGGCGACGTCCCCGGTGAGGACCTCGCCGGTGTTGATGCCGACCGAGACGTGCGCCGACCCGGGAAGGTCGGCCACCACCTGGCGCAGGGCAAGCGCAGCCGCGGCGGCGCGGCGCGCATCGTCGTCGCGGGCGCTCGGGACGCCGAAGACGGCCATCACAGCGTCCCCGGCGGAGCGCTCAACCGTCCCCCCGTGCGCGACGAGAATCTGCCGGAGCGCGTCGTAGCAGGCCGCTGCCGCCCGGACACCCGACTCGACGTCTCCGGCTCCCAGCGGCAGGCGGACGTCCGCGAACAGCAACGTCACGGTCTTGCGGACCCCCGGTCGGGCGCTACCCAGCACCGCCCCGCAGGCACCGCAGAAGCGTGCAGAAGCACGGCCGCCGACACCGCACCGGTGGCACTCGATCACCGCGGCCATCACTGTCCGATCTGTCCCCGATCCCACCCCGCCCCCGCAGGCTAGGGCGGACACAGGGCCAGGACTAGGGTGCGGGCAGCTCTGACGAGGTTTCTGGGAGAACCATGGGTCGCGTACCAACGCCGGCGGAGATGCTCGGGTCGCTGCGCCAGGTCGAGCTGTTCGCGGGCCTCGACGAGCGGGTTCTGCTGGAGATCGCCGCTGTCGCCCGTCCCCGGCACTATGACCGGGGCGAGCTGCTGTTCGTCGAGGGTGAGGTCGGCGACGCGCTGTTGATCCTGATCAGCGGATCGGTGACGGTCTTTCGGACCTCCCCCGACGGTGAGCGGGCCGCGCTCAACGTCCTCGAACCCACCGAGGTCCTGGGTGAGGTGGCGCTCCTGGACGGCGCGCCTCGGTCAGCGTCGGTCGAGGCCACCGAGCCCACTGACGTCTTGGCCCTTTCCCGCGCCGAGTTCTTCGGGCTGCTGCGCCACCAGCCGACCGTCCTGGAGCCACTGATGCACCAGCTCGGGGCCATGGTCCGCCGCCTCACCGAACAGGCCGCAGACCACGTGTTCCTCGACCTCGCGGGACGGGTCGCCAAAGTGCTGCTCCGGCTGGCCGCGCCGGGTTCCCCGCCGGTCGTCGCCATCACCCAGGCTCGCCTCGCCGAGATGAGCGGCGGCACCCGGCAGAGCGTCAACCAGGTCCTGGGCGGGTTCGCCCAGCGTGGCCTCGTCCACCTGGAGGGACGTCGGGTCCTGCTCACCGATGTCGCCGGTCTCCGCCGCCGGGCGCACCTACCCGCGGAGCAACTGGGGCGCCCCGTCCTCCATCCGCGCCGTCCCGTCCCCCGCTGACGCTCACACGGGGCTGAGGTCGCGAGCGGCTTCGCGCCGGGCGGCCCGCTCTCCCAGCAGCCCGAAGGCGACCGCGAGACCGCCCCAGAGCAGCGCCGACGTGGCAAGCGACAGCAGCCGGAACTGCCAGATCAGCCCGGCATCCACCGGGATCGGGTCGGTGTTGTCGGGCAGCACGAACGTGATCGCGACCGTCACCACCGCAAGCGCAACCAGCCCCAGTTGCCGGTATGACGCACGCCAGCCCCGCTCCGTCAGTCCCCGCTGGGCCAGTCCGAGCAGGGCCGCACCCACCAGCCCGATCGCCAGGGCGCTGAGGTAGACGTTGGCGCGGGCGTCGACCGTGCCCG
>JAYUBO010000231.1:0-5037 GCA_043740815.1 Frankiales bacterium | reverse complement strand
CAGCAGCGGATGCACGTCCGCTCGCCGCGCGCCGAGCTGGTCCACGCCGTACCCGTCACGTTCGTGCCCTTCGACATCTTGCACGTCGGGGACATGTCCCTGCTCGGGGCGCCCTACGACGAGCGCCGCGAGGTCCTGGATGCCCTGGGACTTGAGGCTCCGGCGCCCTTCCATGGCGACGCCCAGGTGCTGCTGGACCTGACTTTCGCGCAGGGACTCGAGGGCCTGGTCGCGAAGCGCCGCGACAGCCCCTACCTGCCGGGGAGGCGCAGCGACTGCTGGGTGAAGGCAAAGCACACCCGCCGCCAGTCGGCAGTCGTCTGCGGGTGGAAGGGCGGCGACGAGGGCCGGGCCCGGACGCTCGGCTCCCTGTTGCTGGGCGTCCACGACCGGCACGGCCTGGTCTATGCGGGCCACGTCGGGACCGGCTTCAGCGCCGCGTCGCGACGGCAGGTGGCCGCCGACCTCGAGCCCCTGTCCCGCTCCACCAGCCCGTACGACGGACCAGTGCCCGCCGAGCACGCCCGGGTGGCGCACTGGGTCGAGCCGGTGCTCGTCGTGGACGTGGAGTTCGCTGCCTGGACGCGGGACGGCCGACTCCGGCACCCGTCGTACAAGGGGATGCGCGACGACCTAGACCCTAGGGGGGTGTCCCGTGAGCGCTAGCGAGGTGCTCGTCGACGTCGAAGGTCGGACGCTGAAGCTGACGAACCTGCAGAAGGTGCTGTACCCGGACGGCTTCACCAAAGGCCAGGTCGTCGACTACTACTCGCGGATCGCGCCGGTGCTGCTACCGCACCTGGCCGACCGGGCGGTAACCCGAAAGCGCTACCCGAACGGCGTGCAGAGGGAGGTCTTCTTCGAGAAGAACGCCCCTCGCGGTACGCCGGAGTGGGTCCGCACCGTTGACCTCCCCTCCCCCGGCTCGACGAAGAACCGCGACACCATCTCCTACGTCGTCATCGACTCGCTGGCCACCCTGGTCTGGACGGCCAACCTGGCCGCGCTCGAGCTGCACACCCACCAGTGGAAGGTCGGCGCCACCGGGCCGGACCTGCTGGTGTTCGACCTTGACCCGGGGCCACCCGCCTCTGCCGTCGAGTGCTGCCAGGTGGCCCTCGCTCTGCGCGAGCACCTGGACCTGGAGCTGTTCGTCAAGACCAGCGGCAACAAGGGCCTGCAGGTCGTCGGCCGCGCGCCGTCTGCCGACACGTCCGGGTTGGCGCGACAGGTCGCCGAGCAGCTGGAGCGCACCCTGCCCGATCTCGTCGTCTCACGCATGACCAAGGCCGTGCGGCCCGGCAAGGTCTTCGTCGACTGGTCGCAGAACAACGCGGCCAAGACAACCGTCAGCGTCTACTCGTTGCGCGCCCGAGACGAGCCGACCGTCTCGACCCCCCTGACGTGGGCGGAGGTCGAGGCGTGTCGACGGGCCTGCGACCTCGTGTTCACCAGCGAGGACGTGCTGTTCCGCGTCGATGAGCACGGGGACCTGTTCGCGCCCCTGCTCTGACAGCTGATCCTCTGCGGGGCTGTACGCCGACGCCGTCCCGGGTGTTGGCTGTCACTAACCGTCCCGAACAAGCGGTCCCGAACTAGTCGTCCCGAACTGGCCGTCCCGACCAGACCGTCCCGACCAGACCGTCCTGAGCTGAGGAGCGCCTGTGACCGGAGTGCCGCCCACCGTGCTGACCGACGAGTGCCTCGAGCGGGAGCTGCTTCACCTGCACCAAACGCGCAACGACACCTTCCTGCACGGCAGCGAGGACGCGCTGAGCTTCCACACCTCGCGGATGCGTGACCTCGAGCAGGAGTACGTGCGGCGCAACCCTGACCGGGTCATCGACGCCCGTCGGACCCGGCACGGCTCTCGAGAACTGTCCGGCCAGGACGCCTAACCGGCCCACATTTTGCCCTAGGCTCGGCCGATGACCGCCAGCGATGTCCCCTCGCGCGGCCAGCGGCTGCCCCGGCCGGCGCGCCGGCGACAGCTGCTCGGTGCCGCCCAGGAGATCTTCGTCGCCCAGGGCTACCACGCGGCGGCGATGGACGACATCGCCGAGCGCGCGGGGGTCAGCAAGCCGGTGCTCTACCAGCACTTCCCGGGCAAGCTCGAGTTGTACATGGCCTTGCTCGACGAGCACGCCACCTCGCTGGTGAAGCGGGTCCGCACCGCGCTCGGGTCGACCACCGACAACCGGGCCCGGGTCGCAGCGTCCGTGGCCGCCTATTTCGACTTCGTCGACGGCAACGGCGAGGGCTTCCGGTTGGTCTTCGAAAGCGACCTGCGCAACGACCCGGCTGTCCACGAGCGGGTCGAGCGGATGACGGCCGAGTGCATCGCCGCGATCACCGAGACCATCGCGCACGACACCGGCTTCCGCGCCGAGGAGGCGCAGCTGCTGTCGGTCGGCCTCACCGGTATGGCCGAGATCGGCGCCCGCTGGTGGCTGTCGAGTGAAGACCGGCTCGGCAAGGACCGGGCCGTGGAGCTCCTCGTCTCGCTGGCCTGGAGGGGCATCTCCGGCGCGCCGTTGCACCCCGAGACCGGTCTCGTGGTGTCGGCCATGCGTTCTGCTGACGGCTGACAGCGGGGGCATCTCGGCCGCTCTCGGTTAACCTTCGGTCGTTCCTGCAACATCACCCTCGTTCAACCACGTTCAGCGTCGTTCCTACGTCGCGACAGACTTCGGAGGCCCTCGGTGGAGGTCAAGATCGGTGTGCAGTTCGCACCCCGCGAGCTGGTCCTGGAGAGCGCCCAGAGCGCCGACGAGGTGGCCAAGGCCGTCGCCGACGCCCTCAGGGCCGACCTGGGAGTCCTCACACTGGTCGACGAGAAGGGCCGGCGGGTCCTCGTCCCCGCCGACAAGCTCGCCTACGTCGAGATTGCCGAGAGCGAGCAGCGCCGGGTCGGCTTCGGCGCGATGTAGCCCACGGCCCGTCGCTCGGACCCGTCAGGCCTGCAAGCCGAGGCTGGCCATCCGGGCCTCGTGCTGGTCGGTGATCGACTTCAGCAGACGCATGATGCCGGCCAGGTCGCCGTTGCCGACCAACAGCTCGAGCAACGCCTCCCGCTCGACGGCAACCTGCTGCGCCTGGATCAGCGCCTCCCCCACGAGCCGTCGCGCCCACAGCGCGAGCCGGCCGCCGACCGAGGGCTCCGCCGCGATGATCTGCTTCACGCGCAGCACCGCAAACTCCGCCTGCCCGCTGTCCTGGAGCACCGACTGGATGAGCAGCCGGGTCTCCTCGTCCTTCACGTACGTCGAGACCTCCCGGTAGAAGTCGGTGGCCATGCCGTCGCCCACGTAGGCCTTGATCAGGCCCTCGTACCAGTTGGAAGGCTGGGTCGAGTCGTGGAAGGCGTCCAGCGGCGGGGCGAACGGTTCCATGGCCGCCATCGGGTCGACGCCCCGCGCCTGCAGGTGGTCCCGCAGCCGCCGGAAGTGCGTGAACTCGGTGTTGGCCATCGTCGCCAGGGCAACCTTGTCGTCCACGGTCGGCGCCAGCCGTGCGTCGCTGGCGAGCCGCTCGAACGCGGTGAGCTCGCCGTACGCGAGAACGCCGAGCAGGTCGACGGTTGCCGCGTCGAGGGGGGTGGGGGTCTGCGCCGTCATGGGCACATCATCGCGCTCCCTCTCAGGGAGCACATGAAAGGGGGCCCCGGACGGTAGGCTGGGACCTGACGGTGCCGCACGAGCGACGCCGCACGCGTGCGCGGACCCCACGTCCCAGCGGCGCGCGCCGGACCCGCTCCCCTCGCCGAGAGCGCCCGCTGCGAGCCCGCGACGTCACTGCCGGTGGTCGGCGCGACTCCTTGAGAGGCACGACCCTGACCACCGACCCTTCGCTCCTTCCTGCTGACGTGCCCAACGGCTTCGCGGCGATCGGTGCCCGGCCCGAGACCGTCGAGGCGCTCGCTGCCGTCGGCATCACCCAGCCGTTCGCCATCCAGACGATGACCCTGCCGATCGCCCTCAGCGGTCATGACCTCATCGGTCAGGCCCGCACGGGCACGGGCAAGACGCTGGGGTTCGGCATCCCTCTGGTGCAAAACGTCAAAAGCCCGTCCGAGGGCGGCAACGGCACGCCCCAAGCCCTGGTGGTCGTCCCGACCCGCGAGCTGTGCGTCCAGGTCGCGAGCGACCTCGAGATCGCCGGCAAGACCCGTGGGCTGCGCGTCCAGAGCATCTACGGCGGCCGCGCGATGGAGCCGCAGATCGAGTCCCTGCGGCGGGGAGTCGAGATCGTCGTGGGCACCCCCGGACGGCTGCTCGACCTCGCTCGTCAGGGCCACCTGAACCTCGGCCAGGTCGAGGTGCTCGTGCTCGATGAGGCCGACGAGATGCTCGACCTCGGCTTCCTGCCCGACGTCGAGCGGATCTTGGACCTCACCCCCGACGAGCGGCAGACGATGCTGTTCAGCGCGACGATGCCGTCGCCGGTCGTCGCCCTCGCGCGCCGCTTCATGCGCCAGCCCACGCACATCCGCGCGGAGGAACCCGATGAGGGTCGCACCGTGCCCGACACCGCGATCTACGTCTACCGCGCCCACGCGATGGACAAGGTCGAGGTCCTGTCGCGGATCCTGCAGGCCGAGGGCCGCGGCCTGACCATGGTGTTCTGCCGTACCAAGCGCACCTGCGACAAGGTCGCCCTCGAGCTGGAAGAGCGCGGCTTCGCTGCTGCGGCGGTGCACGGCGACCTCGGCCAGGGCGCCCGTGAGCAGGCGCTGCGCGCGTTCCGCTCCGGCAAGATCGACGTGCTGGTCGCGACCGACGTCGCGGCCCGGGGAATCGACGTGCAGGACGTCACGCACGTCATCAACTACCAGTGCCCCGACGAGGAACGCACCTTCCTGCACCGCATCGGTCGTACCGGCCGCGCCGGTGCCAAGGGGGTGGCCGTCACGTTCGTCGACTGGGACGACATGCCCAAGTGGGGCCTGATCAACAAGGACCTGGGGCTGTCCTTCCCGGAGCCGGTCGAGACCTACTCCTCCTCGCCGCACCTCTACAGCGACTTGAGCATCCCGGT
>JAYUBO010000230.1:0-5379 GCA_043740815.1 Frankiales bacterium | reverse complement strand
CTTCCCCAACACGCCGTACCCGTTCGCGCACCAGCTCGAAGCCCTCCAGAGGCTGGACCTGGGCGAGGCCTGGCTGCGGGCCGTGCTGCACGACAACGCGGCCCGGCTGCTGCGCCTGTGACCGGGTGGGCCGCGCAGAGTGCCTGATCGGGCGTAGGCTGATGCCTCACGCACCACGAAGGGGGTGACAGGTCTCGACTCCGGATGTCGGGGCAGGGGAAGCGGGCCGAGGAAGCCGACGATGATCTCGTTAACCACGAAATGTCGGAAAAAAATCAAGCGCCGACAACAGTCCGCGCGCGTACGCCCTCGCTGCTGCCTAGCAGCAAGTAAGCGTCGCTGTCAGCCCAGGAGAGCCTCCGGCCTGGGACCTGGCATCGCTAGGAGGAACATCGGGCTCTTGCGCCGCAGGGGCGTCCGATGAACTACTGCGGCTGAGCCTGTTCCCGGCTTGTTGGCGAGACCGGGAGGGCTGAGAAAAGCACAGTCAACTGCGCCCGGAGAAGCCCTGTTCTGGTACCGGAGCACCCGGGTTCGATTCCCGGCACCTCCACCATCGAGACAGCCTGTACGACGAAGGCCCCGCCCCTGCGCGGGGCCTTCGTCGTCGTGCGCGGCTCTATCCTGCGGGCATGGGAAAGCTCTTCGACGGCATCGATGCCGACCTGGCGCAGTGGATCGCCGCGCAGCACCTGTTCTTCGTCGCCACCGCGCCCCTCGCCGCCGACGGGCTGGTCAACGTGTCCCCTCGCGGCCAGGACTGCTTCTCGGTCCTCGGTGACCTGCAGGTCGGTTGGGTCGACTTCACCGGCAGCGGCGTCGAGACGATCGCGCACCTGCGCGAAAACAGCCGCATCACGCTGATGTGGTGCGCCTTCGACGCGCCGCCCAGGATCGTACGGTTGCACGGCCACGGCACCGTCCACCCGCCTGGTTCGCCCGGGTACGACGACGTCGTGGGCCGTCACCCTGTCCACCCCTCGACCAGGGCCGTGGTGACCGTCGACGTCAGCCGGGTGAGCGACTCGTGCGGCTACGGCGTCCCCCTGATGGACCACGTGGGGGAGCGCGACCAGATGCTGCGGTGGGCCCAGGCCAAGGGTCCCGAGGGCGTGTTGGCGTATCGGGCGCAGCGCAACGCGACGAGCCTCGACGGACTGCCCGGCCTCGAGGACGCTGTCTCGGACGGATCAGACTGAATCCCCCCCTGCGCCCACCTGTCGGGCGGACATGGCACGGTGTCAGCATGGACCTCACCGGCGCGAAGGTGCTCGCGAAGGCCGGCCTGCTCAGCCCCGTACGTCCAGACCGGCTGCTGGGCATGGCGCTGGCCCTGGCCCGGTGGGGCCTGACGCCCGCGACCGGCTACGCAGCAGGAGCCGCCCGTCACCCAGACCGCCTCGCGATCATCGACGACGAGGGGTCGCTGACCTACCGCGAGCTCGACCAGCGCACCGACCGGCTGGCCGGCGAGCTGCGGGCGCGTGGGGTCCTGGAAAGCAGTGCCGTCGGGCTGCTCGCCCGCAACGGCCGAGGTTTCGTCGAGGGGTCGGTCGCGATTAGCAAGTGCGGCGCGGACGTGCTCTACCTCAACACCGGGTCCGCAGGGACGCAGCTTGCCGAGGTGTTGCACCGCGAGGGGGCTGACGCCGTCCTGCACGACGCGGAGTTCGCCGAGCTGCTAGCCCCGTCCGCCCGCGGCAAGGTCATGGTCACGACCGAGGCGCTCTCGGAACTTGCCGCCACCAGCACCTGCGAGGCCCCGCCCAAGACCGGGCACGCCACCCGCCTGGTCCTCCTCACCAGCGGTACGACGGGCGCTCCTCGGGGCGCCGCCCGGAGCGAGGCGTCCATCGATGACGCCGCTTCGATGCTGTCCCGGATCCCGTTGAGGGCAGCGGAAACCACTTTCATCGCCTCCCCGATCTTCCATGCCTGGGGCCTCGGTCACCTCACGATGGCGATGCTGCTGGGCTCGACGGTCGTGCTGCACAAGAAGTTCGACCCAGAACGGGTCCTGCAGGCCGTCCAGGAGCATGGAGCCTCAGCTCTCGTCGTCGTCCCCGTGATGCTGGACCTGCTGCTCAAGGCAGACCCGGCCGGCTACGACCTGCAGGCCTTGCGAGTCATCGCCTCCAGCGGGAGCGCCCTGCCGGGGGTGCTGGCGACGCGAGTCCTCGACGCGTTCGGGCCGGTCCTCTACAACCTCTACGGCTCGACCGAGGTCGCCTACGCCGCCGTTGCCGGACCTGAGGACCTCGCCGCCGACCCCCATACCGCTGGCCGACCGCCGTACGGCGTGACGGTTCGGATCGTCGATGCCGCAGGCGAAGACGTGCCCGACGGCACCCCGGGACGAGTTTTTGTCGGCAGCGGGATGGCCTTCGCCGGCTACACCGACGGCAGCGACAAGGACCGCCTCGGCGCCCTCGTGGCGACCGGCGACCTCGGGGTGTTCGGGCCGGAGGGACGGCTCACCGTGCTCGGCCGCGACGACGACATGGTCGTGATCGGTGGCGAGAACGTCTATCCCGGCCAGGTCGAGGATGCCCTGCTCGGCCACCCTGGGGTGCGGGAGTGCGCCGTCACGGCGGTGCCCGACGAGACGTTCGGCGTCAGCCTGGTCGCGCATGTCGTCGGTGAGGCCGAGGTCGAGGACCTCAAGGCGAGGGTCCGCGACGGGGTGGCCCGGTTCGCCGTACCGCGTGTGTTCACGTTCGTCGAGGCCCTGCCGCGCAACGCGACGGGCAAGGTCCTCAAGCGGGAGCTGGCATGACCGCTCCGGCCCAGCTCGACCATCCCGAGACCGACGAGCTCCTCGACCGGCCGTGGGTCGCGATCGTGTGGAACGACCCGGTCAACCTGATGTCCTACGTGACGCACGTCCTGATCGAGCTGTTCGGCTTCACCAAGGACAAGGCGACCCAGCTGATGCTGCAGGTCCATCACGATGGCAAGGCCGTCGTGAGCAACGGGACGCGAGAGCAGATGGAAGCGGACGTGGCCCGCTGCCACGCCAAGGGCCTGTGGGCCACCTTGCAGCAGGACTGAGGGGATGCGCGGCATGCGGTTCACCCGCCACCGGGGGGCCTTGAGAGCCGACCTCGACGCGGTCGAGGCCGGCGTCCTTGCCCAGCTCGCCGAAGAGGTCCTCGGTCTCGTCGACGAGCCCGAGGTCTCTGGGGATCCGCTGGCCGCCTTGGTCGGGCTGCCGCCCGGTGACGTCTACGAACCGGAGGGCCCGGTGCTGTCCCGGCTGCTCCCAGACGCCTACGACCGGCCCGGCGCCGACGGTACCGACCCAGAGGCTTCGGGGGATTTTCGTCGCTACACCGATGCCGACCTGCGGGCCGGCAAGCGGGCCAACGCCCAGGTCGTGCTCGACACGGTTCCAGAAGGTGGCGGCCGGATGACGCTGGATCGTGACCAGGCCGACGCCTGGCTCGGTTGCCTCAACGACGTCCGGCTCGCCCTCGGCACCTCCCTCGGGGTGACCGAACACACCGACCCCGACGACAGGGGCGACAGGGCCGATGACGACCCGGCGTACCAGGCGCTGCAGGTATACGGCTGGCTCGGCTACCTGCAGGAGTCGTTGCTGTCCTGCCTCGAGCCGCGTGTCCCGGGCACACCTTAGGCTGAGTCGATGCTGAGCCTGCCTCGGGAGATGCTCGACCAGGTCGTCGCCCACGCCCGCCGCGACCACCCGGACGAGTGCTGCGGCGTCATTGCAGGCCGCGACGGCGTCGCGACTCGAGTCTTCGAGATGGACAACGCCGAGCGCTCGCCCACCGGCTTCAGCTTCGACAGCGGGCAGTGGCTGCAGGTCTACCGGTCGCTCGACGATGCCGACGAGGAACCCCTGGTCGTCTACCACTCGCACACGGCGACCGAGGCCTACCCGTCCCGCACCGACGTCCTGTGGTCCAAGAACACCGAGTTCGGGCACTGGCTGCTGGTGTCGACCAGGGACGGCACCGACGAGGTGCGCTCCTACGTCATCACCGACGGTGACGTGGTCGAGGAGCCGCTCACCATCACCTGAGTGGTGTGGAATGCGACGGCTTACGCGTCGTGTTGACTGTTAGGAGTCCGACCGCAGTCCGTCAGAGCACTGGAGAAGCATGTCCATCGAGGTCCGTATCCCGACCATCCTCCGTACCTACACCGGTGGGGAGAAGGCCGTCGAGGCCAAGGGCGACACGCTGCAGGGGCTCATCGACGACCTCGACAGCCGTCACAGCGGCATCAAGGGCCGCCTGATCACCGACGAGGGCAAGCTGCACCGCTTCGTCAACGTCTACGTCAACGACGAGGACGTCCGCTTCCTCGGATCGCTCGAGACCCCGATCAAGGACGGCGACAGCGTCACCGTCCTGCCGGCGGTCGCGGGCGGCGCGCTCTAGGCATGCGGTTCGACTCGTTGGTCGAGTCCGTCGGGCGTACGCCGCTCGTCGGGCTCCCTACGCTGTCCCCGTCACCTGACGTCCGGCTCTGGGCCAAGCTCGAGAACAACAACCCCACCGGCTCCGTGAAGGACCGCGCGGCGCTCTACATGGTCGCGGCCGCAGAGAAGGAGGGCCTGCTCCGGCCCGGCGTCACGGTCCTGGAGCCGACCAGCGGAAACACCGGCATCTCGCTCGCCATGATCTGCCGGATGCGTGGTTACCGGTTGATCTGCGTGATGCCGGAGAACACCTCGATCGAGCGCCGCCAGCTCCTGACGATGTACGGCGCTGAGATCGTGACCTCCCCGGCTGCGGGGGGCTCGAACCAGGCCGTGGCCGTCGCCAAGCAGCTGTCCGCGGAGAACCCCGACTGGGTGATGCTCTACCAGTACGGCAACCCCGCCAACACGCAGGCGCACTACGAGACGACCGGCCCGGAGATCCTCGAGGACCTCCCGACGATCACGCACTTCATCGCCGGCCTCGGCACCACCGGGACCCTGATGGGCACCGGGCGCTACCTGCGCGAGAACGTCCCCGGTATCCGGATCATCGCCGCCGAGCCGCGGTACGGCGAGCTGGTCTACGGCCTGCGCAACATCGACGAGGGCTTCGTCCCCGAGCTGTACGACGCGACCGTCCTGTCGTCCCGGTTCAGTGTCGGACCGCGGGAGGCGCTCCGGCGTACCCGGCAGCTGATCGAGGAGGAGGGCATCTTTGCGGGCATCTCGACCGGCGCAATCTTGCACGCGGCGATCGGCGAGGCCATGAAGTGCGTCAAGTCCGGCGTGAGCGCCGACATCGCCTTCATCGTTTGCGACGGTGGCTGGAAGTACCTGTCGACCGGTGCGTACGCCGGCACCCTCGAAGAGGCCGAGTCAGCCCTGGAAGGCCAGCTCTGGGCGTAGGACAAGCGAGCGAGGACGGAGCC
>JAYUBO010000229.1:0-3803 GCA_043740815.1 Frankiales bacterium | reverse complement strand
AACCTGCGGCTCGTCGGTCGGCTCTACCACCTGCCCAAGGCCGAGATCTCGTCCCGAGCAGACGCGCTGCTGGAGCGTTTCGAGCTCAGCGATGCGGCCGACCGGGTCGTGAAGACCTACTCCGGGGGCATGCGACGACGCCTGGACCTAGCCGCCTCACTGGTCAACCGCCCCAGAGTGCTGTTCCTCGACGAACCCACCACCGGCCTCGACCCACGCTCTCGGCTGTCCCTCTGGGAGGTCATCGAGGACCTGGTCCGCGACGGTACGACGTTGCTCCTGACCACCCAGTACCTCGAGGAGGCGGACCGCCTTGCCGACCGGATCGCCGTCGTCGACGGCGGGACCGTCATCGCCGAGGGCACCTCGGACGAGCTGAAGGACAAGGTCGGGGGCTCTGTTCTGATCGCCCGCCCCTCCTCGCCGGCCAGCCTCGAGGCGCTCTGTGAGGTCTTTGGCCGGCTGCGGTCGGGTGAGGTGAAGCGCCTACCGTCGGGCGAGGTGTCCGTGCCCGCCAACGGGATCGCCCTGGTCGCGAAAGCGGCCCGTGCCCTCACCACCGCAGGAGTCGAGGTCAGCGAGCTGGGCCTGCGCCGGCCGACCCTGGACGACGTGTTCCTCACACTGACAGGACACCTGGCCGAGGCTGCCGAGCCCGCGGCTCCCGCCAAGAAGGGCCGCCGATGACAGACACGTCGCTGTCCCCCGCCGCGTCGGGCGGGTTCGGCTATGCCGTCAAGGACGCCATGACCCTGGCCGGTCGCAACCTGCGGCACACCACCCGCCAGCCGGAGCTGCTCGTTTTCTCGACGGTGCAGCCGGTCCTGTTCGTGCTGCTGTTCCGCTACGTCTTCGGTGGCTCGATCAACACCGCCTCGACCGGCGTCAACTACGTCAACTACCTGATGGCGGGGATCTTCGTGCAGACCACAGCCTTCGCCTCGACCTCGACGGGGGTCGGGCTCGCTGAGGACCTGAGCAAAGGCATCGTCGACCGCTTCCGATCGATGCCGATCTCTCGCTCGGCCGTACTGGCCGGACGCACCTTCGGGGACCTGGTGCGCATGGTCGGCATCGTGCTCATCATGGCTGTCGTCGGCATCGCCGTGGGCCTGCGGCCGCACTCGCTCGCGGGTTTCGTGGGCGCCGTCGCGCTGACGGCGCTGTTCGGGTTCAGCTTCTCCTGGATCTCGGCCTGGATCGGCTTGTCCGTCAAGGACGTGGAGACCGCCAACGTCGCCGGGTTCGTGTGGCTGTTCCCGCTGACCTTCGCCTCGTCGGCCTTCGTCCCGCTTGCCAGCCTCCCGGGCTGGCTTCAGGTGTTTGCCAGGGCGACTCCCGTGACGCCGACCTGCGACGCGGTCCGGGTCATGCTCACCGGCCACGGCAGCCTGGGCCGACCGCTCACGATCTCACTGCTCTGGATGCTGGTGATCCTCGTCGTCTTCAGCGTGCTGTCCGTGCGGAAGTACCGCCAAGTCACCTGACCGGCTCCGAAGTGCCCGCCGTGAGCCGTGGGGGCAGGAAGGCAGCCCCACCTCTGGAAACCCCCGCGACGTCACCGCTCGCCGACTACCAGACGCTGTTCGCGACGGAGCCGGGCAGCGCCGAGATGCCCAGCGCCGGCCGGCCCTCCACGGCCCGCACCCTTACCGACCTGGACCGGCACGGGGTCCTGCTCGCACGTGTGTTGTTGCACTGCGGCGTCTCTTCGCTCGAGGTCGGCGAACCGCCCCGCCCCGAGCGCTACCGGGTGCCGGCCAGCACCGCGGACCTGATCGCCCACGTACGGCGCGCCGGTGGCCGCGTCGTAGCGGTCGGATCGACCGTCACCCGCGCCCTGGAGACGACCCGAGGGCTGGCGGGGGCAGGCTGGGCGGACCTCGTCCTGGGCCCCGACACTCCCGCCCAGGTCGTCAGCGGCCTGGTCACCGGCTGGCACGAGCCGGCCGCGAGCCACCTCCAGCTGCTGCGAGCCGTGGCCGGTCACGACCTGGTCGAACGGGCCTACGAGCACGCGACCGCGCTGGACTACCTGTGGCACGAGTTCGGCGACAACTGCCTGCTGCTCCCCTGAGGACCACCGCTGCGACGCAGGTCCGCCCACGCCTACGCTGGCCCGCATGGAGCTCGTCCTCGTTCGCCATGGCCTGCCCGTGCGCATCGACGCGACGGAGGACGGCAGCCCTGCCGACCCGGGACTGACCGAGCTCGGGCACCTGCAGGCACAGCGGGTCGTGACCGCTCTCGGCGGCGACGAGGTGACCCACCTGTACTCGAGCCCGGCCGCTCGGGCTCTGCAGACGGCCCAGCCGCTGGTCGAGGCCCTCGGCCTGCCTTTGCTCGTCGAAGAAGGGCTCGCGGAGTTCGACGTGGCGCACTCGACCTACGTTCCGATCGAGGAGCTCCGGGCGGCAGGCGACCCTCGCTGGGACCTGCTGGTGCGCGGCGACCTGTCTCACGCCGACGTCGACCCGGTGGCCTTCCGCGGGCGCGTCGTGACGGCGATCGAGGCGGTCGCTTCCCGGCACCCGGGGGGTCGGGCCGTGCTGTTCACACACGCCGGGTCGATCAACGCCTACACCGCTCACGTGACCGCCCAGGAACGTCCGCTGTGGTTTGCCCCGGCCTACGCGTCCCTCACCCGAGTGGGAGCCGCCCGCGACGGCCGCAGGGGTCTGGTCAGCCTCAACGAGACCGGCCACGTCCGGGACCTGCTGACCCGCTGAGCGTCCGTGGATGGCGACGGGAATCGCTGTCCGCGGGGACTATTTCGGCTTCTCCTCGTTGGTGGAGAGCGCGGCGATGAACGCCTCCTGGGGAACCTCGACCCGCCCGACCATCTTCATCCGCTTCTTGCCTTCCTTCTGCTTTTCCAGCAGCTTGCGCTTACGGGTGATGTCGCCGCCGTAGCACTTGGCGAGCACGTCCTTGCGGATCGCGCTGATGGTCTCGCGGGCGATGACCTTCGCGCCGATCGCTGCCTGTATCGGGACCTCGAAGCCCTGTCGCGGGATCAGCGTCCGAAGCTTGGTTGTCATCGCGTTGCCGTAGGCGTAGGCCTTGTCCTTGTGCACGATCGAGCTGAACGCGTCGACCGGCTCGCCCTGCAGCA
The DNA here is from genome assembly GCA_043740815.1 of Frankiales bacterium. Taxonomy (GTDB): domain Bacteria; phylum Actinomycetota; class Actinomycetes; order Mycobacteriales; family SCTD01; genus RYN-111. The sequence continues at coordinate 688 of JAYUBO010000229.1, read as the reverse complement.
GGATGTCGACCTTGACGAGAGCCGAGGCCAGCTCCCCGGCCGGCTCGTAATCCAAGGAGGCGTAGCCACGGGTGCGCGACTTCAGGTTGTCGAAGAAGTCGAAGATGATCTCACCGAGCGGCATCGTGTACTTCAGCTCGACCCGGTCCTCGGACAGGTAGTCCATCCCGAGCAGCTGGCCGCGGCGGCTCTGGCACAGCTCCATGACGGTGCCGACGAACTCGTTCGGAAGCAGCACCATCGTCTTGACGACGGGCTCGAAGATCTCCGAGATCTTGCCCTTGGTCGGCCACTCCGACGGGTTGGTGACGACGATGTGCTCGCCGGTCTCCATGACGACCTTGTAGACGACGTTCGGCGCAGTCGAGATCAGGTCCAGGCCGTGCTCGCGCTCGAGCCGCTCGCGCACGATTTCCAGGTGCAGCAGGCCGAGGAAGCCGACCCGGAACCCGAACCCGAGGGCGGCGGAGGACTCCGGCTCGTAGACCAGGGCGGCGTCGTTGAGGCGGAGCTTGTCCAAGGCCTCGCGCAGCGCGGGGTAGTCGCTTCCGTCCAGGGGGTAGAGCCCTGAGAACACCATCGGGCGCGGGTCGCGGTAGCCACCGAGCGACTGCGTGGCGGCGTTGCGCACAGTCGTGAGCGTGTCGCCGACGCGAGCCTGCCGGACGTTCTTCACGCCCGGGATGAC
>JAYUBO010000228.1:0-5316 GCA_043740815.1 Frankiales bacterium | reverse complement strand
CAGGACAGCTCGCTGTCGTGGGTCCAGGAGCGGCGGTTCATGTTGTCCGAACCCACCATCGCCCAGGTGTCGTCGATGACGACGACCTTGGAGTGCACGTAGACCGGAGTACCGACCGGGTTCTCCAGGTCGTAGATCGCGAAGCGGTCCGCCCCAGCGGCGCGGCAGACCTCGATCGCGCGCTCGCGGCCGACCAGGGAGGGCAGCCGGGAGTGTCCCTCCTTGTCGGGGTGGCGGGGTACGACGACCACCATCCGCAGCTCCGGGTTGCTCTTGAGGGCACGCACGAGCAGTCGCGCAACGATCGGCGCCCAGAGGTACTGGTCCTCGACGTAGATCAGCGCCCGCGCCCGTGACAGGGCCTTTGCATAGGCGTGGGCGATGCTCCTCTCGCCGAAGGGCGCGAAGGGGTAGCGCCGCGACCGGGCCGGGTAGGTCCGTAGCACCTGTACGGCATGCGGGCCCGCCTCGGCCGGGTCGGGGCGTTCGGCCGGCAGCTCAGGGTCGGTGAGGATGCCCGCATGCCGGACCCGGTCGAAGGCCATCCGAAGGGGGCTCGGGAAGTCCAGCAGGGTGCTGCCTTCCCACCTCTCACGGAAGGTCAGCTCCACGTCGTTCACCGCCGGCCCCTGTACGGCGACCTGCACGTCGTGCCACGGTGGGCGCTCACCGAACATCGACGTGAAGGGCATGACCTGCGGGTCGCCCAGGTGTCCGTTGTCGTCGGCGCGGCTGAAGGCCAGGTCGATACCCCCGACGAAGGCGATGTCGCCACCACGCTCGGACCGGCACACGACCAGCTTCTGGTGGTGCGAGCCACCGCGACGCGTCCGCGCGTCGAGGGCCACCTCGGCGCCGGCGTCGCGCAGGGACCGGACGACGTCGGCGTTTGCCTCCTCACTTTGCTCAAGAGCCTCTGGTTGGGACCGCCAGACCAGGCCGGTGATGGTCACTCCCCGCTCCGCTGCGGCGACCAGGACCTCCGTGACGGAGGTGCCCTCACCGGCCAGCAGCTCCTCGCCGTCGGTACGGAAGGACGAGAAATAGACCTCGTCGCCGTCGCTCAGCTGCACGAGATGGTCGTAGAGGCAACGGAAGTACGTCGAGCCGTGCACCAGTGGCTGCACCCGGTTGCCGGTCGTGAAGGCCCTGATGGTGGATGCCGGGTTGCCCCGCTCCTGGGCGGACAGGAACCAACGGGACAGCGCCTGGTCGGGAGTGTCGGTGGTGTCGCTGGTGGGTGTGTCGGCGGTGGGTGTGTCGGCGGTGGCGGCCGGGAGGCTGTCGCTCACGAGGTCGCCAGCAGCAGCTCGGGGTCGACGCCGACAGCTTGGGGGAGGCCGCCCCTGAGGGCCTCGACCTGCGCCCCGACGGCGATCCCGAACAGCAGCGCGATGGCGGTCAGCTGGCACCACAGCAGCAGGGCCACCACGCCGGTCAGCGGCCCGTAGACCGCACCGAAGCTGCCGGAGCTGTGGAGGTAGGTCGCGAGCAGGACCGAGAAGCCCAACCAAAACACGAGCGAGAACCCGGACCCGACGAGCAGCCAGTCCCGGCCCGGCTGGGTGCGCCGGGGGGCTCGGGCGACCATCACGGCAAGGGCGCCGAGCAGCAGCAGGACCCCGACCGGCCAGCGCAGCACGAGCACGGTCGTGCGGCCACTGCCGTAGACGACCTGGACGGCGTCGGCAAGCGCCCCGCCGGCGATGACGACGAGGAACCCGAGCAGGGCAGGGATGCCACCGATCACGGCGAGCAGGGCGGCCCGCGCGTACTTCACCGGCCCGGGGTGGTCGCGGCGGATCCCGTAGATCCGGTTGGCCCCGCGTTCGACCTGCCCCATGGCTGTGGTGAGAGCGAGTAGGGCCGTGCCGAGCCCGGCGTACAGGGCGACCTGCCCACCATGGCCGCCTGCGGGCTGGGACAGCGACTGGCTGACGGCATCACCCGATGACCCGGGCGTGAGGGCGAGCAGGGCCCGCCTGAGGGTCTCGCCGAGCTTCGTCGTACCGAGGGTGGTGGACAGGCCGACGAAGGCGATCACAAGTGGGATCATCGCGAGGGCGAGCTGCAGGGCGAGGGCACGGGCGTGTGAGAAGCCGTCGCCGTAGCGAAAGCGCAAGAAGGACTGGGTGAGCAGGGCCCGAGGACCGGCGTTCTGCATGGTCTGGCGGGCGGTGCGGCCGGTGGTCTGCGACGCCGGCAGGATCGCGGTTTGCGGAACGCGCAGGACCGAGCTCACCGCGGGACCCGTACGACGAGGGCGCCTGGGTTGACGTCGACCGTCAGTGCACGGACCTCCCCGAGGGGCTCGCCGTCGAGCTGGGCCTGGGTGGCGGCGTTCATGTGCACCTCGATCGTGGTCGCGGTGAAGCGGCTCAGGGTCTGGTCCTGGTGTGTCGAGCGGGTCAGCAACCGACCGACGAGGCGGGCCCAGTCGCTGAGCCGCCGAGGGGCGAGCAGCACGATGTCAAGGACGCCGTCGTCCGGGACGGCGTCGGGCAGCAGGGACACCCCGCCCTGCAGGTTGCCGACGTTGCCGACGACGACGCCGCGGACCCGGCGACGGATCGGCGGGCCGCCGTCCAGGACCACCTCGGCGAGGACAGCGTCGTCGCCAAGGTGCTTCAGGCCCGAGACGACATAGGCCGGCCAGCCGACGCGCGCCTTCAGCTTCTCGGGGGCGTCGACCATCATTTCGGCGTCAAAACCAAGGCCGGCCATCACCGCAAAATAGGTCTGCGGCGCGTCGCCGACACGGACCTGCCCCAGGTCGATCGTGCGGTCACGGCCGGTGAGCGCGACCTCGAGTGCCTCCGCAACGTCCAGCGGCACTGTGAGGTTGCGTGCCAGCAGGTTGCCCGTCCCCAACGGCAAGATTCCCAGCGGTACGCCGGTGCCGTGCAGCCCGCAGCAGACGGCCTGGACCGTGCCGTCGCCACCTGCGGCCAACACCACGTGTGCACCGTCCTTCACCGCCTGCCGGGCCAGCCCCTCACCGGCGTCCTCCGGGGTGGTTTCGTAGACCGTCGGTCCGGCCAGGCCGTGCCGCGCGCAGGCCTCGGCCACCTGACGGACGAGGCCGTCGAGGTCACCGACCTTCGTCGGGTTGGCCACCAGGGCGGTCATGCGGTCACCGGCTCGGCCGGCTGCTGGTGTTTGCGCTTGGCCCTGCGGTCCGCACCGTCATCGAGCAGATAACGGGTGCACAGCCACAGCCACACCCCACCCAGGAAGAGCCCGGCCAGGACGTCGGTGAGGTGGTGGAAGCCGCGATACATCCGGCAGAAGCCCACCACCAAAGGAACCGTCACGGCCACAGCGGTCACGAACACCTGTAGCGGCCGGTTCGTGGTGAGGCGCCAGGCGAGGACGGCTAGGGCGCCGTACAGGCACAGCGACGCCGCGGCGTGACCGGAAGGGAAGCTGGCGATCGGGTCAGCCGTGCCCAAGCGCGGGACGCGTGGCCGGTCGCGGGGGACCCAGGTGCTGACCAGGAAGTAGATGGCGCTCTCCAGGCCGACGGCTAAGGCAAGGTACAGCGGTGGGCGCAGGCGCCGGGTGAGCACAGCGATCAGTACGACCAGCACTATCAGGGCAACCTGCACGGTCATCGGGTCGGCCAGCGAGCTGCCGGCCTGGGACAGCGCGTTGCGGCTCGCCGTGCGGGTTTGCGCGAGGTCAAGCTCGATCCGGTCATCGAGGCGTCCGACGGGCCCGTCGAGCAGGACCCCGACGAGCAGCTTGCCCATGCCGAGCATGACCAGAAGCAGCAGCACCCCTGCGCCGAGCAGGCGACCGAGGTCTTTGGCAAGGGTCACCGCTGGGGCTCCTGACGCTCGGGGGTCGCGGGCTCGAGGCCGTCGGTGACGGGCCGGTCGGGGTGGCCGCTGCCCCGCCGCCAGGCGGTGAAGGCCGCGGTCGTGAGAGCCAGCCAGCCCGCCCCCAGCAGGTAGCCGCCGAGGACGTCGCTGAGGTAGTGGACGCCCAGCCCGAGACGGGAGTAGCCGACCGCGAGTACCAGCAGGACCCCCAGCCCGATCAGCGGGGGCCTGAGCCCGCGACGGACGAAAGGCAGGCCGACCAGCAGTAGGGCGCCGGTGCCGACGAGGACCCCCAGGGCGTGTCCGGAGGGGAAGCTGGCGCTCAGGGCGTGCGCCACCGGGTGCTCCACCAGGGGTCGCTTGCGGTCGACGGCCAGCTTGACCAGGGTGCTGAGAAGCCCGCCGCCGTAGACGGTCACCAGCAGCCAGGTGGCCAGCCTCGGCTGTCGCTTGACGAACAGCACTACCCCGACAGCTAGCGCGACCAGCTCGAAGTCGGCCGGGTTGACGATGTCGCACAGGGCCCGCATGGCGCGGACATAGGTCGCGTGTTTGTAGGCGATGGCGTTCAGGTTGTTCGCCACCGAGTGGTCCAGCCGTTGGAGCGGACCCCAGTGGTCCACCACGAGCAGCAGGACCAGGGCAAAGGGGATGGCAACCAGCAGGCCCCCGACGGCCGTCAGGGTGAGCCGCAGACCGCCCGTGGCGTCCGGGTCCAGCCGGGGCGGTGCAGGTGACGCAGTCGTCATGTCCCCGTCGTCTCCCCGTCACGACCCCGCCAACCCCGGGCAGCAGTGGATCATGCCTTACGGAAACGTGCTGACCCCCGTCACGTCCGCCACCTGCAGGCTGTACGACGCGTAGAACTGCTCACGACCACGCCGCTGCGCCGCACGGTGGTCGACCTGCGAGCGCCAGGCGTCGTGGCCGGCCCGGTCCGCGAACGTCACCAGGGTGACTCGCTCGCCGTCCTCGGACGTGAACACCTTGTGCTCGATGTACCCGGGCATCTGCTCAGCGAGGGTGGACATCAGCGCGGCGGTCTCGTGATAGCCGCTGCTGTCCTCCCGAAGGCGCGAGCGGAAGACCGTGACGACCTGTCCGGGGGCGAACCCGGCGGTGGACTTCATCTCCCCATCATGCCGAACGGCCGCGCGCCGGTGAGCGCGTGGCCGTTCGGAGTGGCGGAGGATACGAGATTCGAACTCGTGAGGGGTTGCCCCCAACACGCTTTCCAAGCGTGCGCCATAGGCCAACTAGGCGAATCCTCCGCCGTCGATGCTAGCCGAACCGGACATCGGTCCGGCGCAGGTCCGGCGGCGTCTCAGGCAGCGTCTAGAGTCAAGGACAGACCCCTCGTGCGGCGCCCATCTCGCTGAACTCCCCCAGGGCCGGAAGGCAGCAAGGGCAGGCGGGCTCTAGGCGGGTGTGCGAGGGGTCCTTCGACGTTCCGGGAGGATCCGCAGGTGAGCCTCGCTCTTTATCGCAAGTA
>JAYUBO010000227.1:0-2391 GCA_043740815.1 Frankiales bacterium | reverse complement strand
ACCGTCGGGCTGTCGCCGGACCGGAGCGAGGCGAGCAAGTGTCCCCGCTCGTTGAGCAGCGAGGTGCGCTCACCGCCGAGGGCGACGAGGCGCTGGTCGACGACCCACAGCCTGCCGGCCACCGGTCCGGTCAGCGACAGTCCACAGGCTGTGCACGTGGGTTCGCCGGAAAGCCTCGCCTGGCAGTCGGGGCAGCGCAGCGCACCCGTGTCGTCACCGTTGCCGTGTTCAGAGGTGCTCATGGCCCGAACAGTGCCCTGGGAGAACCCTGCCGCGCGTGAGTAGCCCTACTTACGTGGGCGTGTCACGGACGGCCGAGGGCGCGATAACTCCAGCCGGCCTCGCGCCAGAGGACCGGGTCGAGGGCGTTGCGGCCATCGACGATGCGCTTGTGGGCGACCACCTCGGACAGCGCGGAGGGGTCCATCGTGCGGAACTCCTTCCACTCCGTCAGGTGGAGCACGATGTCGGCGCCGCGGGCGGCCTCGACGGCGGACTTGCGATAGCCGATCTCGGGGTGGATCCGCGCGGCGTTCTCCATCGCGGCCGGGTCGTAGAGCGCCACCGCTGCACCTTGCTGCTGGATCGAGCCAGCGACGTCGAGGGCGGGTGAGTCGCGGATGTCGTCGCTGTTGGGCTTGAACGCGGCACCCAGGATCGCAACGCGGGTGCCGGTGAACGATCCGCCGAGGGACTCGCGGGCCAGGTCGACCATTCGGGCGCGACGCCGCAGGTTGATCGCGTCGACCTCCTTCAGGAATGACAGTGCCTGGTCGACGCCGAGCTCGCCGGCGCGGGCCATGAACGCGCGGATGTCCTTGGGCAGGCAGCCGCCCCCGAAGCCGAGGCCGGCGTGCAGGAACCGCCCCCCGATCCTGGTGTCGTGGCTCAGTGCCTCGGACAGCTTCTTGACGTCCCCGCCGGTGGCCTCGCACACCTCGGCCATCGCATTGATGAACGAGATCTTGGTCGCCAGGAAGGCGTTGGCTGCGACCTTGACCAGCTGGGCGGTCGCGAAGTCGGTCACCACCACCGGGGTCGGCAGGTCGATCACCGGCGCGAACGCGGCCCGGAGCTTGGCCTCGGCCTGCTCCGACCGGACCCCGAACACCATCCGGTCCGGCGTCAGGGTGTCCTCGATGGCGAAGCCCTCCCGCAGGAATTCCGGGTTCCATGCCAGCTCCACACCGCTCGCGGTCACCGTCGTGGCCAGCTCCTCGGCCAGCCGCTCCGCCGTACCGGCCGGGACGGTGGACTTGCCCACGACCAGTGCACCGTCGCGCAGGTGCGGCACGAGAGACCGGAACGCCGCGTCGACGTAGGTCATGTCCGCGGCGTACTCACCCTTCTTCTGTGGTGTCCCCACGCACAAAAAGTGCACGTCACCGAACGCACCGACCTCCTCAAACGACGTCGTGAACCGCAACCGGCCGGTCTCGAGGTTCTTCTGCAACAGCTCCGGCAGACCGGGCTCGAAGAACGGCACCTTCCCGGACTGCAAGGCCTCCACCTTCGCCGCGTCGACGTCGAGGCCGAGGACCTCGAAGCCGAGCTCGGCCATGCACACGGCATGGGTCGCACCGAGGTATCCGGTGCCGATCACGGTCAGACGGGGGCGCTCAGTCATCCGGCAAGGCTAGCGGGGGCTGACCCACCGGAGGTCCTTAAGATGACCGACATGGGCACAGCTGACTCCACCTACTCCCTGTACGGCCTCACCGAGGAGCACCAGCTGCTCCGCCAGGCGGTCCGCGAGCTCGCTGACGACAAGATCGCGCCACGGGCGGCGGAGATCGACGAGACGGCGGAGTACCCGTGGGACGTCCACGAGGCCCTGAAGAAGGCGGACCTGCTCGCGATCCACGTCCCGGAGGAGTACGGCGGAGCCGGCGCCGACCGGATCGCGCACAGCATCGTGGTCGAGGAGATCGCCAGGGCCTGTGCCTCGAGCTCCCTGATCGTGGCCGGCAACAAGCTCGGCACCATGGGTCTGATCCTGAGCGGGTCGGACGCGCTGAAGAAGAGCTACCTCCCGCAGGTAGCTGCCGGCGAGGCGACGTTCTCCTACGCGCTGTCCGAGCGTGAAGCCGGCTCGGACGCGGCGGCGATGCGCACCCGCGCCGTCCGCGACGGCGACAGCTGGGTCCTGAACGGCACCAAGTGCTGGGTTACCGGGGCGAGCGTCAATACCCATTTCACGGTCATGGCGAGCACCGACCCGGCCAAGGGCGCCAAGGGCATCAGCGCCTTCGTCGTGCACGCCGATGACCCCGGCTTCAGCGTCGGGACCAAGGAACGCAAGCTCGGCATCAAGGGCAGCCCCACCTGTGAGATCTACCTGGAGGACTGTCGGATCCCGGCCGACCGGATCATCGGTGAGGAGGGCGAGGG
>JAYUBO010000226.1:0-2053 GCA_043740815.1 Frankiales bacterium | reverse complement strand
CCGGAGTTCGCCGAGGTCAAGGTCAGCCCGCTCCTGCTGGTCGCGAAGGCCGTCCTGCTCGCTGCCAAGCGTCACCCCGGGGTCAACAGCACCTTCACCGACGAGGCGATCATCGAAAAGGACTACGTCCACCTCGGGATCGCCGCGGCCACGCCCCGCGGGCTCGTCGTACCCAACATCAAAGATGCCGACCAGCTGTCCCTGGTCGAGCTGGCGTCGGCCCTGCAGGATCTCGTCGAGACGGCCCGTGCCGGCCGCACCACACCGGCGGACATGGCGCACGGGACGATCACCATCACCAACGTGGGTGTCTTCGGGATCGACACCGGGACGCCGCTCATCAACCCCGGCGAGTCCGCGATCGTGTGCTTCGGGGCGGTCCGGCCGACGCCCTGGGTCGTGGACGGCGAGGTCGTCGTACGGCAGGTCACGCAGCTCGCGCTGTCGTTCGACCACCGCCACGTCGACGGCCAGCTCGGGTCGCTCTTCCTGGCCGACATCGCCCGCGTGCTGGCCGACCCGACGACCGCCCTCGCCTGGTCCTGACACCGACCCGCGCCGTACCGCCTGCCGCCGTCACTACGCTCGCGGGGTGACGACACGACAGGCGAGGGTCCGCGCGCCCGAGCTCACGGGGCGGGGCGGATGGCTCAACACCGGCGGTCAGGCGCTCACCCTCCAGGACTTCCGCGGGTCGTTCCTGCTGCTCGACTTCTGGACGTTCTGCTGCGTCAACTGCCTGCACGTCCTTGACGAGCTGCGCCCCTTGGAGGAGCGGTTCCGGGACCTGCTGACGGTCGTGGGGGTGCACTCGCCGAAGTTCGCCCACGAGGCCGAGCACGTCAACGTCATCGCGGCGGTCGAGCGCTACCAGGTGCACCACCCTGTCCTTGACGATCCGGATCTGAGTACCTGGAAGCAGTACGCCGTCCGGGCCTGGCCCACGCTCGTCCTGGTGGACCCGGAGGGCTACGTCGTCCACGTCGCGTCGGGTGAGGGCCACGGCGAGGGGCTGGGCCGGCTGATCGAGGAGCTCGCGCGCGAGCACGAGGCCAAGGGCACCCTCCACCGGGGCGACGGGCCGTATGTCCCGCCGCCGCCGGCGGCAGGCGAGCTGGCCTTCCCGGGCAAGGCGCTCAGGCTCCCCGACGGCACCGTGCTCGTCAGCGACAGTGCCCACCACAGCCTGGTCGTCCTCGACGGCGAGCAGGTCACCCGCCGGATCGGCACCGGTGCGCGGGGTCGGGCCGACGGTGCCGACCCGACGTTCGCCGAGCCGCAGGGGCTCGCGCTGCTCGAGGACGGCAGTGTCCTGGTCGCGGACACCGCGAACCACCTGCTCCGCCGTCTTGACCTCGTTACCGGCGCGGTGACAACGGTCGCCGGCACGGGACGTGTCTGGCGTCCCGGTGACCCGACCGCCGGTCCGGCGCTGGAGGTCAACCTCAGCACCCCGTGGGACGTGGCCGTCTGGGAAGGCCAGGTGGTCGTCGCGATGGCCGGCACCCACCAGCTGTGGGTCTACGACGGAACCGCCGTGCACGTCCTGGCCGGCACCACGGGCGAGGGGCTACGGGACGGCGACGCGTCGCACGCCTACCTCGCGCAGCCGAGCGGGCTCGCGGCAGGGAGCGACCGGCTGTGGTTCGCCGACTCCGAGACGTCCTCCCTGCGCTTTCTGAAGGACGGTGAGATCGGTACGTCGGTCGGCACCGGCCTGTTCGACTTTGGTCACCGCGACGGCCCCGCGGACCAAGCCCTGCTGCAGCACCCGCTGGGGGTGACCGCCCTTCCGGACGGCTCGGTGGCCGTCAGCGACACCTACAACGGCGCGCTACGCCGGTACGACCCGATGACCGACCTCGTCACGACCCTCGCGACCGGGCTGGCCGAGCCCAGCGACGTGGTCGTGGACGGCGAGTACCTGCTCGTCGTGGAGTCCGCCGCCCACCGCGTCACCCGACTCCGGCTTCCCGACCTCGCGCGCTCCGTCGACGGTGGCGCTCAACGGACCTTGCGCCCGACCTCAGATCTCGCACCCGGATCGGTGACC
>JAYUBO010000225.1:0-1523 GCA_043740815.1 Frankiales bacterium | reverse complement strand
TGACCGGTGCCGTCCTGTGAGTCCTGCACGACAGCCCGCGCCCTGCCGGTGAGGGCTGCGGTGACCTGCTCGCGGGCATGGCCGACGACCACCAGCAGGTGCTCGGGGTCCAGCGCCTCCGCCGAGGCCAGGACGTGCCCAAGCATCGTCTGGCCGCCGAGGCAGTGCAGGACCTTGGGGGTCGCGCTTTTCATCCGGCTGCCCTCGCCCGCGGCCAGGACGATCACGGCTGCCACACGGGACGGCACGAAGCAGCTCCCAGCAAGGTCACGGGCGGGCATTGGAGCGGGGAAGGACCGGTAGTCCGGCGTCACCCAGACTACCCGTGCTCGGCTGCCTGGATTCGAACCAGGATCGCATGGCACCAAAAGCCAGCAGGTTGCCGTTACCCCACAGCCGACGGCCCCGTCAGGATGCCATGCCCTCGGTTCCACGGTCGCGGCTGTCGAGCTACGAGCCCGTAAGTTACGCTTCCGTACTTCGTTGTCTGCCTGCCGAGGACTGTCATGACCGAGATGCTCGACGCGCCCGTCACGACCATCGAGTTCGACGCGGACGACTCCCGTCCGCTCCAGCAACTGCCCACGACCGAGACGAAGGCCACGTGGGAACAGTTCGCCCTGGGCATCTTCATCGTCGTCCCGGTCTTGGGGGTGCTCGGGGCCGGATTCGTGCTGTGGGGCACCGGCCTGAGCTGGCTGGACATCGCGCTGAGCGCGGTCTTCTACGTGATCACGCTGCACGGCATCACCGTCGGCTTCCATCGCTACTTCACGCACGGGTCGTTCAAGGCCAAGCGGGCATTGCGGATCGCGCTCGCGGTGGCGGGCCAGTTGGCGATCCAGGGGCCGGTTACCCGCTGGGTCGCCGACCACCGGCGGCACCACGCCTACAGCGACGAAGACGGCGACCCGCACTCCCCCTGGCGCTACGGCACCGGTTTCAAGGCACTGTCGAAGGGACTGTGGCACGCCCACATCGGCTGGCTGTTCGACGTCGAGCAGACCGACCAGAGGCGCTTCGTGCCAGACCTGCTCGCCGACAAGGACATCCGGGTTCTCACCAAGCTGTTCCCCGCCCATGTCGCACTGAGCCTGCTGGCCCCGCCGCTGCTGGGTGGGCTCATCACGTGGAGCTGGACGGGCGCCCTGACCGCGTTCTTCTGGGCCTCGGTCATCCGGATCGGGCTGTTGCACCACATCACGTGGTCGGTCAACTCGATCTGCCACACCTGGGGCAGCCGGCCGTTCAAAACCAAGGACAGGGCGGTCAACGTCTGGTGGCTCGCTGCCATCTCCGGTGGGGAGAGCTGGCACAACCTGCACCACGCGGACCCGACCTGCGCGCGGCACGGCGTGGACAAGGGCCAGGTCGACAGCAGTGCCCGCGTGATCGCGCTGTTCGAGAAGGCCGGCTGGGCGTGGGACGTCCGCTGGCCCAAGCCGGAGCGTCTCGCGGCCCGGCGCGCCGCCTAGTCCTTGCCGCGGGCCTAGCGTTCACCGCATGGTCGACGAGGAGAGGCA
>JAYUBO010000224.1:0-15782 GCA_043740815.1 Frankiales bacterium | reverse complement strand
TCGCGGCCCCGCTGGCGCAGGCCGCTCGCGCGCTGGGTGCCCTGGAGGCCAAGGCCGCGGTGGACCCGTCCGTCCTGGCAGGGGGAGCCGGCGTTGTCGCCCCCGAAGACCCTGCTCCCGCAGCTGAGGAAGACCTCCCGGAGGCAGCCACGACGGAGGCGAGCACGGAAGCCTCCGCGGCGGAAGTCCCCGCAGTGGACGCCAGTACTGCGTCCAGCACTGAGTCCAGCACTGAGCCCAGCACCGAGTCCGAGTAACCGGCCCCGGCCGACCCACCATCCCCGCACGCCGGTACCCACACTCGTGGACGGCACCAACAAGAAGGAGACGCCATCATGGCGAAGCTCAGCACGGACGACCTGCTCGAGCAGTTCAAGGAGATGACGCTGATCGAGCTCTCTGAGTTCGTGAAGTCGTTCGAGGACACCTTCGGCGTCACTGCCGCAGCCCCGGTTGCCGTCGCCGCCGCGGGTGGTGGCGCTGCCGCCCCGGCCGAGGCCGAGGCCGAGCAGGACGAGTTCGACGTCATCCTCGATGCTGCCGGCGACAAGAAGATCCAGGTCATCAAGGAGGTGCGCACGCTCACGAGCCTGGGCCTGAAGGAGGCCAAGGACCTCGTGGACGCGGCGCCCAAGCCGGTCTTGGAGAAGGTCAACAAGGAGGCTGCCGAGAAGGCGAAGGCTGCCCTCGAGGCTGCTGGAGCGACGGTCACCGTCAAGTAGTCCACAGCGACCTGCACGACCCGTACGACCGCACGACCCGGCACTGACGATCACGAGGCGGCTCTCCGAGAGGAGGGTCGCCTCGTCGTTGTTCCTGGGTCCGTGGCCCGGAGAGGGTTGGACCGGGGCGCAGGCGGCAATACCTAGCGACAGCATGTCGCGGGAATAGCCACCGAAAAGGTGGCGAGATGTTCCCGAAGAACCGGTGATCACCGAACAACCTTTTGCGTTGTGTCTGCCCCGACTGATCCTGACGCAGCATTGTTACTGATCGGTCACATTCAGACCTCTTGTCCCGTATTCTCCGTCATAATGATGTGAATACCGTCACGTCATCTGCTCACCGCCGCCCACGCGGCACCCATGGACGAGGGAACTCGTCTCAGTCGGAAGGGGCACCGTCCAGTGGGTGTCGAGATCCGCGTCGAGAACCTCACCAAGCGGTTCGGCCGCCAGACCATCTGGGAGGGCGTCAGCCTGACGCTGCCTGCCGGAGAGATCTCGGTCCTGCTCGGACCCTCTGGCACGGGCAAATCGGTGTTCCTCAAGACGCTCATCGGTCTGCTCAAGCCGGAGACCGGCTCGATCATCATCGACGGCAAGGACATCACCAAGATCAAGGAGAAAGAGCTCTACGAGGTCCGCAAGTTGTTCGGAGTCCTGTTCCAGGACGGCGCCCTGTTCGGCTCGCAGAACCTGTTCGACAACATTGCCTTTCCGCTGCGCGAACACACGCGCAAGACGGAGAAGGAGATCAAGGACATCGTCCTCGACAAGATGGACGTCGTCGGCCTGTCCGGCGCGGAAAAGAAGCTTCCTGGCGAGATCTCGGGCGGGATGCGCAAACGTGCCGGCCTCGCTCGTGCGCTCGTGCTCGACCCGCAGATCCTGCTGTTCGACGAGCCGGACTCGGGTCTGGACCCGGTGCGTACGGCCTACCTGAACCAGCTCATCGTCGACCTGAATGCGCAGATCGAGGCGACGTTCCTCATCGTCACGCACGACATCAACACCGCCCGCACCGTGCCGGACAACATCGGCCTGCTGTACCGCCGGCACCTGGCGATGTTCGGCCCGCGCGAGATGCTGTTGTCCAGCAACGAGCCAGTCGTCCGCCAGTTCCTCAATGCCCAACGCGAGGGACCCATCGGCATGGCGGAGGAGAAGGACGCTGGTGAGCTTGAGTCGGAGAAGGGCATCGAGCTCGGCTCGCTCCCGCCGATTCCGGTGCAGCTCGCCACCAGCACCGGCCAGGTCCGCTCCACCGAGCGCCCTCCCGGGTCCTGGCTTCGCGACAACGGCGTCGTGCCGCCCACCGGCTCGTTCGCCGGGCTGGACCTGACCTTCCACGACGGCAAAACAGGTACGTCGGTCTTGGAGAAGACTCCCCCTCGGGACGAGGTAGCCCCCGCCGACCGGGACCGCCCGCTCACCGGCGTACCCGTGGAAAATGGTGACGTCCCGCGACGAGTCGTTCCCGTGGTCGCTCCCGACGCTGGGGACGAGCGGATCAGCCGAGCCCGCGCCGCCGCCGAGCAGCGGTCGACGCCCACCCCGACGCGGGCGACCACCCCGTCCGCGCCGCGCAAGACGACCGCTCAGAGTGCCCCAGGCAAGCCCGCCCCCGCGCCGGTAGCGAAGGCCACCGCCAAACCGTCCGCCAAAAAGACCCCCACGGCAAGGCGGACCGAGGACTGATGGCAGCTTCCGTACTCGCCCCCGTCCGCGGGGCAGGTGAGTTCTTTGCGCTCTCGCTCGACGTCCTGCGCGGTCTGTTCAAACGCCCGTTCCAGTTCGCCGAGTTCGTGCAGCAGGCGTGGTTCATCGCCAGCGTCACGATCTTCCCGACCGCTCTTGTCAGCATCCCGTTCGGCGCCGTGCTCGCGCTCCAGATCGGCAACCTGACCAAGCAGATCGGCGCGCAGAGCTTCACCGGCGCGGTTGCCGTCCTGGGCGTCGTGCGGGAGGCCAGCCCGATCGTGACCGCCCTGCTGATCGCCGGCGCAGGTGGCAGCGCGATCTGCGCGGACCTTGGCGCGCGCAAGATCCGTGAGGAGATCGACGCCATGGAGGTCCTGGGGGTGAGCCCCCTGGCCCGCCTGGTTGTGCCTCGCGTGCTGGCTTGCATCTTGGTCGCCGTCTTCCTGAACGGCATGGTCGCGGTCGTCGGCGTGATGGGCGGCTACTTCTTCAACGTCATCCTGCAGGGCGGCACCCCGGGTGCCTACCTGGCCAGCTTCACGGCCCTGGCCCAGCTCCCCGACCTGTACGTCGGGGAGATCAAAGCCGCGATCTTCGGGTTGATCGCCGCCCTCGTCGCGGCGTACAAGGGGCTCAATGCCAAGGGTGGGCCCAAGGGCGTCGGTGACGCGGTGAACCAGAGCGTCGTCATCAGCTTCATGCTGCTGTTCCTGACGAACTTCATCATCACGGCCATCTACTTCCAGGTCATCCCCCAGAAGGGGGGCTGACATGGCCATCAGCACCAATACCCCGCTGCCCCCGATCCTGGGGGCTCCCGTCCGGGCGGGTCGCAAGGTCGTCGGTGGGGTCTTCGGCTTGCTCGACGACCTTGGCGCCCAGCTGTCGTTCTACGCCCGCTCGCTGGCCTGGACCGGCCGGGTACTGGTCCGTTACAAAAAAGAGGTCGTCCGCCTGCTGGCGGAGGTCTCCCTTGGCTCCGGCGCACTCGCTCTGGTCGGCGGCACCATCGGCGTCATCGCCTTCCTCACCTTCTTCACCGGCACCGAGGTCGGTCTGCAGGGGTATGCCGCTCTCAACCAGCTCGGTACCTCGAACTTCACCGCGTTCCTGAGCGCCTATTTCAACACCCGCGAGATCGCGCCCTTGGTGGCGGGCCTGGCCCTGTCGGCGACGGTCGGCTGTGGCTTCACCGCCCAGCTCGGCGCGATGCGTATCTCCGAGGAGGTCGACGCGCTCGAGGTCATGGGCGTCCCGTCGCTGCCGTTCCTCGTGACGACCCGGATGATCGCCGGCTTCGTCGCGGTCATCCCGCTCTACGTCGTGGGCCTGCTGTCGAGCTACTTCGCCGCCCGCCTGATCACGACCGGCTTCTACGGTCAGTCGACCGGTACCTACGACCAGTACTTCCACCAGTACCTGCCGCCGATCGATGTGATCTACAGCTTCGTCAAGGTGCTGATTTTTGCGGTGATCATCATCTTGATCCACTGCTACTACGGCTACTACGCCTCGGGTGGCCCGGCCGGCGTCGGCGTGGCCGTGGGCCGCGCGGTCCGTACCGCGATCGTCGCGATCAACCTGGTCGACTTCTTCCTGAGCCTCGCTATCTGGGGCGCCACCACCACCGTCAAGATTGCCGGCTGATGTCCGTCCCAGGTGCCATCGGAAAGGCGGCGGTGGTCAAGCGGCGGCTGTCCGGCGTCGCGTTCCTACTCGTGCTCGCGATGCTCGTCGGCCTGACGGTGCTGTTCTACCGCAAGGCCTTCACGCCGGTCGTCCACGTCAGCCTGAAGGCCGACCGTATCGGCAACCAGCTGTCGGCCCCGGCCGACGTGAAGGTCCGCGGGCTGGTCGTCGGTGAGGTGCGCGGCGTGCACTCCACGGGCAACGGCGCGACCATCGACCTCGCGCTGCAGCCCGACAAGGTAAAGCTGATCCCGGCCAACGTCCAGGCGCAGCTCCTGCCCAAGACGCTGTTCGGTGAGAAGTACGTGTTGCTGGTCGTCCCGACCGACCCGAGCAGCACCCACCTCAAGGCCGGCGACGTCATCCCACAGGACCGCTCGTCGACGGCGCTGGAGACCGAGAAGGTCCTCGACGACCTGCTTCCGGTCCTGCAGGCCCTACGGCCGGCAGAGCTGTCGGAGACCCTCAACGGGCTCTCGAGCGCGCTGCGTGGGCGAGGCGATCAGCTCGGCCAGAACTTCGTTGCGGCCGGGGCCTACTTCAAAAAGATCAACCCGGCACTGCCCACGCTGGCCGCCGACATGCAGGGCCTGGCCGACCTCAGCAACAACACCGCAGAGGCCACCCCCAACTTGCTGCACGTGTTGGACAACCTGTCCGCGAACAGCCGAAACCTGGTCCAGGAGAAGCAGTCGCTCGACGCTTTCCTGGTCTCCACCGACGGCTTCGCGACGAGTGCCCGATCCATCTTGGCCGACAACGAGCGGCGCCTCGTGAGCCTGGCTCGCGACTCCCAGGCCTCGCTCGCCCTCTACGCGGCGTACTCGCCGGAGTTCCCCTGCCTGCTCAGGGGGTTGGCCGCCTACGAGCCCATCGTGGAGAAGACGTTCGGCGGGGTCACCCCGGGTCTGCACATCACCATCGAGTCCACCCAGGACAACGGGGGCTACTCAAAGGGCCAGGAGCCCAGGTACCAGGACGCCCGCCGGCCCTACTGCCTGGGGCTCCCGTCACCCAAGGTGCCGCAGGGCGGTGCGGTCTTCCAGGACGGATACGGCGCGGCGGCGGCACCATCGGGGGCAGCGGCCGCGCGCTACCTGAACCCCACGTCTGGTTCGAACACCTCCATTTCTACCGTTGTTGGCCCTCTGCTGGGTCAGCCGTCGGACGACGTGCCGGCTCTCGCCACCTTGCTGCTCGGACCGCTCGCTCAAGGCA
Organism: Frankiales bacterium; assembly: GCA_043740815.1. Classification (GTDB taxonomy): domain Bacteria; phylum Actinomycetota; class Actinomycetes; order Mycobacteriales; family SCTD01; genus RYN-111. The sequence goes on along the minus strand of JAYUBO010000224.1, from coordinate 10,452 downwards.
GCACGGTGGGGTTGTCATGACACTCGGCCGATCGACCGCAGCACAGCGACAACTAGCTACGACCGGCCGGAAGCGGGCCGGGACATGAAAACCACCGCAGCAGGCATCAAGCTGATCATCTTCATGGTCGTCACCTCGCTTCTGACCTTCGTGCTGGCCGCCACCATCGGCAACTTCGGCACGGGCAGCAGCACCAGCTACCACGCGCAGTTCAGTGACGTGACCGGGCTGCTGCCCGGCAACGAGGTCCGGGTGGCCGGCGTCAAGGTCGGCAAGATCGACAAGGTCTCGCTGAAGGGCAAGCTCGCTGACGTGGTCGTCAAGCTCGAGGGTGACCGGCGAATCACCAGCACCAACGTCCTGCAGCTTCGCTACCGCAACCTGGTAGGCGAGCGGTACCTGGCCATCTCGGAGGGCGCCAGCGGCGGCACCCCACTCAAGCCCGGGTCGACGGTGCCCCTGGCCCAGACCAGGAACGCCCTGGACCTGACCGTGCTGTTCAACGGCTTCCGTCCGCTGTTCACCGCGCTGGACCCCAGGACCGTCAACGACGTCACCTTCGAGATCATCCAGACCCTGCAAGGTGAGGGGGGCACCATCGACACCCTGCTCGCCCGTACGGCCTCGCTCACCACGACCCTGGCCAACAAGGACGCCGTCATCGGCCGCGTCGTCGACAACCTGACCGGCGTACTGGCCACGATCGACAAGCGCGACACCGACCTGAACAACCTCATCCTGCAGCTACGCCGGCTCGCGGAGGGCTTTGCCGCCGACCGCACGAGCCTCGGCCAGTCCATCGTCGGGATCGGCAACCTCACGAACGCGACGGCCGGACTGCTCAACGGCATCCGCCCCGGCGTGCGTAGCGACGTCGCGCAGCTCAAGACGCTGGCCGCGAACCTCGATGGCAGCAAGGACGTGATCAACGGCGTGCTGCAGCGGCTGCCCGACAAGCTCAACCGCATCATCGGGACCGCCACGTACGGCAGCTGGTTCAACTTCTACCTGTGCGGCGTCGAGGTCAACGGCGTCCAGCTCGTCAACAGCGCAGACCGGTGCAAGGGATGACGCCGTTCAGGGAGCGCAACAAGACGGTCATCGGCGCGATCGGGCTGGCGCTGATCTTCTTGGTGCTGATCGGTGCCTTCAAGACCGACTCGCTGCCGTTCATCGGCGGCGGCAAGGTCTACAGCGCCGACTTCACCGAGGGTGCGGGCCTGCAGAAGATGGACGAGGTCCGGGTCGCCGGGGTCAAGGTCGGCAAGGTCACCGGCATCGCCCTGAAAGGGGACCACGTCGTCGTACAGATGCGCATCAAGGGCGTCAAGCTCGGGGCCCTGACGCGCGCCGCCATCAGGATCAAGACGGTCCTCGGGCGCAAGTACATCTCCCTCGAGCCAGACGGCGACGGCACCCTGTCCGGGACCATCCCGCTCTCCCGCACCACCTCGCCCTTCGACATTTCACCGGCTTTTCAGAAGTTGGCGGGGACGGTGGGCAACATCGACTCGACGCAGCTGGCGAAGTCGTTCACGACCCTCGCTGATGACTTTCGGACTTCCCCCGCTGAGGTGCGGGCCTCCCTCGACGGCCTGTCCCGGCTGTCGACCACGATTGCCTCCCGCGACGCGAAGCTGCGCAACCTGCTCAACCGGGCCCAGGGCGTCACGCAGGTTCTGGCCGCACGCGACCAGGACCTGGTGGCCTTCCTGCGCAGCAGTGACCAGATCCTGCTCGAGGTCAAGGCACGACGCGAGGCGATCCACACGCTGCTGACCAGCACCACCACCTTGTCGGAGCAGCTCATCGCCCTCGTGCGGGAGAACCGTGCCAACCTCGCGCCGGCCCTGGCCAGCCTCAGGGGCGTCGTGATGGTCCTGCAGGCCAACCAGGACAACCTCGACAGGAGCCTGGCGGAGCTCGCACCGTTCGTGCGCCTGTTCGCCAACAACCTCGGCAACGGACGGTGGTTCGACACCTACGTGCAAAACCTCAGCAACCCCTCGGGCTTTAGCCCCGGAAGCTTCGGGAAGGGCTGATGCGCACCCGCTCGCGCCTGCTTGCGCTGCTGGCCATCGCCGGCCTGTCCGGCACCCTCGCCGGGTGCGGGATCTTCGGTGGCGCCAAGCAGAAGCACTTCTCCGCTGACTTCGACCGCGCCATCGGCGTCTACGTCCACAGCGACGTGCGGGTCCTCGGGGTCAAGATCGGCCAGGTCACCAAGATCAGGCCGCGAGGCACCAAGGTGCACATCGACATGGTCTACGACGCGTCGTACAAGATCCCCAAGGACGCCCAGGCCGTACTGCTCGCGCCATCGATCGTCAGCGACCGGTACGTGCAGCTCACCCCGGCGTACACCTCCGGGCCGCTGCTGCCCGATGGCGCCTACCTGCAGGCCGACCGCACCGCTCAACCGGTCGAGCTCGACGAGATCTACAAGAACCTCGATGACCTCAACCAGGCCCTCGGCCCGTTCGGCGCGAACAACAAGGGTGCGCTCTCAGACCTGCTGAAGGTCGGGGCGGCCAACCTCAACGGCAACGGTGACCGGCTGCACGACACGTTGGGTGGGCTGTCCCATGCGTTCAAGACCCTCGCCGACTCCCGGACCGACCTGTTCTCGACGATCACGAACCTCCAACAGTTCACGACGGTCATCGCGCAGAACGACAGCACCGTGCGCGCGTTCAACACCGACCTGGCCAGTGTTGCCGCCCAGCTCAACGGCGAGCGCACCGACCTGGCCACCGCGGTACGGCAGCTGTCGGTCGCCCTCGCCGAGGTCGCCCAGTTCGTGAAGGAGAACAAGGACAACCTCACCTACAACGTCACCAACCTGGCCTCGGTGACCAAGGTCCTCGTCAAGCAGCAGCGGGCCTTGCGCGAGTTCATCGACACCGCACCGACCGCCCTGTCGAACCTGGAGCTCGCCTACAACCCGAGATCCGGGACGCTCGACACCCGCGACAACGGCGCCTCCAAGGGCGGGGGGGCGGGAGTGCTGTGCAACCTGCTTTCCGTTGCGGGACAGTCCCCCACGGCCTGTGGCGCGGTCCTGAGCGGCATCCTTCCCGGCGTGACCAAGGGGTCGTTCACCCCAGGTTCCTTCAGCCCCAAGCAGGACCTGACGCTCGGCGGCATCCTGGAAGGCGCCTCATGATCGAGCCGCTGCGACGCCCACCAGGCTCCACCTTCCGGCGTACGGCGAGCTGGGTCGCGCTCGTGGGCACCAGCGCGCTGGCGCTGACCGGCTGCAAGTTCCAGGGCGCTGCCAGCTTCCCGCTGCCCGGTGGCGTCGGCGGGGGCGGCTACCAGGTCAAGATCGAGTTCTCGGACGTCCTCGACCTGGTCCCGCAGTCCTCGGTCAAGGTCAACGACGTCACCGTCGGCTCGGTGAAGAAGATCGAGCTCGCGCCCGGTGGCTACACGGCCGTCGTCACCGTAAGTATCAAAAAAGATGTGGTCCTGCCGGAGAACGCCGACGCGGCGCTGCGACAGACCTCCCTGCTGGGTGAGAAGTTCGTCAGCCTCGACCAGCCCGCCGACCCGTCGGGGCGGCTGCGCGACGGGATGTACATCCCGCTGGCGCGCACGCAGCGCAACGCCGACATCGAGGAGGTCCTGGGGGCGCTGTCACTGGTCCTCAACGGCGGCAGCATCGAGCAGCTTCAGGTGATCAACAGCGAGTTGACCAAAGCCCTAAAGGGACGGGAGAGCCAGGTACGGGACTTCCTGACCCAGCTCACCGGCTTCGTCTCTGGCCTCGATGCCCAAAAGCGCCAGATCACCAACGCGCTCGACGGCCTGGACCGGCTCACGTCCCGGCTCGCCGCCCAGAAGCAGACCCTGGACGTGGCGCTACGCGATATCCCGCAGGGTACGTCCGTCCTCGCCGACGAGCGGGCCCAGCTCACCAAGGTCCTGGCCGGCCTGAGCAACCTCGGCACCGTCGCGACCCGGGTCATCCAGGGCACGCAGCAGAACACGATCGCGGACCTGAGGTCATTGCAGCCGATCCTCAGCCAGCTGTCCGCGGCCGGCAAGGACCTGCCCAACGCTCTCGAGCTGCTCACGACGTACCCGTTCCCTCGCACTGTCGCGTTGCCCAACGGCAAGGGCGGCATCCGCGGTGACTACGCCAACCTGTTCGCGACGATCGACGGCAACCCCACCGACCTGCTGAAGAACCTGCTTGGCAACAAGCCGCCCGGTGCCGTGCCTCCGGGCGGGACCCTGCCGCTGCCCACACTCCCCAAGCTCCCCGGCGTGCCCACCGTGCCGAAGGTGCCTGGCCTGGGCGGGTTGCCGGGTGGGCTTGCCAGCTCCTCAGGTGACCTTGGCCGGCTGCTGTTCGGAGGATTCGCATGATCACCCGGCAGACCAAGCTCCAACTGATCGTGTTCGCAGTTGTTGCCTTCTTCGGCTTGGTCTACGCCGGCGGTAACTACGCAGGCTTGGGCAAGCTCGTACCGGGCTACGACAAGGGCTACCTGGTCAAGGCTGACTTCACCGACTCCGGGGGCATCTTCCAGGGCGCTGAGGTCACCTACCGTGGCGTGGCTGTGGGCAAGGTCGAGAAGCTCAACCTGATCACCGGGGGCATCGAGCTCGGGCTGCGACTGAGGCCGGGCACCAAGGTCCCGACGCCGGTGAAGGCCTTCGTCGACAACCGATCTGCGGTCGGCGAGCAGTTCGTGGACCTGCAGCCACAGACCGACTCCGGTACGCCACTGCGGGGCGGCGACCTGATCCCGGTCTCGATGACGTCGATCCCGATCCAGCCGACCCAGCTCGTGGTCAATCTCGACCGGCTGGTCCGCAGCGTCAGCACCGCCGACATCACAGTGGTCCTCGACGAGCTCGGTAAGGCCTTCGGGGGCTCCGGTGGTGACCTGCAGCGACTCATCGACGCCAGCAACCAGCTCACCGCAGCAGCGGCGCAGAACCTGCCGCAGACCCTGAAGCTGATCCAGGACGGCAAACCAGTGCTCGACACCCAGCGCGCTGTGGCCGGCAGTTTCCGGTCCTACACCGCGTCGCTGGCCTCGCTGACGGCGCAGTTGCGCGCCAGCGACCCTGACTTCCGGACGCTGTTCACCGCCGGGACCGACAGCGCCAAGGCCACGACCTCGCTGCTGGAGGCCAACCGGACCAGCCTGCCGGTGCTTCTGAGCAACCTGATCACGTCCGCACAGATCCAGGCCGTCCGGATCCCGGCGTTGCGGCAGATCCTCGTCACCTACCCCAACGTGGCCGCAGGCGGCTTCACCGTCACACCTGGCGACGGCACGGCGCACTTCGGCCTGGCCATGACGATGAAACCGCCCGCCTGCAGCGCCGGCTATCAGTCGACATCCAAGCGGGACCCGTCCGACGTCGGGGCCCGGCCGTCCAACACCAGGGCCTACTGCGCCTCGCCCAGCTCCACGGGCACCAACATCCGCGGTGCCGGCAACGCGCCCCGTGCTGACGGCCTCAGGCCCTACCCCCAGGACGGCGGCGGCGTGAACTCCTCGCCGAGCGCTCGGGCTGCTTCCCTGTACGCCGGCACCACCGCCACCAACGACTACGCGACGGTTTTGGCCGACTACGACCCCGGCACTGGGCACGCCATCACCACTGACGGCGCGCGTTACACGGTCGGCAACAACGCGGCCGCCGTTTCGGTCTTGGGGTCGGCGGCCTGGGAGTGGTTGCTGCTCGATCCGCTGCATCGCTCATGAGCTCCGCGCCACCGACCGTGCCGGCCACGGTCGGTCCCGCGTCGGCCGGTCTGTCAGCGACGCAGGGGGACACTGGGGCGGTGACCCCTGCCCCCGACGTACCCCCTGGTGGAGGCACGGTGCTGACTGCGGGTGCCCGCCGGGCTCTTGTCCTGCTGTCGTTGCTCGGTGTGCTCCTGCTTGCGGCCAGCGTGGCCCTCGCTCTGGCCTGGGCAGGGGAGAAGCGCTCACGCGACCACCTCTTGCAGGCCCGTTCGGACGCCGTCGCCGCCGCGCGTCAGGAGATGCTGAACCTCGACAGCCTGAGCGCCGCCACTATCGACGGTGACCTCACGAAGATCATCGACGGTGCCACCGGGTCGTTCAAGGACCAATTCGCCAAGGCCAAGACCGACCTCAAGCAGGTGGTCACACAGCGCAAGACGACCTCGGCGGGCGTGATCCGGTCCTCCGGCGTGGTCCGCTCCGACAACGACACCGCGACCGTGCTCATCGCCGTCGACCGCACGATCAAGGACGCCTCCACGTCACAGCCGGGCACGACAACGGACCGCTGGCGGCTCGACCTGGAAAAGCACGACGGCCGCTGGCTCGTCGCCAACCTCAATCCGGTGAGCTGACCCGTGACCGACATCCCTACTCGTCGGCCGATGCTCGGTGACACGATCGATACCCCGACCGGGGCAGCCGACGGCGCTGCTGAGCCGTCGGCACCGCAGCGCACCCGCTTCGCCGAACCGCCCCCGACGCCCCCCGCCTTCCCTGCTGGTGCCGCGCCCGCGCCGGCCGAACAGGCCCTTGTCCCCCCTGTCGGGGAGCCCCCGGCCGAGAAGGCACGGGTCGCCACAGGTCCGGAGCCCACCGCGGGGCAGGTGATCGCCGAGACGTCGGTGGAGCCTGCCGCCATGCCCGCAAGGCCCACCCAGGACGTCGCGGCCGTACCCGCCGCACCCGCCGTACCTGGGGCGACGGGGGGTCGGAACCTGGTGTGGGTGCTTGGCAGCGTCGTGCTGGCACTCGCCGTCCTGACGGCCTTCCTGGGCTACCAGGCCTACGTGTCGCGTGGTCAGGGCCAGGTCGAGACCAGCCGGCGGGACGCAGTCGGCGCAGCGCGCAATGCGGCCCGGTTGGTCTTCAGCTACGACTACCGGCACCTGGCAAAGGACTTCGCGGCCGGCCGGGCGACGACGACGGGTGTGTTCCAGGGCGAGTACGACAAGACCACCGCCAAGCTCGTCAACGACGTGGCGCCGCGCTACAAGGCGGTCGTGGTCGCCGATGTCAGCGACGCCTCCGTGGTCACTGCCTCGGTCAATCAGGTGGTGACGCTGGTGTTCCTCAACCAGCGCTCCAGCAGCACGCTCGCCGCGCAGCCGAAGATCACCCAAAGCCGGCTCGAGCTGACGATGGTGCACCAGGGCGGCCACTGGCTGGTCGGCCGGATCAAGGCGCTCTAGGCCCACAGCGAGGCGCGGGCGTCCACAGGGTGGGCGCGGGGTCTTGACGCGGGAGGGGTTCCAGCCCCACTGTTGTTAGGCGGTGACGCTGGGCGCGGCAAGACGCGCTGCGAGCGACAGACCGCCGCCCGAAGGCGTGCCTTTGGACAGGTGGTGGATTCCTGGGTAGTGTTTACCTCCGCGCTGCCTCCCGTCATATATCTGCTCACGTCCCGATGATGTCTGCAGTCGGTCGAGTGTGTAAGCGCCGCTGAGATCCCTCGGTAGCCGGGTGACCCCTGGCCGCCCCCGGAAGGACCTTCTGTTGGCCGTTCCTCGCCCGTCCACCCGCATGTCGTTTGCCAAGATCCGTGAACCACTGGAAGTGCCCAACCTGCTCGACCTCCAGGTCTCGAGCTTCGACTGGCTGGTCGGCAACGAGCTCTGGCAGGCCAGGGTGCAGACCGCCCTCGACGCCAGCCCCGTCGCCGGCTCCCAGGTCTCGACCACCTCGGGTCTGGAGGAGATCTTCGAGGAGATCTCCCCGATCGAGGACTTCTCCGGCTCGATGTCCCTGAGCTTTCGGGACCATCGCTTCGAGCCCACCAAGTACTCCGTGGAGGAGTGCAAGGACAAGGACATGACCTACGCGGCTCCGCTGTTCGTCACGGCGGAGTTCACCAACAACACCACTGGTGAGATCAAGAGCCAGACCGTGTTCATGGGCGACTTCCCGGTCATGACCGACAAGGGCACCTTCGTCATCAACGGCACCGAGCGCGTCGTCGTGTCGCAGCTCGTCCGGTCCCCAGGTGTCTACTTCGACAAGCAGATCGACAAGGTCACCGACAAGGACACCTACTCCTGCAAGGTGATCCCGAGCCGTGGCGCGTGGCTGGAGTTCGAGGTCGACAAGCGCGACTCCGTCGGCGTCCGCATCGACCGCAAGCGCAAGCAGCCCGTCACAGTCCTGCTCAAGGCCCTCGGCTGGGACGACGCCCGCATCCTCGAGCGCTACGGCGACTACGAGTCGATGCGGATGACGCTCGAGAAGGACCACACCACCGGTCAGGATGACGCCCTGATCGACATCTACCGCAAGCTGCGTCCTGGCGAGCCGCCGACGAAGGAGTCCGCGCAGACGCTGCTCGACAACCTCTTCTTCAACGCCAAGCGCTACGACCTCGCGAAGGTCGGCCGCTACAAGGTGAACAAGAAGCTGGAGCTCGCGCAGGCGCTGGACCAGGGGACCCTGACCGAGGAGGACATTCTCGGGACGATCGACTACATCGTGAAGCTGCACGCCGGAGAGGCGGGCTTCGAGACCGATGACATCGACCACTTCGGCAACCGTCGACTGCGCACTGTCGGCGAATTGATCCAGAACCAGATCCGCCTGGGTCTGGCCCGAATGGAGCGGGTCGTTCGCGAGCGGATGACCACCCAGGACGTCGAGGCGATCACGCCACAGACCCTGATCAACATCCGCCCCGTCGTCGCCTCCATCAAGGAGTTCTTCGGGACGTCGCAGCTGTCGCAGTTCATGGACCAGACCAACCCGCTGTCGGGCCTGACCCACAAGCGCCGCCTGAGCGCCCTGGGCCCGGGCGGACTGTCGCGCGAGCGGGCCGGCTTCGAGGTCCGCGACGTGCACTCCAGCCACTACGGCCGGATGTGCCCGATCGAGACCCCGGAGGGCCCGAACATCGGCCTGATCGGCTCGCTCGCGACGTTCGCGCGGGTCAACTCGTTCGGCTTCGTCGAGACGCCGTACCGCAAGGTCGACAACGGCCGCGTGACGGACCAGGTCGACTACCTCACCGCGGACGAGGAGGACAAGCACGTCGTCGCCCAGGCCAACAGCCCGCTCGATGCCGGCGGCTCGTTCTCCGACTCCAAGGTGCTCGTGCGCCGCAAGGGTGGTGAGGTCGACTACATCGACCCCTCCGGCGTCGACTACATGGATGTCTCTCCGCGGCAGATCACCTCGGTCGCTACGGCGATGATCCCGTTCCTCGAGCACGACGACGCCAACCGCGCCCTCATGGGGTCCAACATGATGCGTCAGGCCGTTCCGCTGCTCCGCAGCGAGGCGCCCCTGGTCGGCACCGGCATGGAGTATCGCGCCGCGGTCGACGCCGGCGACGTGATCACGGCCGAGCAAGCGGGTGTGGTCGAGGAGCAGTCCGCCGACTACATCACCGTCATGCACGACGACGGCACCCGTCGCACGTACCGGCTGAACAAGTTCCGCCGCAGCAACCAGGGCACCTGTATCAACCAGAAGCCCATCGTCGAGGAGGGCCAGCGGGTCGAGCAGGGCCAGGTCATCGCCGACGGACCGTGCACGGAGCTCGCCGAGATGGCGCTCGGAAAGAACCTGCTCGTGGCGTTCATGCCGTGGGAGGGCCACAACTACGAAGACGCGATCATCATCAACCAGCGGCTCGTCGTGGACGACGTCCTGTCGTCGATTCACATCGAAGAGCACGAGGTCGACGCGCGCGACACCAAGCTCGGCCCGGAAGAGATCACCCGCGAGATCCCAAACGTCGCCGAGGATGTCCTTGCTGACCTTGATGAGCGCGGAATCATCCGGATCGGTGCAGAGGTAGTCACTGGCGATATCCTGGTCGGCAAGGTGACGCCAAAGGGTGAGACCGAGCTGACCCCCGAGGAGCGTCTACTGCGCGCCATCTTCGGCGAGAAGTCGCGCGAGGTGCGCGACACTTCGCTCAAGGTGCCGCACGGTGAGACCGGTAAGGTCATCTCGGTTCGGCTGTTCGACAAGGATGAGGGTGATGAGCTCCCGCCCGGTGTCAATCAGCTCGTCCGGGTGCACATCGCCGCTCGACGCAAGATCACCGAGGGCGACAAGCTCGCTGGACGCCATGGCAACAAGGGCGTTATCGCGAAGATTCTTCCCGCCGAAGACATGCCGTTCATGGCAGACGGCACACCGGTTGACATCGTGCTGAACCCGCTCGGTGTGCCCAGCCGCATGAACGTGGGTCAGGTGCTTGAGACCCACCTCGGCTGGATCGCGCACCGTGGCTGGCAGGTGCCTGACGTCGATGAGCCGTGGGCTAACGCGCTCCGCGGGATCGCCGCAGACGTCGCCGAGCCAGGCACTAAAGTTGCGACCCCGGTTTTCGATGGCGCGCGTGAGGATGAGATCGCCGGCCTGCTCAAAGCCACCCTCGTCCATGAAGGTGGCGTTCGATTGGTCGGTGCCGACGGTAAGGCCGTGTTGTTCGATGGACGTACCGGCGAGCCGTACCCGATGG